>JAJKIV010000289.1 GCA_021154285.1 Gemmatimonas sp. | reverse complement strand
TCGAGTGGATCGACTGCAGTGACCACGAGGGGAACGTGGTGAGCTTCGTCAGGCGCGCTGCCGACTCGAATGACATGTTGATTTTCGTCTGCAACTTCGCTGCGGTGCCGAGGTACGGCTACGGGATCGGTGCACCGGTGGCCGGCGTGTGGGTGGAGATCCTGAACAGCGATGCCACGACGTATGGCGGGGCGGGCATGGGGAACTTCGGATCGGTGGAGACGTCACCGACGCCGCTGCACGGGCGTCCGTACTCGTTGAGCCTAACGCTGCCGCCGCTTTCGGTGGTGGCGTTCCGGGCGCCGGGAGTCGTGTTGCCGATGGCTGAATCCCTGGCGGAGAGCGTTGCTGGATCTGGAAGCGCGGACGCCGCCGGATCCCGTCCCGGACCTGGCTGATTGCGTATTCGCTGCCGCGTCCTAGCTTCTCCGGCGCGGCTTCCGAAACCCTTCGGCCGCCACGCCATCCTCATTCAACCGCTCCCATGCTACGAGCCATCCTGGCAGCCGCCGCGGTGCCCATCATCGTTTCGAGTGCAGCCGCCCAGTCCCCGTCGGCGACGGGCGAGGCGCGAGCGCTGTGGAAGAGCGTCATCGGCAACCTGACTCAGGCCGCCGACGAGCTACCGGAGTCGCTGTACGCCTACCGACCCACGCCCGACGTGCGCACCATGGGTGAGCTGTTCGCGCACGTCGCCGGCTCGCAGAAGATGTACTGCGCGATGGCGTTAGGCGACAAGCCGTCGGATGAAGGCGACGTCGAGAAGACGGCCAAGACCAAAGCCGCAATCGTGGCCGCCTTGAAGGAATCCAACGTCTACTGCGAGCGCGCGTACGCGCTGTCGGACGACAAGGTGAAGGGGTCGGTCGACATCTTCGGGCAGCAGCACTCGCGCTACTACGCGCTCATCGCGAACGCGTCGCACGACGGCGAACACTACGGCAACATCGTGACGTACATGCGGCTCAACAAGCTGGTGCCGCCGTCGAGCCGGCCGCGCGCAGGTCAGTGAGTCTCGTTACTTCACCGTCCACGTCGTCGACACGAGACTAGTCCCCCAGGCCAGACGGAGCTCGCCCTGAGCTTTCCCCGCCGCGGTGGACGGGATGAGCCACATCGTTAGGCTCTCGACGGGTTCCGTGAGCGGGCGACGCTTGAGGTCGACGCGCGCCACGTCGAACTCCGGCTTGTACTCGGCCGTCTGGCCGGCCGGCTTTTGGATGATCAGCTTCCAGTCGCCGGCGGTCGGGATCGTGTACAGCACGTATTTCCCCGCGGGCAGCGTCGTGCCACCCAACACGAGGTCGACGCCCGTCGTGAGCGTCGTCGCGTCGTTCGCGCCGGTGCGCCACGGCTTGCCGTACGGCACCAGGCTGTCGGTGTGAATCTTCCGGCCGCGCAGGTGCGGCTGGCCATAGTCCAGGACGATGGTGAGCGGCGGGGTAGTTGGTGGCGCCTCGGCCGCGCCTTCCGCGCGCGGAACGGAGAGCGACACCGTGCTGGTGGCGCGGCCACTCGGGGCGGGACGCAGCTCCTGCTGCGCCGCGAGCGCGCTGGAGGTCAGGAGCGAAAGGGCGACGATGACAGCAGGAGCGCAGCGCATGGCGGCAGTAGGCTCAGGGTTTTCGAAGAACACGACCGGTCCGGAGGCCGGCGGCTTACGAAGAAGCTCAACCCACGCGCGCCGAACGTACAGGCCTCCCGGCATTCCCGGACAGTTCCATTATGTGTTGCTGGTTATCGGTTGCTGGAAATGGTAATTGGTTACTGGTACGGGTTATTGGTTATCGGTTCAAATAACCAATAACCAATTCCAGTAACCTGTAACCTGGTTGCGGTTTATGAAGCCCTTGATCACGGTGCTCACCATCGCGGTCGATGACCTGGCGCGCTCCTTCGCGTTCTACCGAGACCTCGGCTTCCCAACGAAAGGCATCATCGGCCGCGAGTTCGAGCACGGAGCTGTCGCGTTCTTCGATTTGCAGAGGGGTCTCAAGCTCGCAGTCTGGCCGCGTGACAGTCTCGCGCACGACGTCGGCCTGGCGAAGAGCCCGCACAGCGTGACCGAGCTCTCGATCGGGCACAACGTTCGGAGTGAGCAGGAAGTCGACGCGGTCATGCAGCAGGCAGCAGCGTGCGGTGCGACCATCGTGAAGGCGGCGCACAAGACGTTCTGGGGCGGCTACGGCGGATACTTCGCCGATCCGGACGGTCACCTCTGGGAGGTCGTGTTCAATGCCTCGCTCATCCCGGACGATTGATGGCTCGTGCATAACGCGACTCGAACATTCGTTCGGTGGCTGATCGTAACGGCCAGCGTGGCCGAACTCGTGGCCGGTTGCCGGTCCTCTCATCGCGATGACTGGCCGGTGACGGGAGGGACACCGGCCAACGATCGTTATTCCACGCTCGATCAGATCACTCGCGCCAACGTCTCGACGCTCACGGTCGCTTGGACGTATCACACCGGCGACATGCCGGCTGGCCGCCGATCAGAGATCCAGGCGACGCCGATCGTCGTCGACAGCGTTCTTTATACGACGACCCCAGCCCTCGCCGTCATCGCGCTCCGGGCGGATAGCGGCACGCTTCGCTGGCGGTTCGATCCGTTCGCTGGCCGCACTCGCGAGCTTCACGCGAACCGCGGCGTCGTGTATTGGGCCGATGGCGACGACCGACGCATCCTCTTCACAGCCGCGCAGCGGCTTTATGCGCTCGCCGCGCGCACCGGCCGTCCCATCCCGACGTTCGGCGACTCGGGTTGGGTCGACCTGGCGGCCGGACTCGGACGGGACACGCCGGTCGACTCTGCCGAGTCAGAGTCGGAAGGCTATGTGATTGCCACGAGCCCCGGTCTCGTGTTCGAGGACCTGCTCATCCAGGGAACTCGCGTGGGAGAAGGCGAGGGGGCGGCGCCGGGACACGTGCGCGCCTACGACGTGCGGACTGGTCGCGTGCGATGGACCTTTCACACGATTCCGCAACAGGGCGAGCCCGGCTCCGAAAGCTGGCCTAACGACGCGTGGAAGACGGCTGGCGGCGCGAACTCGTGGCCGGGAATGAGCGTCGACACCCGTCGCGGGATCGTCTACGTGCCTACGGGATCGGCCAGTCCCGACTTCTACGGCGGTGGGCGCCGCGGCGCGAATCTCTACGCGAACACGCTTCTCGCGCTCGATGCCAGGACCGGACGCCGCATCTGGCACTTTCAGACGGTCCATCACGATCTCCTCGACCGCGACCTGCCGGCCGCGCCCAATCTGGTGACTGTCAGGCAGGCCGGCCGCACGGTAGATGCCGTCGCGCAGATCACGAAGACCGGTTTCGTGTTCCTGTTCGATCGCGAGAATGGACGTCCGCTGTTCCCGGTGGAGGAGCGGCCGGTGCCGGCGACGGATCTCAACGGCGAAGCGTCGTGGCCCACGCAGTCCAGTCCCGCCAAACCCGCGCCGTTCGCGCGCCAGACGATGACGGAGGCGGACCTCACTGACCTGTCACCCGCCTCGCATGACGCTGCGCTGCGACGATTTCGCATGCTCCGCAACGACGGCCCCTTCACGCCGCCGAGCGTGAAGGGGAGCATCGTACTCCCGGGGTTCGATGGTGGTGGCGAATGGGGTGGTGCGGCGGTGGATCGCGAGACCGGCGTGCTGTACGTGAACGCCAGCGACGTGCCGTGGATCGCGGCAATGCGGCCGATGACGCTCGGCGCGCTTGGACGGAGCACGTTAGGCGGCGGGGCGGACGTCTACTCCGCGTTCTGTGCCGGCTGTCACGGGGCGGACCGGCGCGGTGACGGCGATCGCGTCCCGGCCTTGTGGGGCGTGGGTGCGCGACTGTCGGCGGCGCAGATCGAGGCGGTGATCGCGCACGGGCGCGGGTTCATGCCGGCGTTCCGCGACCTGGCCGAACCAGAACGAGCTGCCGTCGTCAATTACCTGCTCGGCCGACCGGCCCGGATCGCGCCTAACGGCTCCGCGCTATCAGCTGGGTCGACGTCAGCGTCGCCGTACCGTTTCGTCGGGTACGAGCGGTGGAAGGATCCGGATGGGTACCCGGCGATCAAGCCACCGTGGGGTACGCTCAGCGCGATCGACCTCAACACGGGCGAATACCGATGGCGCATCCCACTCGGCGAGTTTCCCGCGCTGACGGCCCGAGGGCTGGCACTGACCGGCACCGAGCTCTATGGCGGCCCTATCGTCACGGGGGGCGGACTCGTATTCATTGCTGCCGCACAGGACGAGAAGTTCCGCGCGTTCGACAAGGCGACGGGCAAGCTTCTGTGGGAAGCGACGCTTCCCGCCGCGGGATACGCGACGCCGAGCACCTACGCGGTCGGAGGACGACAATTCGTGGTGATCGCCGCCGGAGGAGGGAAGCTGGGCTCGACGTCGTCGGACACGTACGTCGCCTTTGCGTTGCCCCGATGACGTGAGCGGCAACACGGCAGGTCTGCTCGAGGAGAACACGACATGACTTTCTTACGCGGTGCGACCCTGATACTCGCTGCCGTGAGCCCGCTCAGCGCTCAGATGCAGCGAGCCGCGCCGTCGACCTCATCAGCCAAGCCCGAACCGCCCGCCTGGGCGATGCCGTTAGGCACCGGCGCGCCGGCGGCCCCGGACGACAGCGTGACGCCGCGGCGTATCGCGGGCAGCACCGCCGCGTTCACCGAGCTGCGTGCGCACAACCGCTATGACGTCGCCGATTGGTATCCCGAGTCGCATCCCGCCATGCCGGAGGCCGTCGCGCGCGGTCGCCGGCCGGCCGTGTGGGCGTGCGGGTACTGTCATCTCCCCGATGGCGCCGGACGTCCGGAGAATGCGGCGCTCGCGGGATTGCCGGAGAAGTACATCATACGGCAGGTGGCCGCGTTTCGGTCGGGCGAGCGCGGCAGCCCGTGGCACGCGCCTAACAAGCCGGCTGACATCATGCGTGCCATTGCCGACAGTGCCACGACCGCCGAAGTACAGGAGGCAGCGCGCTACTTCTCGCGGCTCAAGCCCCGCCAGCGTGCGCGGGTGGTCGAGGCCGAGCGCATTCCGCGTACCAGGCCAGGCACCGGTTTGTATTTTCTCGCGGCCGAGGGTGGTGAAGAGGCGCTTGGCGAGCGCCTCATCGAGGTCGCGACCGACGCGGAGCGTCACGAGTTGCACGACGCGCGCGTCGAGTACGTGGCGTACGTGCCGCCGGGCAGCATCGCCCGGGGGCAGGAGCTCGCGAAGCGCGGGGTTTCGGGGTCCAAGAGCGCGACGGCGTGCACGAGCTGTCACGGGTCGAAGCTGCGCGGCGCAGGTCCAGCGCCGCCGATCGCGGGGCGGTCGCCGTCATACTTGCTGCGACAGCTGATGGGTTTCGCGGCAGGTTCGCGGTCGACGAAGGACGCGGCGCCGATGCGCGCGGTGGCGGGTGCACTCACGCTGAAGGACATGATCTCGGCCGCCGCGTACGCCGGCTCTCTCGCGCCATGACTATGAAATGAAAGGAGCCGGCTGTTGGCCGGCTCCTTTCGATTTCAGCTCCAGGGATCATCAACCGCCTGCGGCGATCTTCTCGCTCAACGGCAACGGCATGCAGGTCGTCGTTCCGTAGGGAACGCCGTTCTGGTCGTTGCCGACCTTCCACGGAATGGAATAGCGGAGCAGGTCATTGTACCGCTGTCCGCCTTCCATGAAGAACTCACGGTTGCGTTCATCGAG
>JAJKIV010000288.1 GCA_021154285.1 Gemmatimonas sp. | reverse complement strand
TTCTCGGCGACGATGCCTGCGCCGATCCTGGAGCTCGCGCGCGAGCTCCAGCGCCATCCGGCCACGATCAATCTCGAGCGCAAATCCGCACCGGCCGTCGGCATCACGCAGGCCGTGTACCCGGTGCGCGAGGCGCTCAAGCCGACGCTCTTTCTCGAGCTGATCCGCCGCGGTGATCTCAAGGATGTCATCGTCTTCACGCGCACCAAGCATCGCGCGAACCGGCTCACCGAAGTGCTGGAGACGGGTGGTGTGTCGGTGGCGCGCATCCACGGCAACCGCTCGCAGGCACAGCGGACCCTGGCGCTCGACGGGTTCAAGGGCGGGAAATTCCAGGTGCTGGTGGCGACCGACATCGTCGCGCGCGGGATCGACGTGGAAGAGCTGAGCCACGTCGTGAACTTCGACGTGCCTAACGTCCCGGACGACTACATCCACCGTGTGGGACGGACGGCGCGGGCCGACGCCACCGGGGACGCCTTCACCTTCGTCTCTCCGGAAGAGGAAGGCGATCTCCGGGCTATCGAGCGCGCGGTCGGCCGTACGCTGCCGCGCATCACGGTGACCGGGTTCAACTACGACCAGGCGCCGAGCGAGCGATTCGAGGTGCCGATTGGTGAGCGCATCGCCGCGATCCGCGCGCGGCGCGCTGAGGAACGGAAACGCGCGCGGGACAAGGCCGAACGCCGTTCGCCTCGCGAGACGGGTCAGGGCCACACGGCCAAGGCAGGGCCGCCGCCCGCACGTGAGCGCACCGCATCCTCACCGGTGCGAGAGCGCAACGCTTCACCACCGGTGCGTGAGCGAAATGCGCCGCACCCGCCCCCACCGCGTGAGCGAAACTCGTCGCGGCCGGACGCGACGCCAGCCAGGGCTGGCCATGAACGGGTGCGTGGAGCGTGGGCTCCCGCGCGGTCTGCCGAGGCGACCGGCCGTCCTCGGGGCCCGGACGGGTCTCGCGCCGGCCGCCCGGCCGTTGCGGGTTCGGGCGAGCGCGCGCGCCACGGTTCCGCTCCGTCTGCGCAAGGGTCGCAGGCGCCGAGTGGACGTCGTCGGCGACGGAGAGGTCGTGGCCCGGGTAGTGGCTCCGGTGGTGGACGGCCGCCTAACGCCTGACGGCAGGGACCGACGCCGCAAACGGACCGGCGGCGGCGACGCTCGCCCGCGCCGCATCGGCGAACGACCGCACGACATCGCCCGCCGGTAACTCGGCCTCGATCGTCGCCACGCTTTTGCCCGCCTGCCAGTAGTCCGCCGTTTCGTCACCGCGTGACAGGCCGCGCTTGAGCTGCCAGAGCGACCGCAGGGCGTATCCGGTCCGCATGAGGTGCTTCGTGCGCCGCCCGCGGAGCATTCGTTTCGCCAGCCACCCCGCGCGCGTACCGATCCGACGGATGTACGGCGTTTCGATGACCGATACGGGGATGCCGGTGAGCCGTTCGGTCAGGACGATGTCGCGCTCGTCGGCGGCCAGGATTGCCTGCTTGTAGCGAGCGTGCGCGCGGCACTCCGTCGTCGCGATGAATCGGGTGCCCAGCTGAGCCGCCGCATACCCCATGCGCAGCGCGGCGACGTACTCGTCCGGCGACCCGATTCCGCCGGCACACACGACCGGTAATCCGAGGTCAGCGATGTCGTCGAGGAGCGCTGCGGCCGAGAGCGGCCCCGCGTGGCCACCAGCTCGGTCGTTCACGGCGATGAGACCGTGAACTCCGGCGTCGAGCCCTTTCTGTGCCCAGCGGCGCTCCGTCACGTCGTGGTACACGACGCCACCGACCTGTCCCACACGGTCCACGACCCAGCGCGGATTACCAAGCGACGTGACAAAGAAGCGGACGCCCTCCTCCAGTGCTATGTCCACCCACGCGACCATACGCTCGTGATAGCGGCGCGACGACCGCTCGATGAGTGCATTGAAGCCGATCGGCAGACTCGTTAGGCTCCGGATGTACCGGAGCCCGGCGCGGAACTCGCGACCATGCACGTACGTCAAGGAAATCGGCTGCACGATGCCAATAGCCCCGGCCGCCGACACGGCGGCCACGAGCTCCGGGTTGCTGCACGGATACATGGCACCGCAGACGAGTGGTACTTCCACGTGCGCGTGCCTGGTGAACGGAGTGGCGAGCGCGTCGTCGCGGTTCGCCACGGCGCTCGCGCTCATGTGCGATTAGGGCCGACCAGCCATCGCACGGTGGCTCTTGCGACCTCGTCTCCGGCGGCGTCACGGATCGTGGCGTGGATCTGGATTTCCCGCGACTCGGTGATCGGCGGGAGATCGACGGTCGACTCGGCGACGAGTGTGCCGCGCGCCTTCTTGAGATAGTCGATCGAGAGCCCCACGACGATCGCGCGCAACGTCGGCGGAAGGCCGGTCAGCATCGCGAGTCCGCTCGCAACCTCGGCGAGGTTCACGAGCGCGACGGCGTGAATCGACTGGAGATGATTGCGGACGATCCGCCGGTCGCGCATTTCGGTGCGCACGTAGCCCGGGCGAAGCTCCACGATGCGGGCGCCAATGGTGCCGGTGTAGGGAACCCTGCGTCCGAGGAGAAAGCTGAACAGCCACCGCCCGCCCGGCCACGGGCTCAGCCTACGCCATAACGAGAGCAGTCGGGCACCAGGCGAGTCTGACATGCCTCCAATCTAGGTTGCGCGCGGCCTGAGCATCCAGACGGACGCCTGCACGCTACAAATGACGGAGAAAGGCCTCGGGGTCGTTCAGGAAATCTCTCGTCAGGCGCACGTGCTCCAGCTCCTCGAACTCCACGCGTTTCGGCGGCTGATCATCGAACGTGTAGATCGTGGCGTTCGGGAACGCAAGCAGGATCGGTGAGTGCGTCGCGATGATGAATTGTGCGTCCTGGGGCAGCATGTCCTTGAGCATTGCGATCAGCCCGAGCTGACTCTGCGGCGAGAGCGGCGCTTCCGGCTCGTCGAGGAGGTACAGGCCACCGGGCACGAACCTGGATTGGAACAGCTTGAGAAAGCTCTCGCCGTGCGAGTTGGCGTCGAGGTCCACCCCGTAGCGTCGCTCGAGATGCGCCAACGAATTGGCCGCTGGTCCCTTCGCCAGGCCGCGGGCCCACGCGGTCCGGTCCGCGTATTCCACGTCGAGCTCCGCCAGTCGCGTCCGGAACTCGGCGCGAAGCCGAGCGACGTACTTCGTGAAGCCGAAGAAGTCCTCGGCGCGCAGGAAGAAGCCCTTGTGCGTTCGGCGCGTCCAGGAGAGACGCAAATGCTTGGCGAGCGCGCGTTGAGCCGCGAGCGTTCCGTCGTCGCGCACGGCCTCGCTCCCGACCGTTGGTAACCCAATCGCTGCCGCCAAGGCCTCGAGCAAGGTGGACTTTCCCGATCCGTTCTCGCCGACGAAAAACGTGACCGCGGTTGGAAACTCCAGGGACTCGAGCGCCCGCACCACGGGAACCGAGAACGGGAACCCGCGCGTGTCATCGCGAAGCGGTGCCTTTGGTGCGATGGAGTGAAGAAACGGCATGCGAGCGGATCCCGACCTGGATGCGTAATTGTTGGAGATGATGCAAGACGGCGCCGAACCAACGGGACCGGACTCGCCAACCGGGACACACGACCTACATTCCGGCACCGCCAATGACACCCGAGCGTGGAGCAATCGTGAAGCAAACATCGACCTGTTCGTTTTCGACCGCAATCGCGCTCCTGATGGTGGCGCTCGCCGCTCCCGTTGGAGCCCAGACTCGCCCCGCGTCTGCGACGTCGTCGGGTAGCGGCGCGAAGCGGGCGTTCACCCCGGCCGACTGGTACAGGCTCACGACGTTGAGCGCGCCGGCGGTCTCTCCCGACGGGAAGCTCGTCGCTTTCACGGTCACGACGGTGCGCGAGAGCGAGAACAAGCGACACAACGAAGTGTGGGTCGTTCCCGTCGCCGGCGGCGAAGCGGCGCGATACACGTCGCCGAGCACGGAGAGCTCGAGCCCGCGGTTCTCGCCTGACGGAAAGTATCTCCTCTTCAACTCCACCCGTGCCGGTTCGCGCGCGAAGACCTGGGCCCTGCGCATGGACCAGCCCGGCGGTGAAGCGGCGGAGATGAACGACTACCCGAACGGATCGCTGCCTCGCGACAGGAGCTTCGCCGTGTGGAGCGACTCCGTGACGCCTGACTCGAGTGCGGACTCCACGCATCGGCGCGATCCATATGCCGCCATGCAGCCCATGGCTCGCCCGCCATACGGCGCCATCACTCAGCCACTCGATCCGAAGCGGTTCGATGGTCGCCAGATCGACGAGATGCGGTACAAGGCGAACGGTCAGGGTTACATCCCCGGGCCGCGTGAGGCGCGCGCGTGGCGCCCCACGCAGAT
Organism: Gemmatimonas sp.; assembly: GCA_021154285.1. Lineage (GTDB taxonomy): Bacteria > Gemmatimonadota > Gemmatimonadetes > Gemmatimonadales > Gemmatimonadaceae > JAJKIV01. The sequence continues at coordinate 5,955 of JAJKIV010000288.1, read as the reverse complement.
CTGGGTGCAGAAGCTCGACGGCTCGAAGAAGCGGCTGCTCGATTCGACGTCGTACTCCCGGCGCGGGGCAATCGTGTCGCCCGATGGCAAGTGGATCGCGTTCGTGGCCGACCCTGCCTTGCGCCCGGATTCGGTCGTCGAGGCCGAACGCGACTCGCTGGCGCGGCTGCCTTACGACGCCAAGCGCGACGAGGCGCCACGCAACGACGCGGATATCTTCGTGGTGCCGATCACCGGTGGCCAGCCCCGTCGTGTCACGACGTTCGTGGGGAACGAGAGCGACCTCGCCTGGTCGCCGGACGGGAAGCGGATCTCATTCGTGGCGGCGCCGACGCGCGTCGCCTCCGCTCGCATCTACGCCGTCGACGTCGCCGGCGGTGAACCGGTGAACTTGTTAGGCAGCTGGCAGTACGAGCCCACGTCATACGAGTGGCTTCCCGCGGGCGACATCGCGTTCTCAGCGTCGGTTGGCGGCCGTTCGGCGCTCTTCCGCCTCGACCCGCGGACGAAGCAGGTCAAGGAATTGATCGGCGGCCGACGTGTCACGAACGGCTTCGCGTACGACGCCTCGATGAAGATCGTGGCCTATGTCTCCACTAGCGTGGATCAACCGACGGAGCTGTACGTGGCGAACGCCGACGGTACGGGCGAGCGCAAGCTCACGTCGTTCAACGACAAGTTGAACAGCGAGATCGCATGGTCCACGGCCGAGCGATTCACGTACCCGTCCGTGGGCGGACTCGAGATCGAAGGGTGGCTCATGAAGCCCGCGGGCTACGAGGCGGGAAAGAAGTATCCGCTCGTGCTCTACATCCACGGCGGCCCGCACGCGCAGTACAACGAGGGCTGGTTCGACGAGTTCCAGAGCCTCGCGGGTGCCGGCGTATGGGTGCTCTACACGAACCCGCGCGGCTCGAGTGGGTACGGCGGAGACTTCACGTACTCGACGCGCGGTCGCTGGGGCGCGGAAGACTACGAGGACCTGATCAAGGCGGTGGACATCGCGGCCGAACGTCCCGACGTCGATTCCACGCGCCTCGGCGTCAGCGGTGGCTCATACGGCGGATTCATGACCGCGTGGATCACGACGAAGACGAATCGCTTCAAGGCAGCCGAGGCCGATCGGATGATCAGTGAGTGGACGTACTGGTACGGTGCGTCGGACGCCCAGGGCCTCACGGAGTTCGAGTTCTACGGCAAGCCGTGGGACAACTTCGCCATGTATGACTCGCTGTCGCCAATCCGTCACGTGGCGAAGGTTCGAACGCCGACGCTGATCGTGCAGAGCGAGGAGGATTTCCGGACGCCGATCGGCAACGCCGACCTCTGGTTCATGGCGCTCAAGAAACAGGGTGTGCCGGTGGAGCTCGTCAGGTATCCGCGGTCGACGCACGACCTGTCACGGACTGGCGAGCCGTGGCTCCTGGTCGACCGACTGGCTCGCATCCGTCAGTGGTTCGGGTACTGGCTGAAGGACGAGAAGCGTCAGACGGCGTCGACGTCGGATCGTTAGGCGACGGGCGACGGGCGACCGGCAGTCGCTCAGTTTCGCGGCTGTCCCTGATACACCACGCACATCGGCCCCGTGATCTCGTCGTCGAGGTCGATCTTAACCGCGCCGTCCTTGATGAGGTGCTGCAGCAACGTCAACACATTGCGGCCGAACATCTGGCTCGCGTGTGTCGGCACCGAGCTGGGAATGTCCACCGCGCCGAACACGAGCACGCCGTTGGCGTCGACGATTTCGCCCGGTCGCGTGAGGGCGCAGTTCCCGCCCGTTTCCGCGGCCAGGTCGACGATCACCGTTCCGGGCCGCATGTCGGCGACCATCGCTTCGGTGATGAGCCTGGGAGCCGGACGCCCGGGGATCTGCGCCGTTGTGATGACGAGATCGACCTGCTTGAGATGATCGTGCAGCAGCGCGGCGGTTCGCTGCTGCTGGTCCGCCGACTGCTCGCGCGCGTAGCCGCCCTTGTCCTCGGCGTCGCTCGAGATGGCGTCAGCCGCGACGAACGTGGCCCCGAGGCTCTGCACCTGCTCGCGCACGGCGGGTCGCACGTCGAACGCGCTGACGATTGCGCCAAGCCGACGCGCAGTCGCGATCGCCTGAAGGCCGGCAACGCCGGCGCCGAGAATGAACGCTTTCGCCGGCGCGATATTGCCGGCCGCCGTCGTGAGCATCGGCAGGAACTTCGGCATCATCGACGCGCCGATCAGAACGGCCTTGTAGCCGGCCACCGTGCTTTGTGAGGACAGCACGTCCATCGACTGTGCTCTCGTTATGCGCGGTACGCGCTCGAGGCTGAGCGCGGTCACGGATCGGTCGGCGAGAGCAGGGAGAATGTCTCCCGCGCTGGCGGGCTGAAACAAGCTCACGAGCACTGTGCCCGACTTGAGCGCGCGAGCCTCCGCGGCGGACGGTGGCTGTACCTTCGTCACGACGTCGCTGTCCGCGAGTGCTTCGGTCAGCGATCTGACCACGGTGGCGCCAGCAGCGGTGTAGGTGCTGTCAGGGAACGAGGCGGCGGCGCCGGCGTCGTGCTCGACGACAACGCGCGCGCCGCTCTTTACGAGTCGTCCGACACTGTCAGGCGCAAGGGCGACCCGCCGCTCGCGCGGGGCGGTCTCCTTGGGGACTCCAATCTGCATTCGGGCTTCGGTTCGGGTGGCGGTAGCGGAGCCAAGGGTAACGGAAACGACCGGGAAGCGGGAGACGGGAGACGGGAGAACGCGGCTCGCTGCTGGCTGCTCGTGCTGGCCGCTGGCTGCTAACGGTATCCGACGGCCTGCATCGCAAATAGCTCCGCATACAAGCCACCCGCGCCGACGAGTTCCTCGTGCGTTCCCTGTTCGACTACCTCTCCGCCCTTCAGCACGACAATCCGGTCCGCCATGCGCACCGTCGAAAAACGATGCGAGATGAGGACGCCCATCCTGCCCGCCATGAGCTCCGAGAAACGCTCGAACACCTCGTACTCCGCGCGCGCATCGAGCGCCGCCGTCGGCTCATCGAGAATCAGCACCTGCGCGTCGCGCATGTAGGCCCGAGCCAGCGCGATCTTCTGCCACTCTCCACCAGACAGATCGACACCGTCCTCGAAGCGACGGCCAAGCATCTGGCGATACCCTGCCGGGAGACGCGGCAACAGCGACGAGGCGAGCGACTGATCGGCGGCGTGGACGAGCGGTTCCGGCGCCGCGACGCCGGCGCCGTTGTCGAGGTAGCCTCGGACGGATTCGATCTCCCCGACGCCGACGTTCTCGTCGAAGCGCATGTCGTAACGAACGAAGTCCTGGAAGATCACGCCGATCTCGCGACGTAGCGACGTGAGGTCGTAATCGCGGACGTCGACGCCATCGAGCAGGATGCGTCCTTCGGTGGGGTCGTAGAGGCGCGCCAGGAGCTTGGTGAGTGTCGTCTTTCCGGCGCCATTCTCGCCGACGAGCGCGATTCGCTCACCGCGGCCAAGCGTGAAGCTCACGTGCCGCACCGCCCACCGGTCGCTGCCGGGGTACTGGAATCCGACGTTCTCGAACACGAAGCCGGTTCGGATCGGGCGCGGCACCGGCGGCGCGCCCGGTCGCGAGCTGATCGTCGGCTGCATCTCGAAGAACAGGAACAGGTCGCGGAGGTACAGGCCCTGCTCGTAGATCGCGCTCGCGCCCAGCAGGAGACGCTGGATGAGTTCCCGCCCGCGCGAGAAGGACGCAGCGAGAAAGGTCAGCGAGCCGAGCGTGATGCTTCCCGCGATCGCGCGGGCGATGATGACGATGTAGGCCGCGTAATATCCCACCGTGCCGATGAACGACAGGGCGGAGCTGACGACCGCCTTCCGTGTCGCCAGCTTGCGGTTCTCCGCGTACCAGCGATCGGAGAGCACGCGGTAGCGCTCCGTGAGCCAGCCGGCGAGCCCGAAGAGCTGTACCTCTTTCGCAGTGTCGTCGCTCGCGCCGACCCAACGCAGGTAGTCGAGCTGCCGTCGCTCCGGAGTCCAGCGAAAGAGCAGGGAATACTCCATCGCCGCGAACCGTGTCTCGCCGAGGAAGCTTGGCATGATCGCGACCACCAACAGCACCATGAGCCACGGGCTGAACGCGAGCAGGGCCGCACTCAGGGTGACGAGGGTCAGCGCGTCCTGCGCCAGTCCGAGCATCTGCGCGATGAGCCCAATGCGGCCGACCGTCTGGCGTCGTGCGCGCTCGAGATGGTCGTAAAACTCGGGGTCCTCGAACTGCGCGAGGTCCAGCGTCGCTGCGTGCTGCATGAGACGCACGCTGATGCGATTGCTGAAGAGATCACCCAGCAGGCTCTCGACGAGGCTCGAAGCGCGAGCGAGCAGCTCGCCCACCACCACGATGACGAGCTCGATGGCAACGAGCCCACCGACCGACCGCCACGTGCCGCCGTTGCGCTGCGCCATCACCACGCCGTCGATGATGAGCTTTCCGATCCACAGCGTGACGATCGGAATGAAAGCGCGAACGAGGCGGAGGGCCGACATCGCGACGGTAAAGCCGCGATGCGTATCCCACACCATGGCGAGAAGCCGTGGGACGTAGCGCAGCGCATCGATGCGCTCGCGAAACGACGGCTTCTCGCCCGGCTTTCCCGGCGGATCCGCCCGGCGGTTACGCCGGCTGCCGGGTGACACGAAGACTACGAACGGTGAGCTCATGCCGAACCCTAACGCGCGCGCGCGGCGGGGCCGAATCGGTAAATCGGCGGACCTCCCGCGCCATCCGGGGCGCGGGTGACACCGTTACTTCGTCAGGTATTTCTCCGGAAGCGGGTTGTTGGGCCGCTCGGAATCCCAGAACACCGTCACGATCCACCACCGCGTGCCGTCGTTCACGAGCTGGATGCTGTTGATGCCGCGGGCGAATGGCTTCGCGTCGTCCTTGGCACGGCGCGACTCGTACGTGCTGAACGCGTGGGTAATGGTGCCGAACGAATCCGTCTTGCGGCTGATCTCGCGCTCGAAGAAACCGTTCTTCTCGAGCATCGGCCCGGCTCGCCCTATGTAGCCGTCGACGTCGAGCACGCGTGGGACGACTTTGCCATCCGGCGCGGGCGAGCTTGGAATGAGCCGCGCTCCGGGAATGAAGAGCGAGCGCATGCGGTCCCAGTTGCGCTGCTGTCCGGCCGGGCCGGAGATCACGTCGTAGAGCGCCGCTATGATGGCGTCGAGCGAGCCGACGTCAGCTGGATTCGCCGCTGGCTGGTTCGCGGGGGCGGATGTGGTCGCTTGTGCGACCAGGCGCGTCGTGGGGACCGCCAGGACAGGCAGGGCCAGGGCGGTGAGAGCGTATCGCGCGAGCCGATGCATGATGAACGTGGGCGTTGAAGGGAACGAACGAGGAACCGAAGCCGCAAAGATGCGCGCGGGCCGCGCGATGGCTACCCCGGCCCAGCGGACTTGCGCGTAACCGGTCTGCTCGGCTCCTTACGGGTTCCTCCAACGTTGATCATGCCGACATCCTCGTCCGTTCTCGCGGCCACCATCCCGGCGCCTAACGAGCCGGTTCGCGTCGCGGAGCTCGCACGCCCGTCGCTCGAGCCCGGCGCCGCGCTGCTGCACGTGCTGTTCTCGGAGGTATGCGGGACGGACGTGCACCTCCATCACGGCAAGTTGGCGGGCGTGCCGTACCCGCTCATTCCCGGCCATGTATCCGTCGGCGTCATCGCCGAGCTTCGCGGTCCCCTGGCCGACGTGGAAGGGAGGCCCTTCCGCGAGGGTGACGTGGTGACGTTCCTCGACGTGCACGAGACCTGTGGCGCGTGCTATCACTGTCTCGTGACGAAGCAGACCACGCGGTGCCCGCACCGAAAGGTCTACGGCATCACGTACGGCGTGAAGGACGGGTTGCTCGGCGGCTGGTCGCAGGCGCTGTATGCGCGGCCGGGCGTGAAGCTCATTCATCTCCCCGACGGGCTCGACCCCGAGACCTTCATCG
>JAJKIV010000287.1 GCA_021154285.1 Gemmatimonas sp. | reverse complement strand
TCGAGCGGCCAAAGCGTGCCGCCGCATAGGGCGTCCATCGCCGGTCGCCCGGGAAGGAAAGCCGCGGCTCGAGGTAGGCGTTGCTCACGACGTAGTCGCCGTCGGTGGCGTCGTGGCGGTGGTTCGTCCGGTCGTAGCCAATGCCGAGCTGCCAGCGGTGCAGCACGATCCCCGCGTTGGCGTCGATGCCGACTCCCGCTCTGGATGCGGTGAAGTCTCCTCCCATCAGGTTGCCGTACATCGCGCCGATACCGACGGTGAAGGCGGTCCGGCTGGATGACGACGGCGCCTGCGCGCCCGCGGTGCCTAACGCGAGCAGACCGAGCGCGCTCGCGAAGACACCGAGGCGGACGCCCGCCATCAGGTGCGGGGCACGTTCGACTCGCGGGAGCCGAGTCGGTAGATGAGCACCGCGGCGCGCTTGGTGAGACGGGGCAGCCAGTTGAGGTTCGCCGTCTCCTTGTCCGAGTGGTCATCCCAACCCGCGAGCCCTAACGCGTCGATCACCATCGGCACATAAGGCGCCGCGAACGACACGTCGGCCGCGCCGGCTTTCTGCGGATCCACGGCCACCACCGGCCCGAATCCCAGCGCGCGGCTCACCGAGTCGTGCACCGCCAGCAGCCTGCGGTTGCCCGCCGTCGGCGCCATGGGCGGGTAGCCATCGTCGAACGTGAGCTCCGCCGTCGTTTTCGGCAGATGCTGTGCGACGACCTCCTTCATCGTCTCCATCGCCTGCTTGAGCTGTTCCGGCGACAGCGCGCGGATGTCACCGCTCACGATCGCCTGCCCCGCGATGACGTTCGTCTTGCCGAACGCGGTGCCGCCGCTCTGCGCGGTGTCGTACTTCACTTCGGAACCACCGAGCACCACGCCGGGGTTGATGGTCAGATACTGCTGTCCGCCGAGTCGTGTGCGGAATCCATCGAGAATCCGCGAGGCCTCGTACAGCGCGCCCGCGCCGATGTCGTCGCGGAAGATCTGCGACGAGTGGCCCGGCGTGCCGGTCGTTTTGAGGGTCCAAGACCCCGCGCTGCGCCGCGAGATGACCGCGGTATGCGGGTCGCCCGAGCCGTCTTCGAAGCCCAGCGCGATCTGTGAGCGTTTGGCCGCGTCGGTGAGCGTGGCGCGCGCGGCGTCGAGCGGCGCTCCCGCGTCCTCTTCATCGCCATGCATGACGACAGTAATGCTCAGCCCATCGAGCACACCCGCCGCCTTCAGCGCGCGAAGGGCCTCGACAATGATGACGTCACCGCCCTTCATGTCGATGATGCCCGGCCCGCGCGCCGTCGAGTCGGTGAGCCGCTCGAACTTCTGGAACGGACTTCTCGGCTCGAAAACGGTGTCGAGGTGCCCGATCAGCAGGATGCGTGGGCCGCGCCCGTTCCGCTCGGCAACCAGGTGCCCGGCACGCTTGAACCCCGCGCCGTCCACCCACTTCGTGCTGAAGCCTAACGCGTCGAGCTCCGCCTTGAACGCATCGCCGACCTTGCGGACGCCCTCGAAGTTCATCGTGCCGCTGTTGGTGTTCACCACGCGCTCGAGCAGCGCGAGCGCCTGGGCGTTCCGCTGATCCACCGCCGCCGCGATCCGGCGCTCGATCGCGCTGAGTGCTGGTGTCTTCCCTGCTGCCTGGCCCTGGGCCTGAGTGCCTACGAGACCAATGAGAGCCGCTACGATCACCTGCGCGAGGAAACGTGTCTGCACGCCCCTCACTTCGGCGGCACCTTGCGCGCGCGTCCAACGACGAGCGTGACGTTGTCGGAACCGCCGCGCTCGAGCGCGAGGTCCAGCAGCTGCGTGCACACCTGCTCCGCCGACTCCATGGCGCCGAGTCGTTGCGCGATCTCCTCGTCGCTGACGTGCTTCGTGAGACCGTCGGTGCAGACCAGGATGACGGACCCACGCTCCGAAACGTTCACCCGACTCACTTCGGGCACTGCCGCCGATGCGCCGATGGCGCTCGCGAGCACGTGCTTGAGCGGCGACGACTTGACCTGCTCCGGCTTGAGAACACCCTCGTCGGCAAGGCCCTGGGCGACGGTCTGGTCTTTCGTAACCTGCCTGAGCGCGCCGGCCTGGTAGTAGTAGCATCGGCTGTCGCCGACCTGCAGCACGTACATCCACGGCCAGACGACGATCCCGAGCGAGAGCGTCGTCGCCATCTGGCGACCGCCCAGCTCGGCCACCGCTTCGGCGCGGACGACGTCGTGCGCTTCGATGGCCGCCTTGCGGAGCGCCTCCGTGAATTCGTGCTCGCTCGCGGTACCGGCCGCGTGGTAACTGCGCAGCGCCGTTGCCAAGTACTGCGTGACGGCTTCCGTCGCGATCCGGCTCGCGCGGCTTCCGGCGGCACTCCCACCAACGCCATCCGCCACGAGCATGATCGTCGCAAGCCGCTGCCCGCGGAGCGCCAGGCCGTCCGTTGCCGGCAGGCTGGTACCGTGAATGATCACCTGCGGATGCACGGTACAGAGAAGGAAGTGATCCTGGTTCTCCTGGCGAACGCGCCCCGGATGCGTCAGTCCATAGAGGTCGAGCTCGTCGTCGCGTGGACGAATTCCCTCGGCGGCGGCAGAGCGACTGGAGAACGGGGCGGCGAGTCTCATGAGATCATCACCGGAAGGATCGTGATGCGACGGCGTCATGACGGCGGAAGGCTACGGTTCTCGTAGAATGGGCTCCCGGGGAGCCGGGCGCTAGCGCGGCTTGAATCGTATGGCGGACGAGGGTTATAAGGACAGCTCATATGAGCTCTCAGGCCATTATCGCGGCTGTCGCGGTGCTTCTGTTCGGCGCCCTCGGTCCGCACAATTCGCTGATGGCGCAGAACGACCCGATCGACTGGCACGCGGCCGCCGCGAAGATCGTCAGCCGCCTGGCACTCGTCCGCGGCGAGCGCGTACTCCTCGTGGCCGTCCCCGGGGCGGCCGACGCACTGGTCCCGGTACTGCGCGAAGCCATCCGCGCCGCTGGCGGCAGCGACCTCGGCGCCGTGGCCCAACAGGGCGCGCAACCGTCGGCGTGGTCGACGGACTTCACGAACGAGCTCACGAAGCGAACGGGCGCGGCGTTCGACGAGTATCTGCGCGCGGTCGACGCCGCGGTCATGATGCCGGGAGCGACGGTGACCGACCCGGCGTACGCGGGGATGCAACGCGTGCTTCGGTCCGGCCACGGGCGAACGGTGCACTTTCACTGGGCCGGCGCCTACGACGAGGCAGGGGTGCTTCTTCCGACGACACCCGACATCGCCCGCGTCTACCTGCGTGCACTGCTCGAGACGGACTACGCGGCGCTCGCCGCCAAACAGCGCGCGTTCGAAGCGGCGATGCGAGGCCAGGTCGTGCACGTCACGACGCCGCTCGGTACCGATCTGCGGTTTCGTATCGGCGATCGCCCGGTCACGAAGCAGGATGGGGACGCGTCGGCCGCGCGAGCGAAGGTCGCCCGGACCCTCATCGATCGCGAGGTCGAGCTACCCGCGGGCGCTATACGCGTCGCGCCGATCGAGAGCAGCGTCGAGGGAACGATTGCATTTCCGCCGACGGAGTGGGGTGGGACGCGCGTGGAAGGGTTGGTGCTGACGTTCGCGCACGGCCAGGTGACCGGAATTCGCGCGACGACCGGACGCGAGGCGGTGGAGCGCGAGCTGGCGAGCGGCGGAACCGGGGCGCGTGCGTTCCGGGAGCTGGCGGTCGGGTTCAATCCGCTGCTGGCGATGCCGCACGAGGGGCGGCGGTGGATTCCTTACTATGGCTACGGCGCCGGGGTCATTCGCCTGTCGCTCGGCGACAATACCGAGCTTGGCGGAGAGGTTGGCGGCGGGTACGTCCGCTGGAATTTCTTTACCGATGCGACGGTGGCCGTTGGCTCGGACACCTGGGTCCGTGGTGGGAAGCTGGTGCGGTAAGCTGGCATCCAAACGCTGAGCCGGCATCCAGACAAAGGTTGTCGCGGATCCGGAGCTTTCACTTTCGGTTATCATGACGAACTCCGCCCCAAGTATCCTCGCCATTCTCGCGGCAGTCACGCCACTCGCAGCAGCCGCGCAGAAACCCGGCAAGACGCACAAGCTCGAGGCGTCGCCCACCACCGTCGCGTACGGGTACTACAGTCCGACAGCGACGCCGGCGCTGCGGGTCGCGTCGGGTGACGTCGTCGAGGTGACGACGATGCTCACCAACACCCCCGACCGGCTCGAGAAGGCCGGCGTGCCGCCTAACGACGTCGAGCCGGAGCTCAGGGAGATCGTCGCCAACGTCACGGACAAGGGTCCGGGCGGCCACATCCTCACGGGGCCGATCTACGTCGTGGGCGCCGACTCCGGTGACGTGCTCGAGGTGCGCATCCTGGAGATCACGCCGAAGCTCACGTACGGTTACAACGGATGTGCAGGCTTCCTCAGGGCCAACTGCGACCAGGGCGCGGGCACGAAGATCATCCCGATCGACGCGAAGAAGATGACGGCGGAGTTCGCGCCGGGCATCGTCATCCCGCTCAAGCCGTTCTTCGGCAGCATGGGCGTGGCGCCCGCGATGAGCGTCGGCCGCATCAGCAGTAACCCACCGTCGACGCACGCGGGGAACCTGGACAACAAGGAGCTCGTGGTAGGGACGACGCTGTACATCCCCGTTCACGTCGCGGGTGCGCTGTTCGAGGTCGGCGACGGGCACCTCGCGCAGGGCGATGGCGAGGTGGACCAGACGGCGATCGAAACGTCGCTGCGCGGCAAGCTGCAGTTCATCGTCCGGAAGGACATGAAGCTCGCGTGGCCGCAGGCGGAGACGCCGACACACTGGATCACCATGGGCGCGGACACGTCGCTCACGCAGGCGACGAAGGTCGCCGTGCAGGAGATGGTAGACTATCTCGCCGCCTCACGCGGCCTGTCGAAGACCGATGCCTATCGCCTGGCGAGCATCGCCGCGGATCTTCGCATCACGCAGCTCGTGGACGGGAACGTGGGCGTCCACATGATGGTGCCGAAGAGCATTTTCAAGAAACGTTAGGCGACGCGCTCAGAGGTAGTCGAACACGGGCCCCATCTCTTCTTCGGTCACGCCCTCGGGCATGGGTACCGTGTGGGGGTCGAGCTCGACGACCTTGCCGTCTCGCGACGTGATCAGGGGCTGGTTGAGCAGCCGATGCCGGCGAATGACGCGCGCGTGTACAATGCGCATGGCGCGTTCCAGGTTCTCGGGATCGGCAAACCATCCATCAGTGTTTGTGCGGCAGACGTCTTGCCCGCGCCGTTCGGCCCCGCGAGAATGACCACGTTCGGCATACCGAAATATGCTCGGCCACTCTGCCGCCGAGTGACATCGTGTCAACGAGGTCGTAGTGTTCGACTCCGATAAACCCGTCATCGCAATGATCCACGTGGGTGCGCTGCCCGGCACACCAGCCAGCTCGTGCAGCGTGCGCGAGATCGTCACGCAGGCCGTCGCCGAGGCGCGTATCTACCGCGATGGCGGTGTGCACGGGATTGCGATCGAGAACATGCACGACGTTCCGTATCTCCGCGGCGGCGTCGGCCCGGAGATCACCGCCGCGATGACCGCGATCGCGCTCGCCGTGAAAGACGCGAGCAACCTGCCGTGCGGCATCCAGATTCTTGCCGGCGCAAATCACGAAGCGCTCGCGGTGGCGCATGCCGCGGACCTGCAGTTCGCGAGGGTGGAGGGCTACGCGTTCGCCCACGTGGCCGATGAAGGCATCATCGAGTCATCGGCGGCGTCGCTGCTCCGCTATCGGCGGGCGATCGGCGCGGAGCGCGTGCAGGTGTGGGCGGACGTGAAGAAAAAGCACAGCGCGCACGCACTCACCGCGGATGTGGACATCGGCGAGACGGCGGCGGCGGTGGAGTTCATGCGCGCAGACGCCGTGATCGTGACCGGTGCGGCAACCGGACACGAGACCAGCGACGCAGACCTGACGAGCGTTAGGCAGCATTGTCGGTTGCCGATTTACATTGGCTCCGGCGTATCGGCAGAGAATCTCCCGCGTTATGCACCGCTCGCGGACGGGTTCATCGTCGGGTCGTACTTCAAAAAGGACGGGAAATGGAGCGAGCCGGTTGACCCGCACCGGGTCGAGCGCTTCATGCGAGCGCACGAAGCGCGGTCATCGGTCACACGTTAGGCCGCTGCCCTCGCGACGCTCGAGGACCGCAGCACGTCGCTCCACGCGTCCGACGCGTTCGGGTACTTCGGCGCCCACCCTGAGGCATCCCTGAATTTGCGGTTCGAGACCCGCTCCGACCGCGACATCAGCCTGAGCATGGAGCCGCCGATCGCCGTCATCCACGCCGGGATCGGCCTTGGTACAGGGATGCCCGCCGCGGTGGCCAACGAGCGCGTCCAGTCTCCGCGCCGCATCGGCTCGTCCTCGACGACGTTGTAGGTACCGGCGGGAACGCCGAGCGCCGCGACGACCGCGGTCGCGGCGTCGTCCTGCGAAAGCGACGACAGAAACGCGCCCGGATCACCCGGCACGGGCGACATCCCCTTCCGCATCATGTTGAGCATCTCCGCCAGTAACGCGTCCGGCCCGTAGAGACCACCAAAGCGAAGCACGACACCAGTTCCACCGCTCTCCGTGAAGCGCTGTGCCGAACGTTCGGCGTCGAGCACGGACTTGTTGTAGCTCGTGGGCGCTACTGGCATCGACTCGTCGATCCATGCATCGCCGCAATCGGGATAGATGAGCGCAAACGACTCCTGAATCATTCGGCCCACTCCCTCGGCGATCGCAGCCGTCGCGATCGCCGCCGACGCTTCTCGTCGGATGCGATCGTTCGTTCGCCACGCCCATCTGATCATGATCTTCACGGCCGAGGACGGAATGTGCGTCGCGAGATTGATCACGGCGTCGTGACCCGCGATCACTCGGCGTACGCTGTTCACATCGAAGAGGTCGACGTTCACGGGCGCGGCGCCAGCTCGTCGCAACGCTTCGCGATTGTGCTCGGAGCGGGACGCGGCGGTGACAGTGTGACCGGCCTGAAGCAGCAGGGGCACCGCGCGAGATCCGATGACCCCTGTAGCCCCGGTGATGAATACGCGCATGGGTTCGTCCTCCCTTTTGATACTAGAGCAGAAGACGGACCTGGCGGTTCGTTGTGACAGGCTCTCGTGGCTCAGCGCGCTCGGGCGTTCTCCAGAACTCGTCCTCTCTGGTGTTTCTCCTTCAGGCCGCTTGCTTGAACATGTCGTCGAGGCGCGCGTAGCCCACCTCCATGCCATCACTCATGCCGGTGGCGACGGCGGCGTCTCGCGTTTCCTTGGACGAGAACTTCATCGTGCAGACGAGCGTAGTGACGCCGTTCGCTTCGTTGAGTTCGAGTGACACGATGCACGGATCCATCGGCATATCGGCCGGCAGATCACCCGGATCGTAGAATTCTTCGTGCACCAGCTTCGAGGGCGCGTTCACCTCGGTGAACGTGCCGTGGAAGCCGAAGCCTGTTGTGCCGTCTTGCTGGTTCTTCCAGGCCCAGCGATATCTGCCGCCGACACGCACATCCATTTCGCAGACAGGCAAGTCCCAGCCCGGGTAGCCGGTCATCCACTTCTGGACGAGCTCGGGCCTGGTATGCGCGTCCCACACCAATTGGCGCGGCGCGTTGAACTTGCGTGTGACGCGAACCTCGCGATCACTCGGCGTTGTGACTTCTGCTGGCATTTTCGTCTCTCCTTGATTTCGTGGCGTTCGTTCAAAGGACGAACGCCGCCATCCCACCCGACATGCGTGTCTATTTTTTTCGTTTCTTCGGCGCCTTCGCACTCTCTTGCTTCAATTGCTCGAGCAGCGTGTCGAGGCGCTGGTAGTTCGCTTCCCAGATCTCGCGAAAACGCTCGATCCACGCGTTCGCTGCTTCGAGCGCTGCTGGTTCCAGCTTGCGCGGGCGACGTTGCGCGTCCTGGCCAATCGAAATGAGACCGGCGCGCTCCAGCACTTTGAGGTGCTTGGAAATCGCCGGCTGGCTGATCTCGAAGGGCTCCGCCAGTTCCATCACCGTGGCCTCGCCTTCCGCGAGCCGGGCCAGAATGGCGCGGCGCGTGGGGTCGGCGAGCGCGGAAAAGGTGGCGTCCAGGTTCAGTTCCATGATGGTTATATAACCATTTGGATATGTTCTGTCAAGCGGGCGCCTTGGGCGTCCTCGCGCCGGGCGGCGACTGTACCTCGAGTACCAGGGCCTGCGCGGCTATCCTCCATTCGAGGAGTGGCTGGCGCCGAAGGGAAGGACCCGCCGGGAGAAGGGAGACGGCCGACGAACTGAAGGCGGTCAATATCCAGCGCGCCGTTCGAAGACTTCACCACCCGGCCCATCGAACACCTGTGCATAACGCGGATCGGCGCGCAGGCTCTCGCTCAGCTCACGGCAGCAGGCGCCACCGGGCGCGCGGGGAATGAACACGTGCGTAAACGGGGCGCCTGACGCGGACACCCAGCGATCGAGACACGCACTCGTGCGGCCGCCGCAGGCCTGTGCGGGGCGGTACAGGGCAACGGATCGCGCGAATGCGCCGTTAGGCAGCCACTCCGTACCCTGCACCGTCGCGACGCTCGGGCGTTGGGCGATCACCGGGAACCACTCCGCGACCTTGTCGTCCGGCCACCCGGATTCGGGGACGACGAAGAACCGGCTCTCGGGCGCAGTGTTTCGCGCGACCCACTGCATCGCATCACGTTCGGCGTTCGACACGCTGGTGAGCGATGCCGCTTCGGCTCCCAGGTCCGAGTCCCGTATCATTGCCGCAAGCGTGCAGTACGCCACGAAGAACCCGGCGACAACCGTCGCGAGCGCCCTGGTTCGGCCCACGACCAGCGGACGTATCACCTCGGCAACGCCGAGTCCCGCGAGCAACGACGCCGGCACGGTGGCGTACGTCGCTCCGGCGCGCGCGTCGAGGACAAGAGTCAGGACCCACCATATAGGTAGCGCCAGCGCACGGCGCCGCAGCGATACGAGGCCGCCGAGGACGGCGAGCACGCCAATAACCGGGAAGAGCGGCTCTCCCAAAGCGAACGCGCCGAGGCGCGCGAGCCTACCGATGGCGGACCGTCGACCGGGGCCAGCGGCAAACGCGGACTCTCCCGTACCTCGTGCCGCGATGAACGGACCGAGCCCGTGCAGGCGCGTCACCTCGATCCACCACGGCGCCGACACGGCGATCGCGATCACGCCGATCACGACTATCCCGACCACGCCGCGGCGATGTCGTCCGTACGCGAGGAAAAAGAGGACGAGGCTCGCCGCGAGAAATGGCGCGGTGCCGAGGTGACTCACCGGCGTTAGGCCGGCGAGCACGCCGGCCCCGGCCGCGAACCGCCACTCCCGGCGCGTGAAAAAGCGATAGGCCTGCTGGAGCGCGAGGATCGTGAAGAGAAACCCGAAGGACCGGGTCAGACCTCCGCCCATCACGAGCCAGATGAAGCTTCGCGGCACCAGCGCGAATGCGGCGAGCGCGGCGACGATGGCAACACGGTCGCTCAACATGTCTCGCGCGAGCAACAGAAACGCGATGAGCGTCGCACACGTCACGACGAGTGGAAGAAACTGCGCGATACGCAGCAGTGTCCACGACGGAATCTCGCCGAGTGCGCCCGCAACATAGAAACCGAATGGTGAATAGGCGAACGGGATGTGCGCGGCGTTGTAACCGGTGAATGCCGGCAGTCGGAAGTGTGCGTGTTGGAGCTCTTCCGTCATCAGATAGAACAGCCCGCCGTCGTTGAGCGGGAAGTCCGCCAGCAGCACGGGTCTCGCGCGGACCACGATGCCAAGGACAATGGCGATCAGACACGCGATGCCGAATGGCGTCGCGAACCCACGGCGCATCATTACGTCGATTCCTCTTGAGAAACTCGAGAGACCGGAGAGCGTGTTGCATGCCGTTCGTGTAATGAATCATCGAGCGCGTGGCGGCAGTGGCCGCAGTAGTCAGGCGGCTCGTGCCCAGAGCACGGCGCAAAGTCGCGAGTACGAGGTCTCAGCGAGCCGAACACGACATATCGAGGGAAAGACCGCCGACGGCACGGTGCTTCGGCGAGCAGAACGCATCGCGTTGCTCGCGTGCGCGGTGGTGCTGGCCGTCTGGGCCGTTGCGTACCTAACGTGGCCCTTCTCCAACGACCAGGGCAACCTCGCGTGGGTCGGCGACGTCGTCCTTTCGGGCGGCATGCCCTTCCGCGATGCCTGGGACGTGAAGGGTCCCGGCGCACACCTCATGTTCGCGTTCGTCGAGATGGTCTTCGGCCGGAATGAATGGGGCGTGCGACTGTTCGACCTCGTGATGCTGGCCGTCAGCGCCGCGTGCCTTCGATCGATTGTGCGCGAGTACGCGGGCCGCGGCGCGATGCGGTGGTCGGTCGTCCTTTTTCTTCTCTGGTATGCCTCGCTCGATCATCACAACACGGCCCAGCCGGACGCGTGGGCGGGCGTGATGATCACCGGGACGGTTGCGCTCATGGTGACGCGAACCCGGCTGTCGACGATCTCCGGATTTGTGTCGGGCGTCCTCATCGGGTACTGCGCGCTCATCAAGCCTACCTACTTGCTGTTTTTTGCGCTCCCGCTTCTCGACGGCTGGTGTCACCTGCGTGCCGAGGGGGTTGGCCGAACGGTGCGCTTCTGGTTGGCGAGCGGTGTCGGGCTCGTGTTGCCCATCGCGCTGTGTATCGGTTGGTTCTGGTATCGGGGCGCCCTCGACGACTGGATCGCGGTGCATCTGCACTGGATCCCGTCGAGCTATGCCGATGTCAGTGCCGCCTGGCTCAACCGCGGTCAGTACCTGCTCGCGTTCCTGACGACCGAACGCTTCGCGCCGGCCATTCCGCTCGCCATCGGCGGACTGTGGCTCGTTAGGCAGCAGTCCGACCGGGACGTGGTGATGCTCGTGGTGTGGATTGCTGCGGCCGCGTTCGGCGTGCTGGTCCAGGGTCATTTCTACGAGTATCACTGGCTGCCGATCTATCCACCGCTCGCGCTGCTCGCGGGGATCGGGCTTGACGCGTTGTGGGTGTGGGTGACGGACGACGGTCCGGTCCGGTTGGCATCGCCGACGACCACGGGGCGCGTGCCGCGCGATCTACCCGTTGTAACCAGCATCGCCGTGACGCTCGCGGCCGTTGTCCTGCTCGGCGCAGTGATGGGTCCGTTCCTGCACGTCTATCGTCTGTCCGGGGCCGTCGTGACCGGCGACTTCAGCGACTACGAACGCATCGAATTCGGCCCGTTCGCCCATCACGGCGGCGTTTTCCCAGAGCTCGTCGACTACCTCCAGGCGCGCACCGGACCGGCCGATGGCGTCCTGTTGTGGGGAAGCGCCGCGGGCGTGAACTACCTGAGTGATCGGCCCGCCGTGGGCCCCTTCGGGTTTATCCAGCCGCTCGTCGACCCTCCCGACACCGAGCTCCGCCGGCAGTATCGCGCTCGCTTCATGGCTCGCCTGACGAGTGTACCACCGCGGTACATCGTCGCACTCAACACTGCGGCGTGCTCCCGGTCGCCGTCGCCAGACGAGCGCAAGCTGATGGGGCAGGCTCAAGGGCTCATGCGCTGCCTCGACGACCTGCCACCGCTCAGCGCGTTCGTGAGTGCACGATTTGTGAAGGATCGAGTGGTCGGGCCGTTGGAGGTCTGGCGCGTTCGCTAGGCGACGGCCAGCGGCCGGCGCGGGGCACGGCCGTGGTCGCTTGGCATGCCAATGAAAACTGCCGACCCCTGCGGCGCGTGAGTCGGCGTTAGGCAGTCGTCGAATCCCTCGCGTTTTCCGCGCCGCGGCGCGGGCTGTGCACAAGGCACACAAACGTTGTCGCGCGACACGTGCGAGACCGCACGGGTCGTCGGGTTCATGGTCAGGGATGGGTGGGATGAAGTCGCTGTTATCAGTCGTCGTTCCGTGCTTCAACGAGGCCGAAGTGCTCTGGGAGACACACGGCCGTCTCGTGCACACGTTGACGCAGCTCACGGATCTCGATTTCGAGATCATCTACGTCGACGACGGGAGTCGGGACGCAACGCCCGACGTGATGCGGGAGATCCAGGCGCTCGACCCGCGCGTGCGGACGCTGCGCTTCTCGCGAAATTTTGGCCACCAAACGGCTGTCACCGCTGGCCTCGAACACGCGAGTGGCGACGCCGTGGTGCTCATCGACGCCGACCTGCAGGATCCGCCCGACGTCATCGCCGACATGGTCGCGCGGTGGCGCGAGGGCTACGACGTCGCGTACGGCGTCCGCGTCGACCGCGACGGCGAGACGCGGTTCAAGCTGGCGACGGCCAAGGCCTTTTACCGACTACTGAACCGGCTGAGCGAGACCGAGATCCCGCTCGACACCGGCGATTTCCGCCTCATGGACCGCGCCGTCGTCGACGTGCTCCGCGCGATGCCGGAGCGCGATCGGTTCGTCCGCGGCATGGTGGCGTGGGTCGGCTTCCGACAGATCGCCGTGCCGTACCGACGGGCCGCGCGCTTCGCGGGCGAGAGCAAGTATCCCTTCCTCAAGATGGTGCGCTTCGCGCTCGACGGGTTGACGTCGTTCTCGCGCGCCCCGCTGCGACTCGCCACGTGGATGGGGTTCCTCGTATCCGGCGTGGCGCTCGCGGCCATCACCTACGCACTGGTGCTCCGGCTGTTCACCAACAACTGGGTGACGGGCTGGACCGCGCTGTTCATCGCCGTGCTCTTCATCGGTGGCGCGCAGCTGCTCTCACTCGGCGTGATCGGTGAGTACATCGGGCGCATCTACGGGGAAACAAAGCGTCGCCCGCTCTACCTGGTCGAGGAAGCGCGTGGCTTCCGTCACGCGTTCGAGCGCGCGACGAAATCGATCGCGAGCGATGCACCCGCCGACGACACGTTGCTGCCGCGCCGGCGACTGCGTGACGACGAACGCCGGCGACCATACCGCGACCGCGGCGCACCACTGCCAGTGTATCGCGAGCACGCGCCCACGCGCGCCGACGGAAACCTCGCCTGACGACGATGCGTTCTCACCTCCGAGCCGTTGCGGGGCTATGCATCGCGGCGGCGTTCCTCTGGCTCGCCTTCGGTCGCGTCGACTGGAGCTCGATCGGCACCGTCCTGAGCCAGGCGACACCAGGCCCGCTCGTGCTCGGCATCCTCGCCCTCGCCGCCGGCTTCTTCGTGCGCATCGTGCGCTGGTGGACCATGCTGCGCGCACTCGAGCCAACGCTCTCGCTCCGCAGCTGCGTCCGGCCGTTTCTGTTGAGCCTCGCGGTGAACAACACGATGCCACTGCGAGCGGGTGACGTCGTTAGGGCCGTCGGGTTTCGCGACGCGCTGCGGTCACCGGCTATGCGCGTCGTCGGCACGCTGCTCATCGAGCGCGTACTCGACCTGTTCGTGCTCGTCGCGATCTTCTTCGTCGGACTGCTCGCGGTGCCGTCCGGGATGATCCCACACGCGTTCGTTACCACCGCCGCGGTGCTTGGCGGCGTCGCACTCATCGCGGTGCTCGTGCTCGTGCTCTCACCCGGGGTGCTGCGCGTCGGCGCCGACCGCGTAACCGCCAGTCGCGTGCTCGCGCATCGGTCTTGGACACCACGCGTCCGCGAGTCCGCGCATCGCCTCGCCGATACGTTCGCGCTGGTACGGTCGCCGACGCGTGCGCTGCAGCTCCTGTCGCTGTCCGTGCTCGCCTGGCTGCTCGAGGGCACGATGTACGCGTGCGTCGCCTGGGCGCTGCATGTCGGCGGATCGCCCGTCGCGCCCTGGTTCGCGGCCGCGACCGGAACGCTGGCCACGCTGATCCCGAGCTCGCCCGGCTACGTCGGCACGTTCGACTACTTCGCCATCCTGGGACTGACGGCCTTCGGGGCGCATCGCGTCACCGCCACGGCATTCGCCATGGTCGTTCACGTCGTACTCTGGCTTCCCGTAACGATCGTGGGCGCGGCGTTCATGGTGAAGCCCGGCACGCCCCGCATACTCCGACGCCCCGAACGACAGCGCGTCAACGCCTAACGACTTCACCCGATCGAGTCACCCATGCAGCATGCACCACGGACCATCGTCATCGGCGCAGGCTTCACCGGCCTATGTGCGGCCCTCGAGCTCGCGCGGCGCGGCCTTCCCGTCACCGTCCTCGAGTCGGAGCCCGACGTCGGCGGTCTCGCCGGATCGTTCGAGGTGAACGGCGAGCGGCTCGAGCGGTTCTACCATCACTGGTTCACGAACGACCGCCACGTCGGCGACCTGGTGGAGGAGCTCGGGGAACGCGACCGCATCGTCTACCGTCCGACCCGCACCGGGATGTACTTCGCGAACCGGATCTTCCGGCTCAGCTCACCCTCGGACGTCCTCAAGTTCACGCCACTGTCGTTCGCCGATCGCGTTAGGCTCGGGCTGCTCGCGCTCCGGGCGCGGGCGGTGAAGGACTGGCGTGCGCTCGAGGGGGAAACCGCCGAGGAGTGGCTGATTCGCCTGGGCGGTGAACGGGTGTATCAGGTCGTCTGGCAACCGCTCCTCGAGGGGAAGTTCGGGCCGTACGCGTCGCAGGTCTCGGCCGTGTGGTTCTGGAACAAGCTCAAGCTCCGCGGCGGAAGCCGCGGGTCGAACGGCGCCGAGATGCTGGCGTACTACCGCGGTGGCTTCGCGGCGCTCGCCGATCGACTCGCCGAGGAAGTCACCGCGCTCGGCGGCGACCTCCGCCTCTCGACACCCGTGCGCGGTCTCGTTGTCGAGGATGGCAGCGTACGTGGCGTGGAGATCGACGACGGCGTGATCGACGCCGACGCCGTGATCGCGACGCCCGCACTCCCGATCGTCGCCGATCTCGCCGCGCCTCACGCGCCGGAGGAGTGGGTGGCATCGCTCCGACGCATCGAGTACCTGGCGAACATTTGCATCGTGCTCGAGCTCGACCGAAGCCTGTCCGATACGTACTGGCTCAACGTCAACGACCCGGGCTTTCCGTTCGTCGGCGTCATCGAGCACACGAACTTCGAGCCGGCGGCCACGTACGGGAACCGGCGTATCGTCTATCTGTCGAAATACCTGCCGGAAACCGCCGAGCTGTTCCGGATGCCTGACGAGCAAGTGCTCGATTATTGCATCCCGCATCTGCAGCGCATGTTCCCGACGTTCGGTCGTGAGTGGGTGCTCGGCGCTCACGTGTGGCGCGCACGGTACTCGCAGCCAATCGTCGGCAGGCACTACAGCCGACTGATCCCGTCGACAGCCACGCCGATCGCGGGACTCTTTCTGTCCACCATGGCGCAGATCTATCCCGAGGATCGAGGGACGAACTACGCGATCCGCGATGGGCGACGCATTGGGATCACGGTCGCCGCGGCCATGCAGAGGCTCGGCCAGGAGATCTTGGTGCCAACGCGATGAGGCATCGCGATGATCGGTCGCTGTCGTTCCCGGTGCCGATCTTTGTTCGGCGTCCGGATGCGGCGTCGGATCTCCTCTCGTTGGCAGCGCCGGAACGCCGGGCGCACCGACATGCGCCCGTCACCGGCTTCGAGTGGGCGATGCTCCTCGCGGGACTGGCGTGGGTCATCACGGTGACGTTCGTGCGGTGGCCGGCACCGCTCTACGCGCAGTTCGGCTCGAACTCCACGATCGACGCGGCATTCTTCGCGTTGGCCGGCCGGCTGGTGCGTGGTGGCCACGTCCCGTACGTCGCGTTCTGGGATCACAAGCCACCGCTCATCTATCTGATCAACGCGTTCGCGCTGAGCCTGAGCAGCGGCGGGGTCTGGGGGATCTGGGTCGTCACGGTGGCGGCGTTCGCCGCCACGTTAGGCATGGCGTGGCGCGCGTGGCGCCCGACCGTTGGCCCAACGGCGGCTATTGTCGGCCTGACGTGGGTCGCGGTGTCGGTAGGGCTCGTCGCGCCGTTCAACCTCACGGAAGGGTATGTGTTGCCCGTGCACGCCGCGGCAATGCTCCTCGTGACGCGATGGTCACCGCTGCGCCGTCGGGTGTTCGTGTCTGGCGTGACGATCGGTGCGCTCGCGGGCCTCGCGTTCATGTTGCGCCCGAACTTCGTCGGCGCACCTGCGGTCGTCATGGCGACCATGGTCATCGGCCTGTTGGTCACGCGCCAGGTCCGCAAGCTCGCGGTGTGGGTCATCGGGGTCGTCGTCGGCGTCGCACTGACGATAACGCCCATTCTGGTATGGTTAGGCACGCAGCACGCGCTGCGGCCATTCGTCGAGCAGGTGTTCGCGTACAACGCGACGTATGCCGCGGCCTCGTGGTCCGCGCGTGCGCGTTCCGCGTTCGAGGGCGTCGCCGCCACCAGCGCGTACGGAACGCTGCTCCTGCCCATCAGTGGTTGGGTGCTCGCTCTCCGGCGGCTGCTCGTGCGTCGTCGTGGCGCGACGCCGACACCGGTGCTGTTGTTCGCGGTGCTCTGGCTCCCCGTGGAGATCGCGTTTGCGGCGGTTCCCGGCCGTACCTACATGCACTACTTCGCGACGCTCCTGCTTCCGTTCGGGCTGCTCACGGGCATTGCGGCGTGCGAGGTGTTCGCGATCATCGCACGCCTCGCCGCGCCGACGGTCGCGGATCGCTGGCACCGCCACGTTGCGTTGGTCGTCTGCGGTGTGATCGCCGTAGTGCCAATCGGCCGGACGCTGATCGGACTCCGCGATAGCGGGCTGCGGGGAGAACGGGCCGAGCAGGTGGACGCCACCGCGCACTACGTGCGCGCGCACTCCACCCGCGGCAGCCGGTTGCTGGTGTGGGGTCATGCGGCGGACGTGTACTTCTTTGCCGATCGTGAGCCCGCCAGTCGCTTCGTGTATCCGCTCGCGATGCTCACACCGCGTTACGCGGACTCGAGTCTCGTTGCGGGGTTCGTCAACGAGCTGCGAGCGAGCGCGCCGCCGCTCATCGTGGACGCGACTCCCGGTGTGGCGAAGTCCGACGCGCTCGTTCCATCCCTTGGTTCCTGGAATCCTCGATGGCGGTACCCGACGTCGGGCGTCGCCTGGTGGACCATGACGCCCGCGCTGCGTGCGTTCTACGACTACGTCGCGTCGAGCTACGCGGCCGTCGACGTCGTCGGTCCACAACGATGGGTCATCTACGCCCGAAGGACGGGCCCCGAAATGCGTTAGGCGTCTATGGCGACCAGAGGCGTGCGTGGCGGGCACATCGAGCTGGCAGAGGCCCCGGCCGATGCAGTGGTGGTGCCGACGATGGGGACGCGGCCGCAGGCGACGGGCAGTGAGTCCGTCCACGAGCGCTGGCGCGTCCGTGCCGCACCATGGCCCGCCATCGCCACAGGCATCGCCGCCGTGGTCGCGATCTCGGTGCGGGCTTTCCTCGTCATGTCGCGCAGCTTTCCGCTCAACGATGGCGCCCTGTTCTTTCTCATGACACGGGAGATCGGCGAGCACGGCTTCCGGCTGCCGGTGACGACCGCGTACAATGCGGCGAACATTCCGTTTGCCTATTCGCCGTTAGGCTTCTATCTCGCGGCATTCCTTCATGTTGGTGTCGGCCTCGATCTGCTCGGGCTGTTCCGCGTTCTGCCGCTGGTATTCAGCTGCCTCTGCGTGCTGGCGTTCTACCTCCTCGCACGCGACCTCGTCCCGACGCGAGCGACCCGGATCGCGGCGCTGGCGACGTTCGCGGTGCTGCCGAGGAGCTTTCTCTGGCTGATCATGGGAGGCGGGCTCACGCGATCGATGGGATTTTTCTTCGCGATCCTCACCCTCTGGCAACTCCATCAGGTGTACACGCGTGAGGCGTGGCGGCACGTTGCGTGGACGACGCTGTTTGCATCGCTCACGGTGCTCAGTCATCTCGGCACCGCGCCGTTCGTCGCGTTCAGTGCGGTGTTGATGTTCCTCTCGTTCGGGCGAACCTGGCACAGCGTCCGCGCGTCGCTCGTGATCGTGGTCGGGACCATCGTGCTCACGTCTCCCTGGTGGGCGAGCGTCGCCGCGACACACGGGTTCGCGCCGTTCATCGCCGCCGGCGCGACGGGCGGAACGATTTTCGGCACGCATCGAGGCGAGGCTCTGACGAAGCTCGCGTTCTTCGGACTCGGCACCGCGGAACCGCTCTTCCCCCTCATCGGTGCGCTGGCGATCCTCGGCGCGTTCGCGACGCTCACGCGGCGCGGTGCGTTCCTGCCGCTCTGGTGGCTCACGATCATTCTCCTCGATACGCGGGCCGGCGCGACGTACGCATCGATTCCGGTCGCGCTGCTCGCCGGTCTCGCGATCACCGAGGTGATCGTCCCCATCATCGCGCGACCACCGGTCTGGGGCGGTGTGGCGTCGAAGATCAGCCAGGGCGGCGGGTGGGAGACCGTCGCGGGTGCGCCGCGACGGCGTCAGTGGGCCGTGGGGGTCGTCCTGTTCGTGCTGACCGGGTACGGCGTCGCGTCGTCGGTTGTCCGCCGCCCGAGTCTCGGGGCCGAGGGCCGATACCTGACGAGCCTAACGACTGACGATCAGCGGGCCATGTCCTGGGTGGTGCGACACACGCCCCCGACCAGCCGGTTCGTCATCATGGTCGGCGGAGCTGCGGGCGGGTGGTGGGCCGACCGCGTGGGCGAGTGGTTTCCGGTGTTGGCCCGCCGCGTGAGCGTCGCCACCGTGCAGGGCACCGAGTGGCTCCCGGCGGGAACGTTCGAGAACCGTGAACGCGAGTACGATAGCCTTCAGGGATGTGCGGTGTGGGGAGTGACGTGCCTCGAGGAATGGGCGAGGACGAGTGGACGTCCGTATACCCACGTCTACATCCCGAAAACGCTGGCCTACCCGTGCTGCGCCCCACTCGACAGCGCGCTCCGACATAACCCAACCTACCGGCTCCTCTTCGACGGCCCAGGAGCAAGCATCTACGAAATCCGCGAGCCAGTCCTTTGGTAACGACGGAGCGCCCGAGGGGCGCAAGCCGTAACGACGCGAAAGACCAACGGCGCTCGAACCCGAGGGGCGCGAAATCACGAACGGCGCACAAATCACTAAAGGCGCGCAAATCACAGACGGCGCCAGGCGCGACATTCCTAAAGGCGCTGACAACGACGGCGCCTTTGGGTTTGCCGCCGTTAGGGAGTTCGCGCCTGGCGCCGTCTGTGATTGGCGCGCTGTCTGTGATGTCGCGCCTTCTGTGATTTCGCGCCCCTCGGGTTCGAGCGCCGTCAAGCAGTTCGCGCGTTACGAAGGCGCTCAAGAACTTCCGAAGCGACCGACAATCTGACATCTCGGTCCTCAGGACTGCGCGCTCATTGCTAAGGCTGCCCGTCGCAACCGGCGCGCGATAAGACCTTAGTGGTCTGTCGGCGCCATCCGGGCTCACTTATTTGAAAGGGTCCGCGATCAGGACCGCGCATGGCCACGCTACTGGACTCACTCACCTCACTCGCCACTCCGGCGGTGAACCGAATCGCGCAGCGCCTCGGTGAGTCCGACGCGGCGGTCGCGCGCGGTGTGCAGACCAGCGTCGCGTCCGTACTTGGCGGGTTGCTGACCAAGAGCACGGACGTCAGCGGCATCCATCGCATCTCCGACCTCATCACGAGTCGCGATAACACCGGCGGCCCGGTGGATGACGTGAGCAGTCTTCTCGGCGGGAAGTCCGCGCCGGGCGCGTCGGTGATGGGCGCCTCCCTGCTCTCCGCGCTCTACGGCAATCGCGTCGGAAGCGTGGGCGAGCTCGTGGCGCGCACCGCGGGCTTCAAGAATCCCGCCTCCGGCGCCTCACTCCTCAACCTGGCCGCGCCGCTGGTGCTCGGCTATCTCGGCAAGCGGGTGCGGGAGGGCAGCCTGAATCTCGCGAGCCTAACGACCCAGCTCGCCGCCGAGCGAGACACCATGCTCGCCGCCGCGCCCGCCGGCCTGAGCTCACTCGTGGACATGTCACCCAGCGGTACCCGGCCTATCTACATCGAGCCGCAGCGCACCATGCCGGAACGGGATCGCATCGCCGGCACGGGCGGCAGCAACCGCTGGCTGTGGCCGTTGCTCGGACTCGCGGCGCTGCTGCTCATCTGGTTCACCACCGTGCGCGGACGGGCGGCAGGCGGCAACGCGCTGGTCGACAGCGCAGTGGCCACGGGCAGCGTGTTGCTCGATACCGCCTCGGCCCACGCCGGCTCGGCTGCCCCCGCGCCAACCAACCCCGCGAGCGACGCAGCCGGTACGCTCGGTGCGTTCGGCAAGCAGCCACTCCCCGGTGGCGTCGAGCTCAATGTCCCGGAGCGCGGGATCGAGTCGAACCTGATTGCCTTCATCACCGACGGCTCGCGGCCGGTGAACGATACGACATGGTTCAACTTCGACCGGCTGAATTTCGCCACGGCGTCGGCGACGATCCTCCCGGAATCGGAGGAGCAGTTGAACAACATCGCCGCGGTCCTCACCGCGTATCCCGACGTCAACGTGAAGGTTGGCGGGTACACCGACAACTCAGGTGATCGCGCCGCCAATCGCAGGCTGTCGCAGCAGCGGGCCGAGGCGGTTCGGCGGGCGCTCGTCGGCAAAGGAATCGCCGCGAACCGTCTGGTGGCGGAAGGGTACGGATCGGATCACCCGGTTGGCGACAACACGACCGCGGAAGGGCGCGCGCAGAATCGGCGCATCGCGCTGCGGGTGACGAAGAAGTAGCTACCGGTAGCTACCCGATGGCCGAGACGAAGCGGCGGATTCGCGCTTCGTCGGTCTCCTCCCACGCGGCCTCGTCGTCAGGCAGCGCTTTTCGCACCTTGAGCCCGGGCCGCAGCGGCTGACCATCGCCGCGCGTTAGGCGCGTGAGCCGGACGTGGACTTCATGCACGCCAGACCCGTCGACGATTGCCTTCACGTTCTCCTCGCGCACGCCGCCACCAGCCATTACGACGAGTCGATCCCCGGCCTGCCTGACGAGCGATGCGAGCGTCGCCACGCCCTCGCGAGCCGTCGGCGCGCCGCCCGACGTCAGGATCCGCGTTATGCCGGCCGAGATGATCGTTTCCATGGCCTCGCCCGGGTCGGGGACGAAATCGAACGCGCGGTGAAACGTGACCGGGAGGTCGCCGGCAGCATCGACCAGCGACCGCGTCTGCTGTTCGTCAATGCCACCATCGCGGCACAGCACACCGATCACCACGCCGTGGGCGCCGAGCTCGCGAGCGGCCGCGATATCGCGGCGCATGACGTCGAGCTCGGGCTCCGAGTAGACGAAGCCGCCGCCGCGTGGCCGGATGATCACGAACACGGGGATCGATACACGGTCGCGACACGCCGCGATCATCCCCGCGCTCGGTGTCGTTCCTCCGTCGAAGAGCGCGTCGCACAGCTCGAGCCGACGCGCCCCGCCCCGCTCGGCCGCCAGCGCGGACTCGACGGAGTCCACGCACGCCTCGACGATCACCGCTGGCCAGGCACGAACTGCCAGCGCACGTGGACGACGGCGTTCACGGTGATCTCACCCGACTCGACGGGCGTCGGTGCGGCCATCCTGGCGTCCATGGCCATCCCGGTCGACATCCCTCGTATCATGATCGGCTGCGGGACGCCGAATGGTTCGGTCGTGAGCTCGAGCAGCGAGCCTAACGACCCTCCGGCGGCGGTGGCGGCGACCTCCGCGTCCGCACGCGCTTTCGCCACCGCCTTCTGGAGTGCCTCACGACGCGCGGCGTCGGTGTTGGACGCGTAGAGGCTGAGCGCGCTCAGGTTCGTCGCGCCGGCGGCGAGCACCGCGTCGATGACCTTGCCTACCGATTCGAGATTGCGGATCTCCAGCTGCAGCGTGTTTTGCGCGCGGTATCCCGTGACGCGCGGTGCCTTGCCACTCGTCTGCGCGTACTCGGGATAGACGTTGTATCCCGACGTGCGAATCTGTGCTGCGGCTACGCCGGCCGCTTTCACCGCGTCGATCACGTGGGCCTGCAGCTTCGCGTTCTCGGCCCCGGCGGCTGCAGCCGTCTGGCCTTGCGACTCGACGGCGACGCTGAGCATCGCCCGGTCGGGCACGACCGATGTCTCACCGACTCCGCTCGTCGCGATGCTCGGCGGCGGCGGTGGCGGGGCACCCGGCATTCCAGACTGAGCGCTCAACGGTACTGCGGCGAGAGAAACAGCGAGAAAAGGAGCGACGCTCAGAGCGGCATCGCGAATGAACGAGTGCATGGATCGCCTCCATCGGTAGCAAGCACGAGAAACCTAACTACCGATGGTACACTCGACCGCCCGATGGTGCCCCGTGAGTTGAAACCGATGAAGCTACGCGACACTCACGGGAGTGAACCTCACGCCCCGCAACTTCCGCGCGCGAAAGAACGCGTACACCGCGGGTCGCACGATGACCCGCCGGCTCGCCAGCGAGCGCCTGCCGTGCACGGGGCGGGCCCACTGGCCGGTGCCGAATCGCTCGGCGGTGCGCGCAAAGTCCGGCATCCGCACGACGCTCTCGCCAACGTATGCGGGAATGAACGGCTCGGCGGCTGCGTCGAACCAGCCGTCGCATCCGCAGGTCACGCACGGCGCCTCGGTGCCCGTGCGGCCCCGCACCAGCCCACGTGCTGCCGCGATCATTGGCGGCATCGGATGGTCGATGAGCAGCTGGCGCCATGGCAGTGCATGGCCCTGCATGTCGACGACGTCGCCGAACGCGAGTCCCGTAAACCCGGCCGCGTACATCTCCTCGGCGAGCGAGTCGTGCACGAGCACATCGTCATCGATCGATCCGAGCAGACCGCTCTTCGGAATCTCCTTGCCGGTGATCATGAGCGGCGATGTCTGCCGGAGGCCATCGCCGCACGAGGGACAGGCACCCGAGGCGTCGTACGTCATGCCGGGTCGCGGATGGCCTTCGTGGCTGTGATGGATCCAGACGAACATGTGCAGGAGCCGCGCGGCCGAGAGCTCGCGCGCGGTGGGCTCGAACACGCGGTGCACGGTTGGCGCGGGGAGCGCCTGCAATCGTGCGGCGAGGCCGAGCTGCGAGACCGTATCTTCGTTCGGGAGGCAGACCTTCTGGAAACCGCTCAGCAGGGTCGGATCGACGACGACATCCAGCAGCCCTGCTTCCAGGAACATCTGCTGTGCGCGGGCGCGATCTTGTGGCAGGTAGTTGTATGTGACGTAGATCTTTTCAGGCACGTGACGCGGGGCGGAATTCGCAGGTCCCGCGGCGGACGCGTCGCGGGTACTCCAGCGACGAAGACGGGATGGCGGAGGAAACGCGTGTTGCATCCGGACTCTGTCACACTCTGAGCCGCGTGAAACTGCCAGACGGCAGACCGGCGAGAACGGCAGAGGGTAGACGGCAGTGGGCAGATGGCAGAAGGCAGAGGAAACCGTGTCCCTCTGCCCTCTGCAACCTGCCGTCTCAAGTCTCCAGTCTGCAGTTCTCGACAGTCTGCCGTCTGACCAGGCGTGCGCCACAATTGGCCCGTTAGGCGCGTGGGCAGTTATGCCCTCACCGGCTCCGCCGCCGACGCAACTCGCTGCCCACTCGGCCGGAACAGGAACGCGAACACCAATAGCACGATCAGCGCCCCGACCGACGGCACGATCCAGATCGACCGCCAGTCATGCGTCACCGTTAGGCACGTCCGCGCCGCCGCGCCGGCCGCATCACACGTCGGGTTCGGCGCCGTATACCGGTTCACCACCGCCCCCGACACGAACGCGCCGATGAAGTACCCGACGCCGTTGGTGACGAAGTTGATGAACCCCTGCGCCGCCGCGCGAATCCGCTCGCCCGCCTGCTCGTCGGTGTAGATCTGGCCCGCCACGAAGAAGAAGTCGTAACACACCCCGTGCAGCAGGATCCCGATGTAGATGAGCCACATGCCGTCCGACGCGTTGCCCTGACTGAACGCGAAGTAGCGGAGCGCCCACGCCAACATGCCCACGAGCATGATCACACGGATGCCCGCACGCTTGAGCGCGATCGGCAGGAGCAGCATGAAGCCGATCTCGGACATCTGCCCGAACGTCTGAATGAATGCCGGTTCCGGCGCGCCGATCTCGTTCAGGAACGGGTTCGCGAACGTGTAATAGAACTGGAGCGGGATGCAGAGCAGGAACGACCCGAGCACGAAGATCAGGAAGTCCTTGTGCTTGAGCAACTGCAGCGCGTCCAGGCCTAACGCGTCGCGAGCACTGAACTTCGTCCCCGCCCCCTTGGGCGGCGTGTGCGGCAGCACGAGCGAATAGAGCCCGAGCACGAGCGAGCCGATCGCGGCCACCCGCATCGGCAGCGCGAGCGCGTCTGCCTTGAGCACCTTCCCGATGATGATCCCGGCGACGATCCAACCGATCGTGCCGAGCACCCGGATGAGCGGGAACTCCTTTGCCGGGTCCGTGACGTGGTGGAACGAGATGGAGTTGGTCAGGCTCAGCGTCGGCATATAGCACAACGCGTACAGAATGAGCAGCGGGTAGAACGAACCGAACGTGGTCTGCGTCGAGACGAGGTAGAGCAGCCCAGCGCCAACGATGTGGAGGACGGCGAGCAGCTTCTCGGTCGCGAAGAATCGATCCGCCACGATCCCGACGAAGAACGGCGAGACGACCGCCGCGATCGCCGTCGCGCTGTACGCGGCGCCGACCTCCGTGGCCGAAAAATGTAACGTCTGCGACAGGTAGGTCCCCATCGTGACGAACCACGCCCCCCAGACGAAGTACTGCAGGAACATCATGGCCGCGAGCTTCACCCGTGTGGTCATGGCAGCGTCCTGAGCTTGATGTTGCGGAGCGCGAGCGCCCCGTCGTGATCACCCTGAATCGCGATGTACCCACGCTTCGCCCGGCCGTAGTTCGGCCAGTCCTTGAATTTGCTCGCCTTGACCTTCGCCTCCCAATCCGGACTCCACAGCTCGTACTGCACGACCTTCTGCCCGTTCAGCCAATGCTCCACGTGCGCGCCGTTCACGACGATGCGCGACGAGTTCCACTCGCCAGCCGGCTTCACGATCCCCGCCGGCGGCGGGTACAGCGCGTACGCCGCTGCGGCGCTCGTTAGGCGGCTCTTGCCATCCGGCGCATTGGCGTCGTCGAGCAGCTGATACTCCGGCGCGCTCCAGTAGATGTGGTCGTACTCCTGCGTCCCGCGGTAAAAGATCCCGGCGTTACCGCCCTTGGCGATCTTCCAGTCGACCGCGAGCTCGAAGTTGCCAAACTGGTCGGCGGTCATGATGTCGCCGACGCTTCCGCTCTTCGTGAGCGTGCCGTTCTCCGCGCGCCAGCCGTTAGGCACGGCGTCCGACTTGTAACCACGCCAGCCGTTCGTGTTCGTACCGTTGAACAAGAGCCGCCACCCCGCGGCGACTTCGGCTGACGTGAGCATGTTCGGCGTCGACGTGCCTTGCTTGGCCGTTGCCGCGGCACCGGCCGCCGCGCCGACCTGCGCGCCGCCCACCTGAGCGTACGCGGCGACCGCGGTCGTACTCGCGAGGACGACGGCCGACATCAGTCTTGCTACGACTCGATAGCGCATCGGGCTGCTCGTTGTGACGGTCGGAACGGAAGGCCATGCCCTGCATGGCAGGCGGCCCTGGGATCGGAAACGATGGCTAGAGATGCGCCTCCGCCTGTCAGCCGACAAGGGGGACAGCGCGGCCGATCGCAGCCAGCGAAGGGAGCGCGTACAGATCGTGCGTTCCTGGGCGTCTGCCTCACGACTCCGAGACACGCCCATGACCACGCAACGCATCGCCGCGATCGCCACACTCTCGGTCGGCATCGCCATCGGAATCGCGCTGGACCGTTCCGGCCGACGGATTGTTCCTCCTCTCGTCGCCAGCGAGACGACGGCCGCCGTCCCAATTCAAAGGGTCAGCAACGGCAGCGTCGATCCCGATCCAAACGCCGTCACGCAGGACGAAGCAACGGTCATCCGCGTGGCTCGCGCCATAACGCCAACAGTCGTCAGCGTTACGCAGGACGAGGGTTCGGGCTCGGGCATCATCGTCGACAAGAGCGGTGTGGTCCTCACCAACGCCCACGTCGTCGGTAACTCGCGTACAGTCGGCGTGGGCCTGGCCGACGGGCGCACCCTCAACGGTCAGGTGTTGGGCCGCGACCCAACCATAGATGTCGCGGTCGTGCGCGTCCCCGCTCAGAACCTTCCGGTCGCGCCGATCGGCGACTCCGACAAGCTCGAGGTCGGCCAGTCCGCCATCGCGGTCGGCAACCCGCTTGGCCTCGAACGCACGGTCACGGCCGGCGTCGTCTCGGCCATCAACCGAAATCCGCGAGGGATCTCGCTCGACGGTCTGATTCAGACCGATGCAGCGATCAGCCCGGGCAACTCTGGCGGACCACTCGTCGACACACACGGCCGAGTGATCGGGATCAACACCGCGGTTCTGGCAGGTGCGGGCGCCAGCGGACTCGGGTTCGCCATCCCGATCAACCTCGCGAACGACGTCGTTCGACAAGTCCTCGCGACCGGGCACATTACGCGTGCCTACCTCGGCGTCGGCTTCGCCGACATCGAGCCGGAGCTGGCGCGCCAATTCGGGCTCCCGGTCAAGGAAGGAATTATCCTCACGGCTGTGGAACGTGGATCGCCGGCAGGGCGAGCCGGGCTCAGGCCGCAGGACATCATCGTGAAGGGGAACGATACGGCTATCGAGAGCGGCGGCGATCTTCGAAAGCTTCTTCGGTCGCTCAAGCCCGGCGCGACGGTGCGCCTCGAGGTGATCCGCCCGAACGGGCACTCTACTGTCCCCATCGAGCTCGGGCAGGCGCCGACGGGTTGAACAAGCGGGGACTAACGACTGCCGGGGACTGGCGACTGGCGACTGGCGACTGGCGGCAAAAGGCGCGTGTCATTCCGAGCGAGCGGCAGCGAGTCGAGGAATCGCCGTCATCCCGGTAGAGGGCCTCAGTTCCCGGTTCCCAGTTCCCACCAGTCGCCCGTCGCCCGTCCCCCGTCCCCGGCATGGAGCGAGAGAACCTTTTGGCGGTGTCTCGTGTCTCAACGACACCGCGGCGACGCCCGTTCCACATCGGAGTCGTTCGCCTTGTCCCATGCCGGAGCTTGCGTCATGCTCCGACTCCAGTGATCGTCTGAGTCCGCCCTCGGCAGCTCTGGGGC
>JAJKIV010000286.1 GCA_021154285.1 Gemmatimonas sp. | reverse complement strand
TGAACCGTTCTTGCGTTCTCCGTGTCCTCTGTGACCTCTGTGGTAAATTGCTCTTTCTCCACTCGTGTTCTAGTAGGTGAATGCGGACGGGCTGAGGCCACTCGCCTACCGCACTCTCCATCAACGACGGAGCCTGCATGGACGACGATCGAACGGTCGGGGGGCCGTTGTCGCGGCCGATGACCCGTCGCGAGGCCGTCGCGGCGGCCGTGGCGCTCGGGGCGTCGCTCGCCTGGCCGTTCCGCGGTGAGCGACGCTCGTTAGGCGCGTGGCGCGAATGCCGCGAATGCTATCCGCAAGGCGTCGCCTCCGGTGACCCGAGCGCCGACGGCGTGATTCTGTGGACCCGCCGTCCGCCGACGAAGGAGGGCGCCGCGTCGCGGCTGCTCGTCGAGATCGCCGCCGATGAACACTTCCGCAATGTCGTGTCGACCGCGCACGCGAAGGTCAGTGCAACCACGGACTGGACGTGCCGAGTGCTCGTGGCGGGACTCGCTCCGGCGCGGGAGTACTGGTATCGGTTCACCGACGGACACGGGTTCGGCAGCCGGATCGGTCGGACACTCACCACACCGGCCCCGAGCGACCGTCGTCCGGTTCAGTTCGCGTTCGTCAGCTGTCAGAACAATCAGCTCGGCGCGTGCAACGCGTATCGCCGCATGATCTGGGAGGACCAGCGTCGCGCTCCCGCGGACCGGCTGACATTCGTCCTCCACCTCGGCGACTTCGTCTACGAGATCGTGTGGTATCCCGAGGATCGACCGCGGGGCTACTACGCGCGCCGTATCCGCGACATCGTACGGTACACGCACGGTGAGCCGCACAGCGACTTCCACGTGCCCACGACCGTGGATGATTACCGGGCCCTGTACCGGGCGTACCTGCTGGACCCGGATCTCCAGGATGCTCGCGCGCGCTGGCCGTTCGTCCCGGTGCCCGACAACCACGAGTTCTCGTGGAAGGGCTGGCAGACCCAGGAGAGCTTCGGCGCCACGCTTCCGGGAGAGACGCGCAAGGTCGCGGCGAACCAGGCGTGGTTCGAGTATCAGCCCGCGCGTGTCGTGCGGCCGGGTCTGCCTAACGTCGATGAGTTCCGCGCGCCGCAGGTCGCGGACGCGCCGCTTCACCAGTTCGACGACCACGGGCTTGGCGTCGATCCGGACAACCTCGCGGCAATCCGCAGCCTGCGGGTGTACCGGACGCTTCGACTCGGCGCCAATGCGGAGTTGCTGATCACCGACAACCGGAGCTTCCGGTCGGAGCCGCTCACGACCCGGGCGGAGGCGGCTCCATTCCGGCCGACGTCGTTCCCTGGCGTCGTGTCGGAGGACGTGACCGAGGTGCTCGATGCCGGCGCGGCCGAGCCTAACGCGCCACCGACGATTCACTTCGGCGGCGTCGACATTCCCAACCCTCGGCGCACTGCGCCGCCGCTCTCCATGCTGGGCGCGACACAGAAGGCGTGGCTCCTCGATCGGCTGCGGTCCGCCAGCACGCCGTGGAAGCTGTGGGGCAACTCCGTCGCGATGCTCGACTGGAGGACGGACTTCCAGCATCTGCCTGACGACGTGGCCGCGCGCTGGCCGACGAGTGGTTACGCGCTCTTCGGTGATGACGACTGGTCGGGTTACCGCCACGAACGCGCGGAGATCTTCGACTTCGTGGAACGAAACGGCATCACGGGGCTCGCAACGGTCTGCGGCGATCGCCACGCATTCCTGGCGGGTGTGCTGTCATCGACGCTCCCTCCGCGGCGTTTCCACCCGGTCGCGGGGGAGTTCGTCACCGGATCGATCTCCGCGCCGGGCCTCTTCGAGGCAATGGAATTCGGTCTCCCGAACGACCATCCCCTCCGAGCCGTGTACGTCCACGAGCCGCCTGGAGGGGTGGCCGAGCCGGCGATCAATCTCTCGATGATGCACGGCGTTCGGTCGAGCCTCGAGTTGCAGCGAACGCACGACCTCGATCGGGCCCTCGCGGCGAGCAATCCCGAGGTCGCGCCGCATTTGTCGTTCGCGGATACCGGCGGCCACGGGTACGCGGTCGTGGGAGTTGCCCCGGAAGACCTGACTGTCGAGTTCGTGTGCATTCCCCGACCCATCGAGCGGTCGACGAGCGCCGACGGCGGCCCGCTCGCGTATCGCGTCAGTCACCGCGTTAGGCTCTGGGGTGCGGGCGAAACGCCGAAGGTCGTCCGTGCTTCACAGGAGGGTGTGCTGCCGCTCGTCGTGTAGCTCGAAGCGTCGGGCAGGCATCCAGAACAGAGGGTCGAAAGATATCCGCCCTGCCGCGCCCGGACCGCCGACAGACGGGCGACGCCATATCGCGCGATCGCTCGGCTCGGCGTCGAAAAACAGTGCCGTTAGGCAGGTGCCAGTTCGGCCGCAGCCAGCACGCTCAGCGCGTCCGCCGTCACCCAGGGATTCGCGACGCGCTTGCTCGTGCCTCCCCAGTCCACCGCGTCGGCACCCAGCTCGACGCCGCCCGTGACCTTGTAATGACGCGCTTCGGCTGGGAAGCCGCCGTCGGGCAATTGCTTGCCGGCGAGCAGCTCGAGCGCGGCAGTACATCGCGGGTCACCAATGAGCCCCGCTTCCCCCATGACCTTCAAGCCACCCAGGATGTCGTAGTGCCAGTAGAGTGGATAGTGAAGTTGCGTGAACTCGCCCCGAATGACGGTTCCGGTCGAGCGCCGCTTGAATAGCTCACGCTCGAGGAAGATACTCGCGGCGCGCCTAACGGCTTCGGCGACTCTGGCATCGCCCGTGTGCCGCGCGAACGCGGCGAGGCCGCGGAGCGGCGTCAGGGTTTCCATGAACGACGAGGAATCCGCGCTGGGATCCTTGTCGCAGTTCCAGCCGCCATCGGGCCACTGCCAGTGCAGGAGTCGTTCGACGAGCGCTGCAGTACGCTCGTCGGCGAGGCCGAGTGTCACGATGGCGTAGAGCGCGTTGCCCTGCTGCGAGGCGCAACGCCGGTATCGGCCGTGCATCACCGGCACTCCGCGCCGCGAATACGCCTTCGCCTTGCTCGGGCACTCGAACTCGTCATACCACTCCGGTGCGAGCCACGCGTCGAGAAGCTGGTCGCGCATAGGCACGAGCTCGCGGTCGCCGGGTGGATATCCCAGATCGGCGAGCGCCGCCATGACCCAATGCGCGCCCTGCCATTTCTGATAGACGCCCAGGCCACGCAACAGCCGCCCGTCGGCCGCGCGACCGGCGAGCAGGGCGCCGACCCGTGGCGACGTACGAATTCCTCGACGCAGCGCACGGATGCTTCGTGACGATTCACTTTCGCCGAGCACGCCCACGCGAACCTTGTAACGGACGGATGGTTCTGACGACGCGAGCAGCCCATCGACTTGTGTGGTCGTGTCCATGGCTCGTGCCGGTTGTCGCGCGGAGGGTCGATCGGAAGCCGTGTACTCACTATCTATATGCTACCGATCGACCCGTCGCGCGAGGCTCACGCGTCGTCATGCTTTGTCGTTAGGAGCGACGCGCGCGAGTCCGGGCAGCCTTACGGGCCGCGGCCTTTCTCGCCGCCGGGCCCTTCGTGCGCACAGCCTTCCTCGCCGACGCGGACCGCTGCGCGGCCGTGCGGGAACGGGCCACAGTGTGAGCATGCCGGGAGAGCGCCCGATGCGACGCTGCCGAATGTCCCTCTCGCCGGAGAGCGCGCTTGACGGCAGTCGAGCGACGCTTCGAGGGCCGCTTCCGGGCGCGCTTCGTTTCTCCGGAGCTCGGAGCTTGCCGCTTCGACGCCGCGGCTGATCCGCGTTTCGCGCGCGGGACCTTCACGCCCGCACGCCGAGCCTCCGACAGGCCGATGGCGATGGCCTGCTTGGTCGACCGCGCGCCGTGCTTTCCCTCGCGGACGTGGTGCATCTCCTGTCGAACGAACTCTCCCGCCTGGGTCGACGGGGATTTTCCTTCACGCTTGTCGCGTCGGGCGCGGGCAATCGTTGCTTTCTCGGGCATTGTCCCTCCCATGCTGTAGACGGGTTCGCCCCGTCGACGCCGTTGCTGAGATCAGTTCCTCACCACGCAGTCACCGTGCCCGCGCCAGCGCAACGTCCGGGGTGGTCGGCCGGTGGCAAGAAAACGGCAGGACCTCACACGGATGAACCGAACGATGACGCGGGTGGCGTCATCGTCGTGATCGTGGTTCGTCCGCGTTAGGTCTTTCGCCGTTGCCTGGGACAAGATCGTTACCAGGCCGAGACCCGGCAGTCGAAGCGCCGTGTCTCGGCGCGCCGATCATGCGGCCTCTCACCCACTCGCGCGGGAGATGCAACCCGTGCCCGTCTCGGAGGACGCATGCGATTGACAACGCTGGTGAAACTCGGCTCGTTAGGTGCCGTCGGTGGACTTGGGCTGTTCGTGAGCTGCAAGCCGGATCAGACGGTGACCCCGTTGGCGGCCGGTCCCAATTTCAAGAACGACGACAACACCGGTGGTCACGTACTGTTCGGCAACTACTCGGTTACGCCGCCGCTCGTGAAGAACGTGATGCCGGGCGTACAGGTGTACTCGCTGCTGAGCAGCGACGACAAGCTCAAGGGATCGCCGAACTTTGTCTTCGGCGGATCGTCGGATGGCGCCGGTCTATGGCGCAACGGCGACGAGACGTACACGCTCGTTGTGAACAACGAAGACAACTTCGCGGTCTCCCGTATCACGCTCGACAAGCACTTCCGCCCGCAGGCCGGCGAATATCTCATCAACTCCGACAACGGGACATCGCGCCTCTGCTCGGCCACACTCGCCACGCCGGCCGTCCAGGGCTTCGGCCCGCTCTTCATCACTGCTGGCGAGAGCAACGTCGAGTCGATGATCCGAGCCGCGGACCCGTTAGGCTCGACCAACACGTCGCGTCCGCTCACCGCCTTCGGCCGCTGGAGCGCCGAACAGGCACTCCCCCTACCCGCCAAGGCGTTCCCCGGCAAGACCGTCGTCGTAATCGGTGATGACGACTCGGGGGCATCGGGCGGCCAGCTCGCGCTGTACGTCGGCAACTCCATCGGCGATCTCGACACCGGAAAGCTGTTCGTCATGGCGCGCACCAACGACGACACCCGCGAGACGAACATGACCGTGGGCAACGTCTACCCGGTCGTCTTCAAGCAGATCGAGAACCAGCAGTCCCTTACCGGCGCGCAGATCAACACGCGGTCGGGTGAGCTCAAGGCGCTGGTGTTCGGCCGCGTCGAGGACGTCGACTACCGCCGCGGCGGCGCGGGCCGAGAGATCTACTTCGTCGTGACCGGCCAGAACACCACGGGCGTGAACGCCGACGGATCGCGTACGAAGTACGGTCGCATCTACAAGCTCACGCTCGACGCGATCGATCCCACCAAGGGCTCGCTCGAGGTGGTACTCGACGGCGACGACCGGAGTGGACCGGCGAGGTCGTTCGAGGATCCGGACAACATCGTCGCGACCACGAACTACCTGTACTTCATGGAAGATCCGAACGGCTACGGCGACGAGACGCACGACTCCTACCTCTACCAGTACAACCTCGGCACGAAGGAGCTCAAGGTCGTGTACGAGCTCGATCACCGACGCGACAAGCCCGACGCCGCGAAGTACAACGTCGGTGGCATCTCGAAGCTCGGGGATTGGGAGAGCTCCGGCATGATCGACATCTCGGATCAGACCGGCGAGCCGGGCACGTTCCTCATCGGTGTGCAGGCGCACACGTGGACCGGCGACCAGTACAAGAACCCCGACGGTGGAACGCTCCGCGCCAGCGAGAATCAAGCGAGCCAGCTGCTCGTGCTGCGCGGTTTGCCACGCCAAGGAGTCCAGGCCACCATTCGTGATGTCTCGAGCCTCGCGGATGGCGGCCTAACGCCATCTCATGCGACGCACTTTCCACGCTCTCCTCATCGCGGCCGGCGTCATCGCCGCGGTGGGGCTTGCCGTCCGCGGATCGAAGCCAAGCCGTGTAACGACGGTCGTCGAGCCGGGTTCCGTTCGTGACCCTCGTGCCGACTCGGTCCGCCGCCGGTACTTCCGCGACCTCGATGTGCTCGACGGCACCCTTGACGCGCTCGACCGCTCGTCGAGTCAGTCGGCGTCCGATGCGCAGATCGCGTTTCGACGTGCGCGCACTGCATACAAGACCATCGAGCTCCTGGCCGAGTATTACTCGCCGGGAACCGCGCGAGCGCTCAACGGGCCGGTGCTGGACCGCGCCGAGGAGGAGGCGCCATCCGTGATCCTGCGACCCACCGGGTTTCAGGTCGTGGAGGAAGCGCTCTTCCCGGTACCTCGGGACGATTGGCAGAGCGTGGTGCCGACGGCGGGTCGTCACGCTCGGTCTTGCCGGTTTCGATGCCCCGCTCTCGGGCGACGCCGTTCACGAAGCTGCGGCCGCGATGCGTGGCGTCCGCCGCGCGATCGTCTCGTACATCGGATCGGTGCCTAACAATCGACGAGCCGTCTGGGATTCCGCGTCCGCCCGTCTCGTTCGTGCCGCGGGGTACCTCGACGAGCATCCGGACTTCGAGCGCCTCGACCGGCTCGAGCTCATCGTTGCCTACGCGAACCCGGCCGCACATGCGGTCGACTCCCTGCGCACCGCGCTCGGCATCGAGCTGCCCCCGGGACGCTCGGCGTGGTCGCACGGTGCGGCCGCGCTGTTCGACGCAGGCGCATTCGACGCCACGGGATTCGCTCCGGTGTTCGCGCCTCGTCGCACCGAGTCTCTCGTCGGGCTCGGGCGAGATCTCTTCTTTGATCCGGCGTTGTCGGGGAAGGAAACCCGCTCGTGCGCCTCGTGCCACCAGCCGCCCAAGGCGTTCACCGACGGTCTTGCCCGTCGCGCGTCGTTGAGTGGCGCACACGATCGCGGTCGCAACACGCCGACGGTCATCAACGTCGGGCTGCAGCCCGGTTCGTTCTACGATCAGCGTGCCGCGTATCTGGAAGACCAGATCACCGATGTCATTGCGAACGCCGAGGAGATGGGGCACTCGGTCGACGCCGCTGCGGTGCGGCTGCGCGGCACGGGCACATACACGGCCCGATTCCGCGCGGCGTTCGACATTGCGGACGATTCCGCCCTCTCACCCGCTCGGCTGCGCATGGCGCTCGCCGCCTACCTGCGGTCGTTGCAGGCGCTGGACTCGCGCTTCGATCGCGCCGCGCGAGGTGATACGGCGCTGTTGTCGTCGAGCGAACGTCACGGGTTTACGCTGTTCATGGGCAAGGCCCGCTGCGGAACCTGTCATTTCGCGCCGCTCTTCAACGGTACCACGCCGCCGACCTTTACCGAGGCCGAGCCCGAAGTGATCGGCACGCCAGCGGGGCCGCTCGGAACGCGCGATGGCGGGCGGATCGATCCTGACGTCGGCCGGTTTGCCGTGGATCGTATCGAGCTTCACCGCTTTGCGTTCAAGACGCCCACGCTCCGCAACATCGCGCTCACCGCGCCGTACATGCACAACGGCGTGTTCCGGACGCTCGAGGACGTGATCGACTTCTACGACGGCGGCGGCGGCGCCGGTCGGGGCATCGCGACGCCGCAGCAGACGTTGCCGCGCGACTCGCTTCACCTCTCGCGGGATGAGAAGCGGGACATCATCGCATTCCTCGGCGCGCTGACGGATACAGTGGGTACTACACGCCGCCGACCCTGAGCGACTCCTTGGCCGGTCTCAGCCGGTTTGGACGTATGTTCAGGCATGCGCTTTCGACACGCAGGCCTCCTGATCCTGGCGGCGGCACTCGCCGCCTGCAACGGCGAGTCTGGGACGACCGCGCCGACCGCGCCAACACCGCCAGATCCGACTCCGTCCCCGGTTTTGCTGCGGGACATGGTGCTCTCGAATCTGCCGTCGCCGTTCTACCACTTCGAGTACGACGCCGCAGGCCGGATCAAGTTCGCGTCCTATGCGTCGGATCTCACGCGGTACGACGTGACGTACGACAACGCCGGGCGACTCAGCGAGATGCAGAACAACATCCTCGTGAATCACGACCGGCTGGAGTACTTCTACGACGACGCAGGTCGGGTCGACGAGGTTCGCTACGTCCGTTCGGACGGCTCGGTTTTCACCGTCGTGTTCCTGTCGTATGACGGCCCGAAGCTCACCGGACTGGAACGCGACCGACGAGTCGAGAGCGGCTTCATTGTCGATAAGAGGGTGTCGTTCTCGTATTACCCGGACGGCAACCTGATGGATGTCACCGAACATCGACCGCCCGTCGACGGGGGCCAGATCGAAACGACCACCGTCGACCACTACGAGCAATACGATGAAGGGATCAACGTGGACGGCTTCAGCTTGATCCACGATGACTTCTTCGACCACCTCGTTCTCTTGCCGGCCGTACAGCTCCAGAAGGGCAACCCCGCTCGGGAGACCCGCACCGGTGATGGGATCAACTTCAGCATCACCTACAGCTATGACTATGACGGGAAGAACCGTCCGCGGGTGAAGCACGGCGTGGTCACACTGACGAACGGAACTGATGCCGGAAAGGTTATCCCGATTAGCTCGACGTTCTCGTACTACAACTGATTCTTGCGTAGCACTTCGCGTCACAGGGCGACGATCCCGGTGTGACGTCTCAGCAACAGATGACTGGTGGCAGCGCGCCTGCGTTTCGGATGGTCGCGTCCTCGCACGACGTAGATTTCAATCCCTCCGATCCAGAACGCACGATGCCGTCCGAGGAACTGCCGGCCGCCGGCGACCCGATCCCGTCGAATTGCCAGATCATCGAGGTCCGCGTCGCGGCGCTCCCTCATCTGTTCAACACGATCGACCCGACTCCGTTCAAGGAGCGGGACCTCGACCCCAGAGTCGAGGAGTTCATCGTGGGTTGGGCGCGTGAGATCCCGAACAAGAAGCGGATTGCGCTGCTCGTGCACCTCGATCAGCGCGCGGGTCCTGCGGACGAGGCGCTGGTCGCCCGCGATGCGATCCACGCTTTTTTCGCCGATCGAGCACGAGTGTCACGCGCACGCCTGCGACAGCTCTTCCGCCAGGGCCGCATCAGTCTGGTCATCGGGCTCGCGGTATTGACGGCGCTGATCGGGGCGGCCGAGTTCCTGAGCCGCCGAACGACCGAAACGGGGTTCGCGCCGATCCTTCACGAGAGCCTGCTGATCGGCGGCTGGGTCGCCATGTGGCGCCCGCTGGAGGTCTTTCTCTACGACTGGTGGCCCATCAGCGCCGAGGCGCGGATGTTCGACCGGCTCGCGGCGATGCCGGTCCGCCTAACGTATGCGCCTGATAGAGCCTAACGTGTGTAGAAAAACGGTTCGGCCAAGCGCTAGTCGGCCCGCATCGCGAGAAGTGGACTGACGCGCACCGCGGCGAGCGCCGGCGCGAGCGCGCCAACCAGCGTCACCACGATCACGAGGAGTGTACCGCTCGTGAGCGTCAACGGGTCGCCGGGCGGGATCCCGAACAGGAGCGCGCTCATCGCGCGCGCCGCGGCGTACGCCACGAACACGCCCGGTATTGCTCCGAGCAGCGCCAGGCGCGCGGCTTCGCCCACGATCATTCGCGCCACCCGCGCCGGCTCGGCGCCGAGCGCGAGGCGGACGCCGATCTCGCGCGAGCGCTGCGCGACCATGAACGCCAGCAGTCCATGAATGCCGACGCCCGTGAGCAACAGCGCGACGACGGCGAGCGCGCTCAGGATGTGCAGCTGAGCGCGACGATCGGCCGTCTGATCGGCGACCACGTCACGCAAGAGACGCACGTCCGAGATCGGCTGCTCCGGATCCGCTCGGCGGATGACGTCGCGCACCGCGGGCAAGAGCGTCTCACCCGGCACGGATGTACGAATGACCAGGTCCTTGGGGATGTACAATCCGCCGAGATCGCTCGGCGCCTGCGCGGCCGCCATGTAGAGCTGCGGCTCGTTCGTGCGCTCGAGCCCGCGCACCTTGATGTCCCGCACGACGCCGACGATGGTCGGCTCC
>JAJKIV010000285.1 GCA_021154285.1 Gemmatimonas sp. | reverse complement strand
GGCTGCGTCTTGCTCGCGCGCCTCGCCGGAAGCCACCCCGCCGCGAATGCTACGGCGGCGAGGAGTAGCACCGCGCTCACGAACACGACCGGGTCGTGACCCTGCAACCCGAACAGGAGCGACTGCGCCGCACGCCCGACCGCGTACGCGCCAAACACACCGATGATCGAACCCATGACGACCATTCCGCCCACCTGACGCAGCACCATCCGCTGGACACGGCCTCCATCGGCGCCTAACGCCATCCGCACGCCGATCTCGCGCGTTCGCTGCGATACCGAATAGGCGAGGACGCCGTACAGGCCCACGGCGGCGAGCAGCGTCGCCAGGAGCGCGAAGGACGCGGACAGGACCGAGATCAGCCGGTCGAGGAAGACGTTCTCCCTGAGCTGCTGGGGCATGGTCTTGAGGTCTTGAACGGGGAGCGAGGCGTCGATCCGTTTCATCATTGGCGGGATCGCGGCGATCAGCTGATGCGAGGGCAGACGCGTGCGGGCGTAGAAGTACATCTCCCCGACCACTCCCTGCTGCATCCACGGCAGATAGAAGACCGGCTGCGGCTTCTGCTTCGCGTCGTTGTACGCGACGTTCGGGACGAGTCCGACGATCTGGATGCGCAACGAGTCGCTCCCGGAAGCGCGCCCCATGAATTTGCCCACGGCGTCCTTGCCCAGCTTGAACTTTTCGGCGAACGCGACGTTCACGATCGCGACCTTTGAGGCACCGTACGTGTCCGTCGTCTGGAAGTCGCGCCCTGACAAGAGCCGCGCGCCGATCATGGTGAAGTAACCGGCCCCCGCCGCGTTGTAGCGCGAGTTGCAGTCCGTGTCGGGGAGGCACTCGAAAC
The DNA here is from genome assembly GCA_021154285.1 of Gemmatimonas sp. Taxonomy (GTDB): domain Bacteria; phylum Gemmatimonadota; class Gemmatimonadetes; order Gemmatimonadales; family Gemmatimonadaceae; genus JAJKIV01. The sequence goes on along the minus strand of JAJKIV010000285.1, from coordinate 4,688 downwards.
CCTGCACGCGCACGTCGTTCCCCCAGCTGTCGCCGGACAGGAGCGGCACCATCGAGCTCGCGACCTCCGTGACGCCGGGAATTGCCCGCAACTCGTCTTCGATGCGCGAGTAGAGCACCTTGGCACGCACGGTGTCATAGCCCACCCGCAACGGGGAGACCGAGAACGTCGCCACGCTATCGATGCGAATCCCGAGATCGACCCGGCTCACGTTGGCGAGACTCTTGAGAAAGAGTCCCGCGGAGACGAGGAGCGTCATGGACAGCGCGATCTGCGCGACCGCGAGCCCGGTACGGAATCGTCCCGCGACACGCCCCCCGGCGATCTGTCCGGCGCCGGCGCGAATCGACGTGATGAGGTCCGGCCGCGTCGAGTGCAGCGCGGGGAAGAGCCCGAAGAGGAAGCCGGTCGCGAGCGCCAGTGCTGCAGCGAACAGCATCACCGACGGTTGCACGCTGAGCTCGAGCATCTCGACAGCCTCCGGCTTGAGCAGCGCGCCGATCCCCGACAGCGTCCACCGTGCCACAAGGAGACTCACCAGCCCACCGAGCATCGCGAGGACGAGCGACTCGACCAGCAGCTGCTTCACGAGCCGCTGGCGTGAGGCGCCGAGCGACAGGCGCACGCTCATTTCGGTCGACCGGTTCGCGCCGCGCGCGAGGAGGAGATTCGCAATGTTCGCGCAGGCGATCAGCAGGACAACCGCGGTGATTGCGAACAGCATGGTGAGCGGTGTCTTTGCTTCGCGATGCATGGAGGTCTGGCCGCGGTAGTCATCCTCGAGGACCACTCGCTTTGCCTTGAATTTCGCCATCGTCGGTTGACTCATCGCCTCCTGCAACGGTGCCTCGACGGTGGCGAGGATCGGAGCGATCACGCCATCGAGCCCCGCCTTCGTGGCCTCCATCGACACGCCGGGCTTTCGCCTCCCAAAGACATAGACCCAGTAGTCCCGGCGATTCTCGAGGCCTTTGTAGGGCCCCACCCAGACCCTCGACTGCATCGGGACGTACACGATTGGGTCGCTCCCCAGCGTGATTCCGCGAAACCCTTCTGGCGCGACACCGACGATCGTGTACGCGCGTCCGTTGATCTTGATCAGTTGCCCAATGGCGTCCGGCTTCCCGCCGAACCGGTCCATCCAGAAGCGATGCGCGATTACCGCGACCAGGTTGTTCGCGCCAGGCTCGTTGTCGCTTGGGCCGAGCAGACGGCCGTATGCGGGTCGGAGCTTGAGCGTGGAGAAGTAGCCTCCCGTCACCCAGGAGCCTTCGCCGACCGTGGGCTCGTCGCCGAGGGCTATGCTCGCACCGAACACCCGGTAGCCCGCGATTCCCGCGAGCACGGTCTGGGTCCGCTCGAGGTCGCGGACCATGGGGTAGCTCCAGATGACCCCCTCTCCACAGCCCGACTGATTGCAGGAGTCGTTTCCCTGGATCGGCCCGGGAAGATTCAGGTTGACCAGCTCGTGGGGAGCAGCCACCGGAAGCGGCCGCAGCAGGATCTGGTCGAACAGCGAGTAGATCGCTGCATTCGCACCGATGCCGAGTGCGAGCGAGAGGATCGCTACCGCGTTGACAAACGGCGCCGAGCGGAGAGTGCGGAACGCGTACCGGAAGTCGCGCATCTGCGTGGGGTGACGGGTGTCATAGTCGGACACCCGTCACCTCCTCGAGGTTTGTATCCCCGCTTCGCTGCCATCAAACCTTTGATGGTCAACTAGTGTCATATTGCATATAGCCACGACGCCTATATGCCAAAGACACCGCAGACCTCGCCCCCGGAAGATTTCCTCCCGCTCAAGCCTGTCGAGTTCCTGATCCTCATGACTGTCGCCGCGGGCGAGCGGCACGGGTACGGGATCATGCTCGACATTGCCGAGCGCACGGGTGGCTCCGTGCGGCTCGAGGCCGGTGGGTTGTACCGGAGCATCCGGCGCCTTCTCGCGGACAAGCTCCTCACCGAGTCCATGCGGCGTCCCGCCGCCGACCTGGACGACGAGCGTCGCCGCTACTACGCGCTGTCGCCACTCGGCAAGCGAGTCGTCGCCGCCGAAGCACTGCGGCTCCGCGCACTGGTGCGCGAGGCCGAGGCGTGCCGCATCATCGACCCGGAGCCCGCGCGATGAGCGACGTGCGCTACACGTCTGTTGCGGATCGCGCGTATCGCCTGCTGCTGCGGCTCTACCCGCGCGAGTTCCGCGAGCGGTTCGGCGGCGACATGACGGACTTTTTCCATGACCGCCGGCTCGCGGCGCGACAGCATGGCGCGTTTGGCGTCGCGCGCGTCTGGGCGAGCGCAGTCGCTGACGTCGCTCGCGTGTCGGTGCTCGAGCGTGCGGACACGACAGTGCGACGCCTCCGGGCACTCGGCGATTCACGGCACCACACCACTGACCACCCGCCATTCGACGCGAGGGACGAGGACATGATGGCCACGTTCATGGCAGACATTCGGTATGCCCTCCGGGGCATGGTCACGAAGCCGGCGTTCTCCGTGATCGTTCTGGCGACACTCGCGTTAGGAATCGGCGCCAACGTGGCGATTTTCAGCGTCGTGAATGGCGTGCTGCTTCGACCGTTGCCGTACCCTAACGCCGACCGCGTCGTGCAGATCGAGCATGTCGAACCGTACGGATTCGTGTCGGAGGGGGAGTTCGTCGATTACCGCGATGGCACGAAACGGTTCGAGCGGATGGCCGCGTTCTCGCAGACGTCGGGGACACTAACGGGTGAGCGCGAGCCCGAGCGCCTGACGATCGCTCAAGTCTCCGACGGATTCTTCTCGATTCTACAAGTGCCGGCCGAGGTAGGGCGCACGTTCGTCCCCGAGGAGGACCGACGACACGGGTTCCCACGCCGAGCCGCGGTCCTGAGTCATGGACTCTGGGCGCGACGATTCGGCGCCGACAAGTCGATTGTCGGCAAGGAAGTTCGCCTCTTTGACCGGAGCTTCACCGTCGTCGGCGTCATGCCTGAGCGATTCGCGTTTCCTTCAACCGACATTGCGCTCTGGATTCCACTTCGGCTCAACTACGACACGCTCTGGACACGCAACAACCACTACCTCCAACTGATCGCGCGACTCAAGCCCGGCGTGTCCGCGGCTGCCGCACAAAACGACCTCAATACGCTTGCGAAGCAGTTCGTCCGTGACTATCCGGACGTGTACGAGCAGTCCAAGCCGCTCATCGTGAGCGCCACGCCGCTGCCTGACAAGCTGCTCGGCAAGACTCGGCCATACCTCCTTGCGCTGCTCGGGGCCGTGGGATTCGTCCTGCTGATCGCGTGCGTCAACGTCGCGAACCTGCTGCTCGCACGCGGCGAGGCGCGGCGGAAGGAGCTGGCGATTCGAACCGCGTTAGGCGCGTCGCGCGGCCGGCTCGCGCGCCAGGCGCTCACCGAGAGCGCGGCGTACGCGGTCGTTGGCGGTTTGCTCGGCATCGTGCTCGCGTGGTGGGGCCAGCACGCATTGCGCGCCGCCGCACCTGCGTCGATCCCGCGCGTCGATCAAGTGACGATCGACGGGGGCGTGTTGGCGTTCGCACTGCTCGTGACGTCGGTGACCGGCGTGCTGTTCGGGCTCATTCCCGCTCTGCGCGGCACACGCGGGGATACGGTCGGCACGCTCCGCGAGGGCGGCAAGACGTCGTCGCAGTTCGGGATTGGCCGAGCGCGCGGGGTGCTCGTGGTGTCGGAGGTGGCGCTGGCCGTGGTGCTGTTGACCGGGGCCGGCCTCATGATCCGCAGCCTGTGGAAGCTCCAGTCCATCGAGCTGGGCTTAAATACGAGCAACGTGCTGGCGATGCGTATCTCGTTCCCCGAGCCCCCCAATGAGCTCAACGACCCGAGCGGACCGCAGCGCATCATCGCCCAGTTCTACCGCGATCTCACCGATCGCGTGCAGGCGTTGCCGGGTGTCAGGTCGGTCGGTGCGGTGGGTGACCTCCCGATCGCGGGCGGGAACAGCAGCTGGTCGATCCTCGTCGACGGCTCGCCGCAGGTGCCGGTGAGTCAGGCGCCATCGGCGATGCCGCAGCAGGTGACGCCGGGCTACTTCCGGACGATGGGCATTCCCGTGCTGCGCGGCCGCGAGTTCATCGCGGGAGATCGTGCGGATGCGCCGCTCGTGGCGGTCGTGAACGAGACGGCCGTCAAGAAGCTCTGGCCTAACAAGAACCCGATCGGCGGGACGATCAAGATGCTGGACCCGAAGGCGCCGTGGGCGACGGTCGTTGGCGTGGTGAAGGACGTCCGTTCGTCAGGATATCAGGAGGATATTCCGCCAACGATGTACTTTCCGCACGCCCAGGCGGGCCGGAGTGCGTATTACACGCCGGCGGCGATGAATCTCGTGATCAAGGCCGATGGTGACCCGACGGCGCTCGCGGGTCCTGTTCGGCAGGTCGTCCACCAGCTCAGTGCGTCGACACCCGTGTCGCAGGTGCAGACGATGGATGCGGTAGTGGCGGCGTCAGTCGCGAGCCGGCGTTTCAGCACGGAGCTGCTGGCCGGGTTCGCCGCGCTCGCGCTGCTGCTCGCGGGGATCGGGATCTACGGCGTCATCGCGTACGATGTCTCGCAGCGGACGTACGAGATCGGCCTGCGTATGGCGTTAGGGGCGCAGAGCGGACAGGTCGCCAGCATGATGCTCAGCCGCGGTGTCCGGATGGTGGCGTTCGGCCTGAT
>JAJKIV010000284.1 GCA_021154285.1 Gemmatimonas sp. | reverse complement strand
GGCTCCGCGCGTCGGAAGAGTGGTATCGGCTCCTGTTCGACGCGAACCCGTTGCCAATGTGGGTCTACGACATCGAGACCCTGGCGTTCGTCGCCGTGAACGATGCGGCGATCAAGCATTACGGCTACTCGCGGAGCGAATTCCTCGGCATGCGGATCACGGACATCAGGCCCGATGCCGAGGTCCCGAAGCTCCTCGTCGCGGCGCGCGCTCCGGACTCGCCCGAGTTCGACGGTGGCGTGTGGCAGCACCGGACGAAGGACGGGCGCATCATCTCGGTCGAGGTGGTGACGCACGCCCTGACGGTGCTGGACCGCCCGGCACGCCTAACGCTGGCACACGACGTCACCGAGCGCCACCGCGCCGAGCGCGCGCTGCGCGAGACGAACGACACGCTGCAGACGCTCATCCAGGCATCGCCGCTCGCGATCGTGACCACGGACTTGAGCGGCGTCGTCAGCGAGTGGAACGTGGCGGCCGAGCGAATGTTCGGCTGGTTCGCCGGCGACGTGCTCGGACGCCCGATCCCGATCGTTCCGGTCGAGCAGCTCGAGGACGACATGCGTCGAATGTCGGCGTCGGGCGAGCACTCGTTCACCGGCTACGAGACGCGGTGCGCACGAAAGGATGGCACGCTCGTCGACGTCTACGTGTCGACGGCCGCGCTGCGCGGCGTCGGTGGCATGCTCGGCACCGTGTGGGTGATCGCGGACGTCACCGAGCGCAAGATGATGGAGGAGCAGCTCCGCCAGGCGCAGAAGATGGATGCCGTTGGCCAGCTCGCTGGCGGTGTCGCGCACGATTTCAATAACCTGCTGACGGTCATCACGAGCTACGGACAGTTCCTGCTCAACGCGCTGCCCGAGCAGGATCCTCGCCGGTCGGACGCCCATCAGATCACGCAGGCCGCGGCGCGCGCGGCGTCGCTGACGCGCCAGCTGCTGGCGTTCTCGCGGCGTCAGGTGCTGCAGCCGCAGGTGCTCGATCTGAACGAGGTCATCGGCGAGATGGAGCGCCTGCTCCGCCGCGTCATCAGCGAGGACATCGCGCTCGTGACGCAGTTCGAGAACGGCATAGGCGCTGTGCGGGCCGACCGGGGCCAGATCGAGCAGGTCGTGATGAATCTCGTGGTCAACGCCCGCGACGCCATGCCTAACGGCGGAGTGCTCGCGATCTCGACGCGGGTCGTGCACCTCGATACGGCGTACGCCCGGCGCCACGCCGGTGTGAACCCCGGGAAACACGTCGTATTTGCCGTGCGCGACACGGGGGTCGGGATGGATACGGCCACGCAGCAGCGCATCTTCGAGCCGTTCTTTACGACCAAGGTGAAGGGGAAGGGCACCGGTCTCGGACTGTCGACCGTATACGGGATCGTGCGTCAGAGCGGCGGCCACATTGACGTCCGGAGCGCGCCCGGACGCGGGACGACGTTCGAGATCATCCTGCCGCAGGTGTCCGCCGCGGTTCCTGCGAAGGCGGAGCACATCATGCACAACCTCCTGCCGCGCGGGACCGAGACGGTGCTCGTTGTGGAAGACGAAGACGCGGTCCGACTGATCGTTCGCCGCGTGCTGCGCGATCAGGGCTACGCGATTCTCGAAGCGCGGGACGGCAACGAGGCGCTCCGCGTCTGCGCACAGAAGGGCGACACGATTGATCTGGTGCTCAGCGACGTGATCATGCCGGGCATGGGTGGCCGAGAGCTGTCGCGCGCGCTCGCGGTGAGCCGCCCCGGGTTGCCGATCCTATTCATGTCGGGGTACAACGACGACGGCGATCTCACTGGTTCCGGCACCGACAACGCCGCATCGGTCCTGGCGAAGCCGTTTACCGCCGAGACGCTCGCCACGCAGGTGCGTGAGGCGCTGGACGGGAGGCCATCCAAGACCGTCCCGACGACTGGCGCCCAGATCGCCTAACGACTGCTTGGGCGTGCGCGCCAGAACTCTTCGCGTTTTTCTCATTACCCTGTTCGGGATGACGCGGCTGGCAAACGCCCAGTCGAACGTCGCGCGTCCGGCGCTCGACTGGATGACCGTGCGCACGCGCTACTTCGAGGTGCACTATCCGGCTCCGATGGCCGAGTGGGTGCAGGATCTGACCACTCGGTTGGATACCATTCACGATGCGGTCTCGGCGCTGGTAGGGTACGCGCCGCACCGTCGCATTACGGTGATCGTCGACGACCCCGTCAGCCAATCGAACGGATTCGCGAACGCGCCGCTCGATGACCCGCTGATCGTTCTGTGGCCGACGCCGCCGGACCCGGGCGGCATGCTTGGTACGTATCGCGACTGGCCCGAGCTGCTCGCCGTCCACGAGTATGCGCACATCGCGCATCTGGCGAGGCCAACGCGCAATCCGCGCGAGCGTCGGCTCTGGCGATTCATTCCGCTCCGCGTCGGGCCGGTCGCGTTGCGCACGCCGCGCTGGGCCGTCGAGGGGTACGCGACGTACGTCGAGGGACGCCTAACGGGTAGTGGACGACCCCACAGCGCGGCACGCGCGGCCTATCTCCGCCAATGGGCGCTCGAGGGCAAGCTCCCGACTTACGTGCAGCTTTCGTCCGGAGGCGACTTTGCAGCCGGCTCGATGGCGTACCTTGCCGGTTCGGCGTTCCTCGAGTGGCTCGTGGCGCAGCGCGGCGACTCGAGTCTCGTGGCGGTCTGGCGGCGATTGAGCGCACGTCAGCCGCGGACGTTCGCTGAGGCGTTCGCGGGCGTCTACGGCGCGCCGCCGGACGAGCTCTATGGTCGGTTCACCGTCGACCTCACCCGTCGCGCCCTCACGGTTCGCGATACCTTGGCGGCGGCGGGGTTGGACACCGGCGTACTCGTCCAGCGTCGGCGTTGGGCAACGGGTGAGCCGGCGGTCTCGGCTGATGGTGGCCTCATCGCCGTCGAGTTGCCGGCGCGCATACTGCCAGGTTCCCTGGTCGTGTGGCACGCCGAGGAGCGGGTGGACACCGCACGAGCGCGACTCGCCCGTGAGCGGGCGCTGGCGCTGGACCCGCAGGACGTGCTCGCGGTTCCAGGCGACCCCAGGCCGAAAGTGCCACTCGCGACGCTTCATCCATCGGCCGGGCGGCCGTTCCATTCGCCTCGATTCTTCGCCGACACGTCACGACTGCTCGTGACGCACGACGACCCGTTAGGCGATGGCGCCTACCGCAGCGACCTGTACGTGTGGAACTATCGTGATGGCGGGCTGCGTCGCGTCACGCGCGGCGCGTCGATTCGCGATGCTGATCCTTTGCCCGACGGGAGAGCCGCGATTGGCGTCCGATGCGAGAACGGACTGTGCGATCTCGTACGGGTCGATCTCCAGACGGGCGCGGTCGCGGTTCTGCGCAAAGCCACGCCGTCGTCGCCGTACTATCGTCCGCGCGTTTCGCCGGACGGACACGGCGCCGTCGTTGCGTTGCAACGGGATGGCCGGTGGCGCCTCGCGCTCATTCCCCTCGAGCTGACGTCGACGGACGGCGATACCGAGGTCCAGTTCATCGATCCCGACGATGGCGCGAACCGCTACGATGCTTCCTTTCTGCCTGGAGGCCGGCGGATCGTGTGCGTGTCCGACGCGGGCGGTATACCGAACCTGGAGGTGATTGACCTCGAGGGCGGTACATCGATCGCGCAAACGCGCGTGACCAGCGCCGTGTCCGCGCCGGCCCCGATACCTAACGACACAACGGTCCTCTTTCTCGCGCTGCACGCTCGAGGCCTCGACCTGAGACGTATCGCGCTGTCGTCGAGCGGAACGGGGAGGCCCGTCACGCTATCGGCCTCGCTCGTGCCTGCGGTCCCCAATCCCCCTGCGCCCGTCGACACGTTACCGCGTACGGTGCATGCGCATGCCTCTCCGTATGGGGTCGGGCCGCGTCAGCATCGCCTGCTGCCCGGTGCGAGCTATTCCACGGAAGGCGCGTTCGCGTCGTTGTCGCTCGTTGGGCTGGATCCCGTGGGACGATTGGCCTACGCAGTCAACGGTGTTCTCGGTGAGCGGTCGACGTGGCGCGGCGTGTCGGTCACGGGGTCATGGCGTGGCAGCCGCGCCGTCGTTCCCGGCGTCCTGACGATCGACGGCTCGCTGTTCCGCGCCGAGCAGCGTCCGTCGGAGCAGCGGGCGTTCGCGGATGCGAGCGTGACGCTGCCGGGCGTGCTGGACGCGGCCTACACCGGCGCCGCGGTGAGTACGGCGACATCGCGGGATTATGGGAACGCGCGACTTCAGGTGCGCGTCGGTGGGAGCTACGGCGAGCTGGATCGCACGGACGGCCTTGCCGACGCGAGTCGCGGGCTGGTCTTCGGCGAAGCCCGCGGGGCCGCGCGCGTTAGGCGTGGCGACTACCGCCTGGACCTCCTGGGATACGCCCACGGGTCTCGCGGCTCGAACGGAGGGCTCGGTTTCACCCGGGGACTCGGTACGCTCACGGCCGACCTGTCCACGCCTTTTGGCGGCGCGCGCATCGATGCGACCATTGCCGGAAGCGACGCAGGCGGCGGCTCGTACGAGCGCTTCGCCATCGGAGGGTGGCCTTCGCCGCTGGTCGACGCGCCGGTCCTGTCGCAGCGGATTCCCATGCCGGCGCTTCCAACGGGCTTCGCCGTCGGCACCCACGCCACGGTGCTGCGCGCGTCTACCGCGTTAGGTCCGGTGCGACCGTTCTATTGGGTCGCGACCACGCGCGAGAACCTGACGGACTGGAAGCATGTTGCCGGGGTGGATGCCGACTACTCGTTCGCGGCCCTGCCTGCCTTCGCGGTCCCCGCGATCGGAATCAAGGCGGGCGCCGCGTACTCGTGGGACTTCCCGTACGAGCATCGAGTGGGAGTGTATGTCGGGGTGACGTACCGGCCGTAAGCTGCTGCAAGCTGGTAGCCGACGGCCGACGGCTGCGTGCTACTGCCGCTTGCTGCAAGCTGCTGCTATTAGCCCCACGAGCCGCCGAGTTGTCCGGCAGCCAGCGTCAGCCCGCAGCCAGCACGAGCAGCCAGCATCCAGCCGCTGTTCCCTCGTCGCCCATCCCCCGTCGCCGCCAGTCGCCTAAGGCCTGGGCGCCTTGTCCGGCGGATCGAGCTTCGAGTCGAGCTGCGTCACCGCAAACGGATCGACGAACGTGGCGCCGTCGCCTAACACTCGGCGTGCTGCGACCAGGCGATCCCGGAACCACTTCCCGCGCGGCGAGTCGAGGTCGTCGTACCGCACCCCGCCGCCGCTCGACGTCGAATGCAGGATGCGGTCGTTGCCGGCGTAGATCGCCACGTGGTCGACACCGTCGCCGCTCTGCGAGAAGAACAGGAGATCACCCGCGCGCAGCCCGTCCATCTTCGCGGCGAGCGACTGACCCGTCGTTGCCTGCCGGCGCGACGTGCGCGGGAGGGTCACGCCATTGCGAGCGAACACGTACTGCACGAACCCAGAGCAGTCGAAGCCTGATTTCGGGGAGGAGCCGCCGTAGGTGTAGTGCGTGCCGAGGTAGCCATTCGCCGTCGTGATGACCGCGGACGCCGAGGCCGTCGGCACGGACTCAGCGCGGCGCACCGAGCCCGCGCCGGTCGGAATCGAAATCGACGGGATACCGCGCGGCGTGGTCTTGCCGCCAAACCCGATCGAGAATCCAATGCGGTACTCCCAACCCGTGCGAGTGGTTGGAATCGGTATGCTTCCGTCGCTCGACGAGGTCGACGACCCGGTCCAGTTGATCGGCCTCCGATGCCGCGCCTCCGTCTCGAACGAGAGCGATCCCAGCGTACGTGCGACGCCGATACCATAACTCCCAACGAGGCTCTGACCTCCGGTGCCGTCGGTTCGCCGCAGTCCTTCCGCGCCGATTCCCGAGAAGAAGGTCGGCAGGAATCCGCCGAGGAGCGGCCCGATCACGGGGAATCGCGCCGGCGAGATCACTGCGTCGGCATCGGCGACCCATCCACGCTCCGTATCGCCGGTCGTGTTCGAGCTCGTCAGCGATCGGATATCGTAGCCCCCGCCGAAGCGCAGCCCGAAAATCCCACCGAGCCTGCCGCCGTAGCTAGTGAGCGC
>JAJKIV010000283.1 GCA_021154285.1 Gemmatimonas sp. | reverse complement strand
GCCGCATATGCTGACGTGTTGTCCTTCGAAAGCGTAGACCAGATTTTCTCGGCATCAGCCTTCTTGCCCGCATCAGTCAACGTCCGCGCAGCGTCAGCCATATACCGGTCTTTCGCGACCTTCGCCTCCGCGATGCCGGCCGCTGCCTGATACCGCTCGGCCGCCTCGGCGTACTTCTTTTGCTGCTCGTAGCCAGCCGCCTTCAATGCCTCGAACGAAGCCCGGTCCTGGCTCGATGGTTTTCCGTCATTCAGCGCCCGCAGACCGCTATCCGGCTTCCCTTGCTCGTAATAAGCCTGTGCCAGAAGCATGGTGGCCTGGCTACCAGCCGAGCTCCCACTGAAGCGCGCGATCACGCGTTTAAGATCCGTTTGAGCCAGCGGCAGGTTGCCTTGAGCGAAGCTCTGGCGAGCGCGGCTCAGCGCCGCATCGGCGGCGTCAGCTCGCTGATTCCGCCACTGGTTCCCCACTAGCCAAAGAATGGCGGCCAGGGCCACAACCCCAACCGCAACCCCGAGCGGCCTGGCGTTCGCCTTTGCCCAATCGGTAACCGACTCAGCGTGATCCTCGAACGCCGGCCCGGTCGTTGCTGCTCCCGTCTTCGTCATTGCTCGTGAGATATGGTGAATGCGCCCTGCGTCTCGCGCGCCAGCCACCGAGACGCGTCCAGTGCCCCTGGCGTGACTCGAACACGCGGCCAACGGTTTAGGAAACCGCTGCTCTATCCATCTGAGCTACAGGGGCGCGGCGGCCGCCGGACGGCGTCGTAGACGGCTGTGCCCGACGTCGTGGCCAGACCAACAAACCTATTGGGGCATCGGGTTCTACGAAAGTCAGGAATCAGTCGCGCCGAGCTCTGCTTCCGTCCGCGAAACCGCTGCCGCCTTAGTACGCCAGAACGGACTCGAGACGTCGCCCGGCGAGACGGCTGGCTCCATTCAGGAACGTCAGTGCGATGAGAAAACTGCATCCCACGACGCGGCCGCCTACGGACTCGATCAGCTCACAGGCGGCAGCCGCTGTTCCGCCCGTTGCCAGGACGTCATCGACGATCAGCACGTTCGCCCCTTTCGCACAGGCGTCAACGTGGACCTCCAGCGCGTCGGTGCCGTACTCCAGTTGGTACGTGACACGTCGCGTCGTATACGGCAGCTTCCCGACTTTTCGAATCGGGACGACCCCGGCGCCGAGGGCCTGCGCCACCGGCCCGCCGAGGAGAAACCCTCGGCTCTCGATCGCGGCGACGAGTATCACCCCGGCGCTCTTGAATGGCGCCGCCATCTGCTCGCACGCTTCCGGAAACAATCCGCCATCCGCGAGGAGCGGCGTGATGTCCTTGAAGACGATACCCGGCTTCGGGAAATCCGGGACGTCGCGCACAGCACGACGGAGGTCGTCGGCGGTTCGACTCGATGGGCTTGTGCCGGACGTCAACGCCTACCTCACGACGGTGAATGGTCGTGGGAGGTCGCTCAAATCGTCTACGGGCAATTCGGTGATGCGATCGACGCGCGCGCCGGGTGGTCCCGTTCGCGCGACGTTCGTGAGCTCATCGATGGCAGTCTGTGTTCCCGAGGCTGCGATCTCGACCCGGCCGTCGTCGTGGTTGCGAACCCATCCCGCGAGCCCGGAACGCCGTGCCGTTTCGCGCACGAACCATCGGAACCCAACGCCCTGAACTTTCCCGACGATCTCGAGATGAACCGTCGTCACCCTTCCTCAGCGGCTGCGCGACCCTCCCAGGAGCGCCGCGAGTACCGAGGCGAGAACGGCGGCGTCGGTTGCCTCGGGCGCAATGGACGAGACGTCAATCTCGCCGCTCCGCACGCGGTCCGCCAGCCGATCGAACGCCGCGGCGATCCGCGCGATGTGAGGCGAATACGCTGCCGCGGGTGCCGCCGCGAAAACTGGGAGCTGGGGCTCCTCCTCCCGATTTACCTCGGGCACCGGTTCCTGATTGGTCGCCACGAGTTCGAATCGCGGGGGCAGCTCGGCCGAGGCGGGATCGGCGTCGGCTGTCCAGTCAGCCGCGGCGGGCGTCGCCTCGCCTAACGAGTCAATGGCCGGCGCCACCGGTTCTTCCGCCAGGACACCCATGATCTCATCGGATGCCGGGATCGTGTGCGCGTCGGTCCATTCTCCGAATCCGTAGCCGCCGTTTACCTCCGAGAGCGGCTGCACCGCGGCGGGCGGCGGCGGCACATCGGCCATCGCCGGCGTGATCTCGGACTCGACTGGGGCTGCGGTCGGCTCTGCCGGAGCAACGTCGTCCTCGAGCCAGGCAGGCGTGGTGCTGGCGACCACGGTGTCGCTCGACTCGAACGCAACCGGCGCCGGTACCAGGTCGCTCTCCCCTGCCGGGATATCGGTCGCCGTGATGTTCTCAGCCCACAGCTGCTGGCCGTCGATGCCGCTGCCTAACGACACCTCGTCGAGCGGGGAAGCGACCGGCTTGGTCGAGAGCGGCGTCGCGCTGATATTGGGCGCCGGGATCAACGGCAGCGCAATTGGCGTGGGCGTTTTCGGGGCGGGTGCCGGCGCGGCGTTGCGTAGGACGAGCTTTCCCGGCACGACCGGCGCAACGAACGGCGCGGCGGTTGGTCGTTGAACTGTCGCCGGGCGGACGAACGGGCGGCTCGGCGCCGAAGGACTCGTGGGTCCTCCAAACGGCCGCGCGCCGCGCCGCGCGAAAGGTGTCTTGGTGTCGTCGTTCTTCTGATCGGCCATCCGGCGGCTCCGAATCGAGTACGCTTCAAAGCGATACGGCCGCCGGTCTCCTCAGGTCATCCCTGCCAACCGTGCGTGCCCAAGAGCGGGACGAATCGGACCGGCGCGATGTCACGCCGCACGACCGTGCCATCACGTCGCTCGAAGCTGACGAGTGTCTGCTCGTCCTTGCCCCCTAACGGGATCAATAGGGTCCCGCCTTCCGCGAGTTGGTCGAGCAGTGGCGCGGGCACGGTTGGAGCGCCTGCGCTGACCAGGATGGCATCGTACGGGGCGTATTCACGCCAACCGATGGTGCCATCGCCGAGCAGCATTGAGACATTCCGCACATCGAGTTGACGGAGAATCTCACGTGCCTGCTCGTACAATGCCGGCACCCGCTCGATGGAGAAGACCTGCGCAGCGAGATTCGAGAGCAGCGCGGTCTGGTAGCCAGTGCCGGTGCCGACCTCCAGCACGCGCTCCTTTCCGGTCAGGTGGAGCAGCTCCAGATACCGCGCATGCACGGACGGCTGCGATATGGTCTGCCCGTTGCCGATCGGTAGCGCTGAATCCTCGTAGGCGCGGTGTCGCACGCCCGTCGGCACGAAGACGTGGCGCGGCGTGAGATCGACGGCACGCAGCACCGAGAGGTCGCGTATGCCCATGGTCTGCAGCGTCTCCACCAGTCGGCGGCGCGCGCCGCGGTATTCCGGGCCTACAGATCCCGCCACCAGCTCTCCGCCGAGTCAAGCATGTCGCGATGGGTGAGGTCGAGGTGTAATGGGGTGACCGAGACATAGCCGTCATCGACGGCCCGGAAGTCGGACCCGACCCCGCTCGCCTCCCAATTGATGGAGCCGCCGCCGATCCAGTAGATGCGCCGGCCCCAGGGATCTTCCATGGGCCGCAGCGAGTCCGAGTAGACACGACGCCCGAGTCTCGTTAGGCGCACACCGCGGATGTCGCCGGCGCGCCGGGGCGGCAGGTTCACGTTCAGGAGTGTGTGCGCCGGAAACCGCGGCAGCGACGTCAGGTGGGCGAGCAGCGGCGTCAGGATGTCGACCTGCTCGTCGAGCAATGAGACATCAGCTCGGAGGTCTCCCCCAGCAAACGAGATCGCAATGGACGGAATGCCGAGCGCCAGGCCCTCCATGGCCGCCGCGACTGTGCCGGAGTACAGAACGTCCTCGCCCATGTTCTGACCGTGATTGATCCCACTCAGAACATAGTCGGGCCGCTGCTCCATCAGCGCTTCAACGGCGAGCATGACACAATCGGTCGGGGTCCCATCCACCTGATATTTTCGCTCACCTCGCTTCACGGGACGAAGCGGGTGATGGAGCGTGAGCGAGTGGCTCGTCGCGCTCTGCTCGCGGTCCGGCGCGACGACCGTGATCTCGCCCAGCGGCTCGGCAGCTCGCACGAGACACTCGAGCCCGTAAGCGAGGATCCCATCGTCGTTCGTGCAGAGGAGACGCATCAGTGTTGAGCTCCCATCCCGAATCGCCAGAGCGTCGTCACGATCCGCGCGGAATCCCGCACGGGCCGAAAATGACTCGGAATGTCGGCAGCGTAGATCGTAGGAATGGGAACAAACGTAATGCGGGCCCCGAGGCGTCCAGCCAGGATCAGAAACTCGGTCTCGAACTCGTACCGATCGCCGCGGGGCCGGACCTGGTCGATGAGATGCGATCGCATGGCGCGGAACCCGCTCTGCGCGTCGGCGACCTCTCGACCGATGCAATGCGCGACGGCAGCGGCGGACAGTCGGTTCGTTAGGCGCCGCCCGGCCGGCATGGCCCCGCACCGCTCGCGCGCACCAATCGCGACGTCCGCGCTCGAGAGGGCGTCCACCAGCGCCGGCGCGTACCGCGGATCGTGTTGTCCGTCCGCATCGATGGTCACCACGAGGTCCGCGCGACGCTCCGCCGCGACGCGAAACCCCGCGCGCAGCGCGGCCCCTTTTCCGCAATTGCGTCCGAGCCGGACCGTTACGTCGGCAACAGGCCGTGCCGAATCGTACGTTCCGTCGATGGATCCGTCATCGACCACGGCAATGAACGCGGCTGGAATTGCTGCTCGAAGACCGGACACGACGGTCGCGATCGTCGGTTCGGCATCGAATGCCGGCACCACACAGACGACGCGCTCGCTCCTCACGTGGCGGATGGCTCTGGCTCGTCACGGCCGCTCCCTGCTTCCGGCTGCGGCGACTCCGTTCCGTCGAGCACACGCACGATCGACTGCAGCTGTCGCTCGAGATCACGGATCATCTGCACATCGAGCGCAGCACGAGCCTCGGCGCGCAGAGAACCCGCCTTTCGCTGCTCCTCGATCCGCTGGCGAGCGCCGTCGATCGTGTATTTCTCCGTATACAGGAGGTGCTTCACGAGCATGATCAGCTCGACTTCGCGACGCTGATACACGCGGTTGCCAGACCGATTCTTCGCCGGATTGAGAAAGCGAAACTGGCTCTCCCAGTAGCGCAGCACATGCGGCTTCAGGTCCGTCAGCGCGCACACGTCGCCGATCGAGAAGAACTCCTGGACCGGCTCCTCTTTGGTCGGCATCAGTCCTGCTCCGCGCGAAGCTCGCGAGTCATCAACTCGGAGATCGCAAGGCGCGGTGGCTGTGCTTCGAACAGAATGCGATGAACGGCCAGGACGATTGGCATGTCCACTCCTTCGCGCTCCGCCAGCGCGCGCGCACTGATCGTGTTGAGCACTCCCTCGGCGACCGTGTCCTTCCCCTCCAGCGCCTGCTCCAGCGTACTTCCCTTCCCGATCTCGATCCCCAACGCGCGGTTGCGGCTCAGCGCGCCCGTGCACGTGAGCACGAGATCACCCAAGCCAGCAAGCCCGGCGAACGTTGCCTGACTCGCCCCCAGCGCCATTCCCAGCCGCGTCATCTCGGCCAGCCCCCGCGTGATGAGAGCTGCGCGTGAGTTGAACCCCAGCCCGACGCCCTCCGTGATTCCGGTGGCGACCGCCATGACGTTCTTGAGGGCCCCGCCCAACTCCACACCGATGACATCGTCATGCGTGTAGACGCGGAATACATCGGAGCTCAGCGCTCGCTGAACGACGCCAGCCGCATCCTCGTTTGCCGACGCCGCCACAACGGCGGTTGGCTGCCCTCTCGCGACCTCGACGGCGAAGCTCGGACCCGAAAGCGCGACTACGGCGTGGCGCGGAAGCGTGTCGCCCACCACCTCCGACATGATGGCCAACGACTCACGCTCGATGCCCTTGCTGGCCACGACGAGCACGGCATCGGGGTGAACGGCGGCCGCGCCGCGTGCGACCACGTCGCGGAGTGCATGCGATGGCGCGACGTAAGTCACGAGCTCGGCATTACCTAACGCCTCGG
>JAJKIV010000282.1 GCA_021154285.1 Gemmatimonas sp. | reverse complement strand
CGGCGTTACGATTCCGCGCCGCGCCGCGCATCAGGTGACAGCGCGGGCGTTTGTCCGAGCGCTGTTGTCGCCTGAAGGGCAAGCGATACTGCGTCAGCACGGGTTCACGGTTCCCGAGCACCCGACCATGCAAGGAACGCCACCCGTTCGTTGAACCTCCCGCCTGGGTCTCGCCGTACATATCGGGGTTAGGTTCGCCCCCTGATACTGTGGTGATGGATGGATCGTCAAACCACAGTCTCAACGTTTCAGCTTCGCTTCTGCTTCGATGAATTTCGACGACGCGATCCTGCGCCTGGCCCTCGCTGTGGGCCTCGCCGCTACGATTCCGCTTCGTTCGGGAGATCTACGGTCGCACCCCGTTCCGGCCGCTGATTACCGAGCGGCTATCAGCCTGGTCGAGCGCCGCCAGGCGGCGGACGACCGCGTGGTCGCACCCGGTGGCCGCACCATCCTGCTGACCCACGGGATGCGGGTACCCCGCGTTGACGTGCTCCTGCACGGCTTCACCGACTCGCCCAGTCAATTCGCCGAGCTCGCCGACTCGCTCTATCAGCGGGGCGACAACGTCTATGTGCCGCGGCTCCCGCACCACGCCGAGCGTTCCGGCGACGCGCGTGCGCTCGCCGGGATGACGGCTGTCCAGCTCCGACAGACAGCTGATTCCGCCGTGGATGTCGCGTCCGCGTTGGGTGATTCGGTGGTCGTCGTGGGACTGAGCGTCGGCGGAACGATGGCCGCTTGGATGGGGCAACACCGCGCGGAAGTTCGACGCGTCGTGCTGATCGCCCCGGCCCTCGAGGCGGGGCGCGTACCGTCGCGCCTCGAGGGCTTTCTGATCAACCTGACCGAGCGGCTGCCTAACGTCACCCGCCGTTCGGCGCCCGACACCGCCCGACCCGACCGGAACCCCGGATTCACGACGCACGCGCTGGCCGAGGTGCTGCGCCTTGGTAAGTCAGTGGAGAAGTCTGCAGACCGGGAGCCAGCCAAAGCGGCCGAATTCGCGTTCATGCTCAACGACTTCGATCGCACGGTGAGCTCGTCAGGGGCACTGAAGGTGGCGAAGGAGTGGGACGCACACGGCGCCCGAGTGTCCGTCTACGCGTTCCCGGCATCGCTCGGCATGCCGCACAACGTGCTCGACGGACGTGAACCGGGCGGCCAACCCGCTCTCGTGCTCCCTGAGGTCATTGCGCTCGCGGAAGGCCAGTCGCCGCGCGGGCCAATCCAGGAGCGCCCGCTGCACGTCACCGCGAAATACCCTTAACCGGCCGCGCCGCGCGCGGACGCGTAGAGTGCGGCGAACAGCGCGCCGCCGTGCTCGATCCGCTCGTCGTCATTCGGGGTGTTGCGGGCGATTCCGGTGAGCAGCGTCTCGATGCCCGACGTGTCCGGCCGCTCATACTTCGCGTCCTTGAGATCGATATCGTGCACGATCTCGGCGACCGCCGTCAGCGCAGGGTCGGTCTCGAGGCCGAAGCGATACAACAGCGTCTCGAACGTGCAGCGATCCCCGTCGTGCGTGAACTCGCCTTCGAACATGTCGAAGCGGAGCTCACCGGGCATCGGCCGGTAGGTCTCCGGATCGACGAAGCGGAAGCGCGCGTCGGGGTCGATGAATCGGCGGATGAGCCAGGCGCTCGCTATGCGGTCGACGAACACGCCTTTGCGAGTTACCCAGGTTCGTGCGCGATACTTCCCGCGGTCGACGCGCGATGTCGCTACAGCCTGCCTGACGTTCGCGGGAGCCAGCTTCATCTCGACGGCGTTCAGCGCTTTATCCGCCGCTGCACGTCCCGTCGCCTCGAAGAAGTCGATGGCCGCCACGGCAGCGAACCGCTTTCGCAGTCGGCTGATCTCGTCCTCGCCCCGGCCCGTCGCGTCGCGGCCGCGAGCGCGCGCTGGGAGCTGAATCGCGCGAGCGGCCTGGGCGATCTCCTCGTAGTCAGCATCGCGCGCCGCGCGGAAGGCATCTCTCAGCTGATCGTCGGTCAGGCCATCGATGAATGCCGCACGGCACACGGAGCCATCTCCACCGCCATCCACGATCTCGCGGCGAATCCACTGAAAGTCCTCCACCGACTGATCACCGTCGGGGAGCACGTACACCGAATTCTTCACGGCGATCGCTCCCACCCGCTGCAAGCGACGGCCGATCTTCACGCGCAGGTAATCCGGCTTCGGCGGGATCTGGTGGATGAGGAGTACCCATCCCGCAGCGATCGACTCTCGCGACTGGCTCATCGGTGCGCAACGGGGTGGACGTTAGGCGCGCCCGAGCCGGCAAGGTCGACGTGCATCCCCACTCCGGTCGCGACAGCGCGCTGGTACACGAGCTGCGCGGCGGCGACGTCCTGAAGCGCGGTGCCCGTACTATCGAACACGATGATCTCGTCGTCGCGCCCGCGCCCTGGTCGCCTGCCGGACACTACGTCGGCCAGCTCGGCGTGCACGTCCTCTCGTCGCATCACACCCAGCTCGATGGCGTGATGGAGGTCGCCAATGACAACGCACTGATCGAGTATGTCCACCACGACCGTGCTGGCCGCCATCAGCTCCGGTTCGATCTCCTGCTTGTCCTCGCTGTCGGCGCCGACCGCCAGCAAGAGCGAACCGGGTGCGACGTGGCTGCGCCCGACGAACCACCCACGCGACGTCGTGCACGTCACCCAGATGTCGCCGCGAATCGTCTCGGCGCCCAACTCGCGGACTGGACTGATGTCGGTATCGAGCTCCGCCGAGAGATCATGCGCGTAGCGCTCGGCCTTCTCGAAATCGGCATCGAACGCGAGCACCCGCCGGATCGGTCGCACGCGAGTGAGGGCGCGGAGCTGGCTCCTGCCCTGCTCGCCACATCCGCAGACGGTGACCGTAGCGGCCTCCTCGCGCGCGAGATAGCGGGCCGCGACGGCACTCGCCGCTGCCGTGCGAACCCTTGTGATCTCGATAGAGTCGAGAATAGCGAGCGGTCTGCCGTTGCTGGCGTCGTACATCACGATGACGCCTTGAATCGTCGGCAGGCTGCATCGCGACGGGTTCCCAGGAAAGTTCGCGTTGACCTTCGCCACGAATACCGACTCACGATTGGTCGCGAGCCCCGCGGTCTTCACATGGAATCCACCTCCGGGTACATGCGCTCCGAGCACGCCTGGCGAGATCGAGCGGCCAAGCGCGTGCTGCCGGAATGCATCCTCGACGGCGTCGATGCACTCGTCGAGCGACATCAGGCGGCGGACGTCCTGGCACGTGAGGAGGAGCGTGTCGCGGGCGGGCGTTTCGATCATAGCCTCCTGCCACCGGTGGCGGACCCTTGGCCATGTTAGTATCACAGTTGAATCATCGCCAGACCCAGATAGCGACTGCAGATTGGCATACCAGTTGAATCACGCATATCGGTTCGCCGTAAAGGAGGCCGGATGACTTTTCTCGTGCACGCAGTGCTCTACTCGGCACTTCACTCGGCGGGTGTCGTCTCTCCCGCTGCCGATTCCGTCAACTGGAAGGCGGTCGACTCACTGGTCGGCAGGCCGTCCGTGGTGCAGCCGGGCGATGTCCACCGCTTCAACTTCCCGCGCAGCGACCTGCACGTGACCGTGGCGGGCGTTGCGATCAAACCCGCCTTCGCGTTAGGTGGCTGGGTGGCGATGAAAGCCGTGACGGGCGGTGTCGTGGCCATGGGCGACCTGGTGCTGACCGAGGATGAGATCACGCCGGTCATCAAGCGGCTGCAGGAGGGCGGCGTCGAGCAGACGGCCATTCACCATCACCTGCTGCGTGAATCGCCCCGCGTGTACTACATGCACGTGCATGCCCAGGGTGACCCGATGAAGATCGCGCCAACGCTGCGCGACGCGATCGCGCTCACCAAGGCGCCGGCACCGTCGCCTGCCGCGCCTCCCGCCGCGATCGACCTCGACACCGCCGCCGTCGCCAAGGCGTTAGGCTATGCAGGCCGCGTCAACGGTGGCGTGTATCAGGTCAACGTCCCGCGCGCGGCGCCGATCTCGGAGCATGGCATGCAGATCCCGCCGTCGATGGGACTCACGACGTCGATCAACTTCCAGCCCACCGGCGGCGGCAAGGCGGCGATCACGGGTGACTTCGTTATGACGGGCGACGAGGTGAATCCGGTCATCCGAGCGCTCACGTCGCAGGGGATCGAGGCGGTATCGATCCACTCGCATCTGCTGGAGGAAAGCCCACGGCTGTTCTTCATGCACTTCTGGGCGAATGACGACGCCACGAAATTGGCGACGGGACTCCGGGCGGCGCTCGATGCGACGAAATCCCAGAAGCCTGCTACTCGTTAGGGCACCGCAATCGTGGTGACTGGGTCGGGTGCCTCTATGCGCCGTCGCGCCAGCGTGTTCGTGCTCGCCGGGAGCCTCGTCGCGCCGGCGCTCGTCCACGGTCAGGCTCCGGCGTCGTCCTGCAGTGCTACGCCGAGCTCGATGACTCCCGCGACGTGGACTGCGCCAGCGCCACCAAACGCGAAGGCCCCCGCGACCACCACGGCACCACTCGCGCTCGTCGCCAACATACCGCTGCCCGGCCCCGCCAAGCGTTTCGACTACCAGAGCTTCGACTCGACGACCGGGCGCCTCTACATCTCGCACATGCGCGGCGACCGCCTCGTCGTCTTCGACACGCGCGCGCAAAAACTTATCGCCAGCACGGACGGATTCCCCGGCGCTACCGGCGTCTGGGCCGTTCCCGAGCTTCACCGCGTCTACGTCTCGGTCACGGGGCGGCATGAAGTCGCCGTGGTGGATGATCGAACACTGGCAGTCGTGGCGCACGTAGGCGGCGTCCGATTCCCTGACGGCATCGCATACGCGCCACATGAGCAGAAGGTGTTCGTCTCCGACGAATCGGGCGGCATCGACCTGGTCATCGACGTCCGCTCGAACACCGTCGCCGACCGTATCGCGCTCGGCGGTGAGGCAGGCAACACACACTACGACGCTGTTTCCCATTGCGTCGTCGTCGCGGTTCAGACGAAGAACGAGCTCGTCGCAGTCGATCCTGCGAGCGATCGGATTGCCGCGCGCTACGCCATGTCGTGCGACCATCCGCATGGCTTCCTGATCGACGAGCCGAATCGCCTCGCGTTCGTCACCTGCGAAGGAGATGCAAAGCTGCTCGTCGTCGACTTGCGCTCCATGCACATCACCGCGACACTCCGCACCGCTGACGGCCCGGATGTCCTCGCGCTCGATCCGGTTCTGCGGCGGCTGTACGTGGGCTGCGAATCCGGCGCGGTGTCGATCTTCGAGGAGCGTTTCGCTGACGGCCGGGGAACGCTGGCGGCCTTTGGCGAGTACCGCGCGCCGTATGCGCACAGCGTCTCGGTGGATCCGGCGACGCACCGGGTGTACCTCCCGCTCCAGGACGTGAACGGCAAACCAACACTACGCATCCTCGAACCACGCTCCTAGATGAGCGGACGTCGCGGCCCGCTGTTCGCTAGCGTGCTCTTCGCCGTTGGCGTTACTCCGATATACGCCCAGGGCACCGGCTCGACGGAACGCGCGTCCGTTCGAGTTGGCACGGCGCAAGCAATCCACCTGGATGGCGAGCT
>JAJKIV010000281.1 GCA_021154285.1 Gemmatimonas sp. | reverse complement strand
GTGGCCGAGGGCAGTGTGGGCGCTGGCGCGGGGACGCAGGCATTCAGCTGGAAGGGCGGAATCGGCACCTCGTCGCGTGTCGTCCCGAAGTCGCTCGGCGGCTACACCGTGGGCGTGCTCGTGCAGTCGAACTTCGGCGGCATCCTGCAGGTGCTTGGTGCACCCGTGGGGAAGGAGCTCGGCCGCTATGCGTTCAAGAACGAGCTCGATCGGGAGCGCGGCGACGGCTCGATCATGATGGTCGTCGCCACGGATGCGCCCGTGTCTGACCGAAACCTCGAGCGGCTGGCCGCACGAGCGATGATGGGACTCGGTCGAACCGGCTCGTCGGCGTCGAACGGCTCCGGCGACTTCGGGATCGCTTTCTCGACCGCGCCGTCCGTGCGCCGGCGCCTAACGCCGGCCGGCTCGGGGCCCGAGCCGCTCACGCGTCCGACGGAGGACGTCACGAACGACGCGATGTCGGGGCTCTTCGAGGCGGTCGTCGAGGCTACGGAAGAGTCGATCTACAACTCGCTCTTCATGGCCACGTCGGTCACGGCGCGCGGCAGGACCGTCGACGCGATTCCGCTCGACCGGGTTCGCGAGATCCTCAAGAAATACAACGTCGCGAGCCGTTAGCCGCGCCGGCGGTACGGTTGTCGCAAGGGCGACGCGGCATGACAAAGAATCAGGTGGTGCTGCCAGCCGCGCTTCTCGGCGGAGGAGTGGGGGCCGTGATCGGCTTTGCGGTCCTGGCGAGGAGGGTCCGCCGGCATCGAACGCGTCACCTCGACGCGACAGTCCGAAAGGCGATTCCGAAACGGCCACGGCGCGCGACCCGTTTCGCTGCCGAAGCGCTCTCGCCTTTGGGCAAATGGTACGGCCACATGCCAGCCGCAGGGCTCGTGGCGGCCGCGACCTGGCGATCGCGCGGCCCTCGTGCTGCCATCCCGATCGCGTCGGCGTCAGCCGCCGCGGCCTCGCTTGCCTGGCTGCTGGAGCGGGTCATGCGTCAAAGAACGCCGCCGCCGGGTCGACACTCTCCGACCGAACCGTCGTTCCCGAGCGGCCACGCCCTCCAGACGGGGGCGGTCGCGTGGGCGACCGCGTACGTGTTGGCGCGTGAGGGACTCGCGTCGCCTGCTCGAGCCGTGCCGGTCGCGCTCATCGTGCCCGGCGTGAGCGGGTTGGCCAAGCTCTGGCTCGACGGGCACTGGTTCACGGACGTCCTGGCCGGCTACCTCCTCGGCGGGGCGATCGCGGCATCGTCTGCCGCTGCCTACGAGCTGGCGCGGCCACGCCGAAAGCCGAGGTTCGCCCGCGTGCTTGCCCGGTTGGCGCGTTAGGCGGCGGCGAGGTTCCGATGCGCCGATTAGCTTTGCGGCGATCTCAGCCAGCCAAAGGATTCGATGCGCATTCGATCGTCGGCTCTCGTCGCACTCATCACCGTCACGCTCACCCGTCCGGTCCATGCCCAGTCCATCGCTGACCGGTACCGCGGCGACGCCAACCGCATCATCGACGCGGCGCTGAAGGACAGCACCGCGTGGAACCGGCTAGCGGAGATGACCGAGAAATTCGGAAATCGCCTGAGCGGCACGCCGGCGCTGGAACAGACGATCGACTGGGTGATCGATCGGATGAAAGAGGACGGGCTCCAGAACGTTCGCGGAGAGCGCGCGATGGTGCCTGTCTGGGTCAGAGGGGACGAGTCGGCCCAGATGGTCAAACCGCGCATTCAGAAGCTTCCCATGCTCGGGCTGGGGGGCAGCATCGCGACGCCTCCGGACGGCATCACCGCTGACGTTCTCGTCGTAGGCAGCTTCAGTGACCTCACGGCGAAGGCCGCGCAGGCCAGTGGGAAGATCGTGCTGTTCGACGTCCCGTTCTCGAACTACGGCGAGACGGTGCAGTACCGCGCTCGCGGCGCCGTCGCCGCCGCGAAGGTTGGGGCGGTGGGAGCGCTCGTCCGGTCGGTGACGCCGAACTCGCAGCGCACGCCGCACACCGGCGGGATGTCGTACGATTCGACTGTTAGGCGCATTCCGGCCGCCGCGATCACGGTTGAAGACGCCGAGATGATTCATCGCCTCGTGGATCGTGGAGAGCGTGTCCGTGTGAAGCTGACCATGTCGGCGAAAACGCTGCCCGATGCGCCGTCGCGTAACGTCATGGGCGAGATCGTTGGCTCGGAGAAACCCGACGAGGTCGTGGTCTTCGGTGGCCACATCGACTCGTGGGACGTCGGCCGCGGCGCGATGGATGACGGCGGCGGTGTCGTCGTCGCCTGGGAGGCTGTGCGACTCCTCAAGCGGCTCGGACTCAAGCCCAAACGGACGATCCGTGTGGTAGGATGGACGAACGAGGAGAACGGGGGACGTGGCGGGCAGGCGTACCGCGACGCGCACAAGGGAGAAGTCGAGAAGCACGTGCTGGCGATCGAATCGGATGGCGGCGTCTTCAAGCCACAGGGCTTCAGCTTCTCCGGTTCGGACGCCGCGCTCGACTTGGTCAAGCAGATCGCCTCGTTGCTCGATCGGATCGACGCAGGTACGATCGTGAAGGGCGGTGCCGGCGCCGACATCGGCCCGATCGTGGCGCTCGGCGTTCCGGGTCTGGGGCTGAACGTTGATGGTACCAAGTATTTCTGGTACCATCACACCGAAGCCGACACGATCGACAAGCTCGACCCCAACGACATGGCCCGCTGCGTCGCCACGATGGCAGTCATGGCGTTCGTCGCCGCCGACATGCCGGACCCACTGCCGCGCGCGTCGACGGAGACTCGCTGAGCGACCCGCGAGTGGTTGCCTCGCACGTGTGACACGGGTCGCTTGCGGTGCCGCGCCAGACTGCCCAGCTTCCACGGGCCAGAGGGCAAAACACAACCCCAGAGGGTGCATGGCGAAGCAAGGTGCGATCGAGATGGAAGGTACGGTCGCGGAAGTGTTGCCGAACGCGACGTTCCGCGTAACCGTCAACGGAGGCCACGACGTGCTCACGACGCTGGGCGGCAAGATGCGGCAGAACCGCATCCGCGTGCTGGCGGGCGACCACGTGACGATCGAAGTCTCGCCCTACGACCTGACGCGCGGGCGCATCACGTACCGCCACAAGTAGCGCGTTGCTGGCGCGCCTAACGCGCGCCGCTCCGGCAGGGTCACGCCCATGACCATCGTGACGGTCGCGAGGAGGATAGCGGCAAGCCTCATCCTCGCGTTGCTCATTGCGGCACCGTCGGCGTGCGACCGGCCTGTCTCGCCTCAAACGGAGATCGGGCAGTGGATCTGGTCATCCGCGGACTCGGCGTTGTTCGTCGACGCGGCGCGATCGATTCCCAATCTCGTGCCGACCGTGTGGATCGGAACGATCCGCGCGTCTCGTGACGGCGAAGTCCAGTCGCAGCTCGCGCTGTCGCCTCGAATTTCCGGACGACCGACCGCCGCTCTCGTCGTGCGCTTCGATGACGGCTTTTCGAGCGTGTGGCAGTCGCAGAGCGACAGTGCCGTCGCGATCGCGGTTGGCGCGGTGCTGCGTGACATGCTCGCCGCGGCCCAACGTTCGGGTGTGACCGTGAGCGAAGTGCAGCTCGACTACGACTGTCCCGAGCGTCTCCTTCGCCGGTGGAGCGCGGCCATTGCGATCCTGTCGCGGGGCGCACTCGCGGGACGAACGGTCTGGATCACGAGCCTCATCTCGCACGTTCGGCACGCCGAGTATGGCGATCTGTTTCGCGCGAACGTCGCCGGCCACATCCTCCAGGTCTTCGATACCGGCGACCGCATGTCGCTGCCATACGCGTGGCAAGTCGAACGGCTCGTGTCACGACAACGCATGCCGTTTCGTCTTGGTATAGGCGCGTTCGAGCGACGCTTGGCGAACGGAGAGATGACCGACCACCAGGCATGGTTCGAGGCGCCGCATATCATGCGCGGGAGCCGGTGGTTTCGTGGCGTGTGGGTCTTTCCCGGCAGCGCGTCGTGGGTACACCTGCTGGAGCCGATCAAGTGAAGCGATTCGTCCTTGCCGTTGTCGCGTTGGCACTGGTGGCTGTTCCCGCGTTCCCATGCGGCGGGCCTGGCGCGGACATCGTGGATCGGCCGCTCGTCCCGGTACACGACTACCTCGTGCGCACGCTCTACGACGACGACTACGAATCGCACCTGCGCCTCGAGCTGCGGTTTCTGGAGCCGTTCCGTCGAGTGATGCCTGACTCGGTCCGGCGCCTGCTCGCGTTTGCGTACGACAGCGAGCGCTACCCATCCGCGACGGACATTGACACGGTGTCGGGACGGTACGAGCGCGAGGAGCTTGGTGACGCGGTGCATGCGATAGAGCAGGGCGACTACGCCCGAGCTGACGCGGCGGCGCGACGCGTCGTGAGCGATGTCCTCGACCTGCCAGCGGGCCTCGCGTCACCCTACGCCGAGGCACTTCGGACGGCGGTCGAAGTCGTGGACGTAGCGCCGAGCCTAACGCCGGGCGATAGAATTGCCGCCGCGCGGTATTTCTCGAGTGACTCGGCGGCTCGCGAAGCGCTCGCCGCGGGCGGTGCGCTGCCCGAGGTCCTCCGGGGCGCCGTCGATATCCGTCGGCTGACGCGGAGCGAGGCGAGTGGCTACGCGGACGCGCACGCGAGCTCGCCTCGTCTCGCGTCGCTCCGGTTCGTTGCGCTTCAGGAGGCTATGCGCACCGGCATTCCGGACGGGTGGGCAAGCTCCGTTCGAGACAGCGTACCGTCCGCGCGTTGGGATGAGCTGGAGCAGCTGCACACCGACTGGCTGCGACGATTCTCGAGTCACCCACTCGCGGACTACGCACGGCTCTCGCGAGTGCGTCTCCTGTACTTCAAGGGTGATGGCGCCGGTGCGTGGGACGAGCTCCTATCGATGTATCCGCGACATCGCGAGCGCGTGCTGGGCGAGATGCGCTACCTCGTGCAGCAAGGTGTGTTGCCGGAATCGATTGACGACCCGAAGCTCGGTTGGCCGCTTCGGACGGCGCTCGTTACCGAAATGCGCGTGTCGCCCGACCAGTGGGATGCCTACTGGCAGGCGACAGAAGCCCACGCCGGCGAGCCGTGGGCAATCGCCATGCAGGAGCGCCTCCTCTGGCAGGCGATCAAGCTTGACGAGTCGACGCGATCGCTTCCGTCGCGTTTCCCGCAACGTCCCGCTGCGCCAACGCCGCTATGGGCCAAGCTGCGGCTCCTCGCGTTGCTCGACGCAGGAGATCTGGACGGTGCGACGGCGCAGGCGGACCGCATCGAAGCCTCCGACGACGATCTCGGCGCGATCCGCATTCGCATCCACCTGCTGCGTGGGGACTGGGGGAAGGCGCTCGCGGCTTCACCTCCTGGTGTTCCCCCCACTGCGTATCTCGTTCGCGTCCTCGCCCCGCAGCCGATCGTGGACTCGCTGGCGTCCGCGCAGGCGTCGCCGCTCGGGAACGACGCACGCCTAACGATCGCTGGACGTCGAGCCGCCGCCGGCGATTGGGCAGCCGCGAGCCGCTCGGTGTCGGCGACCGATCCCGACCAGTCCCGGCGATGGGCGCGCACCGCAGCCCTGGCGGCCGACACGTCGCGGTCCGGTCAGCTCGCGTTCGCCCGCTGGATGCGGGACCAGCACGGCCGGCTGTTTTTCGACGAGGACACATTCTGGCTGCGTGGTCTCAACTGGCGGTACTCCGCGCTCGACCACGACACGACCGATCACTCGGAACCTCGGCTCGGCCTCGACGCGCGATTGCCCTGGACCTCGGCCGAGGAGCGCGCGAAGATCGACGCGCACTTCCGATCGACCACCGAGCTGTATTACTCGCTCCGTGCGTACGCGCGATGGCTCGACGGCGCAACACGCACGACGCCGGGGCTGGTCGCCGTCGTGCGCGAAGCGGATCAGGTCTACAACCGCCTCGTGAACTGGGACGAGCGAAACTCGCGCTTCTGGTCCGCCGCGCTGACCCAAAGCCCGGAGGCCAGGTCGATTCGGCG
>JAJKIV010000280.1 GCA_021154285.1 Gemmatimonas sp. | reverse complement strand
GCAGACGGTGCCGCATTGCGCCGATGTCGCTCGCCGAGAGGCCGTGTCGCTCGAGCAGCTCGAGCGGGATGTACAACCGGCGGTGGTCCCAGTCTTCGCCGACGTCACGGACGATGTTCGTGAGCTGCATCGCCTGCCCGAGCGCCGCCGCGCGCTCCAGCATCCAGGGATCGCGAACGCCATGAAGCTCACTCAGCCATTGCCCTACCACGCCGGCAACTCGATAGGCGTAGATGAGCAGCCCGTCCAGATCGCGGTGTGTCACGAAACGTAGATCGCTGCGAACGCCGTGCACGAGCTGAGAGGGGTACGCGAACGGAACGCCGCGCTCGGCCATGTCACCCATGACCCGGTCGATCAACGGGATGCCTGACGACTGGCCGTCGTAGGCGGCGCGCGAGCACGCGAGCCAGCTGTCCAGCTGCGCTTCGGCGACCGCGGGGTCGCCGGTGGCATCGGCCACGTCGTCGGTGAACCGGCACCAGGCGTAGACGCGGGCGGTCCGCTCGCGCTCGGCGCGCCGCATGAACGCGGCAGCGAAATGGAACGAGCGTGAGTTGCGCGCCATGTACGAATTCGGCGCCGTGAGCTCCGCGACCGCCGGCATCTCGAGGAGTGCGACGTCGTGCGCGCCGTTCGCCGCGGCGTTGAGTGGGTGCGTGCTCATCGGATCACTCGTTAGGGGCCGGCAGACGGCCCGCGACGAACCAGCAGACGAGCATGGCGGCGACTGTGGCCGCGACCGCTCCCGACAACCCGGCGGCAGCGCTCATCCCGATCGGAAGCAGCAGATTCGCGCCGTAGAATCCGACTAGCCAGCGGAGCGGAAGCCGCGCAATCCAGCGGTCGGCACGCAGTGCGCTCAACGCAATCATCAACGCGAGCCCCGTGACGTACCAGCCGACGAGGTTGAGGATAGGCATCCCGTAGTAGGGGCCGTCCACGCCCCACACCCAGTACTTCGTCACGAGGCTCATCGCCGGGTCGAGCGCGAGGTCCCAGCTCAGCAGAACCAGCGACCCGGCGACCACGCGTGCCGCGATGCTCGTCGGGAATCGCCAGCGTGCGATGGCGTATGAGGGCAGTGCCATGAAGAACCACGAGAGCGGAATGAGCACCGGTACGTGGCCGAGCCACTTCGCTCCAAGGCCGTCCGTGTAGCGGTATGGACCGAACGGCAGTCCGACGGTCGTTCCCGCCAGCTCGCTGAGCAGGGAGAGGAGGTAGACGGCACCTAACGCGGGCAGCCATCGCGCGGCGGCGTGCCGCGTGAGGAAGAGCGCGAGCGCGGCGAATGCGACGAGGATCTGCGCGCGCGGACCCCACAGTAGCATCCAGCCATACACCGCGGCGGCACTTGGCGCGGCCGCGAGCCGTTCTGGGTGCAGGCCGAACCCGACGAAGCCGACGAGGCTGAGTACGGACACGACGTAGACGAGCGCGAGCCCGAGGCGATCGATCGACGCACGTCGCTCGCGCTGGAGTTCCTGCGTGGGCTGCTTCGCCTTCGCTCTTGGATGAGCGACCGACGTCAAGCCGGCGATGCCGGTGTCAGGGTTGGGTGACATAACTAGACACAATCTTGACTACTGCACTGCATTTGTCCAGCTTTGGTCCAACATGAAATCACACACCGTTGGACAGGCCGTCGTTATCGGCAGCGGCTTGGGAGGGCTGGCGGCCGCGGTGCGGTTGCGCGCAGCGGAGTGGCGGGTCACGGTGCTCGAGGCGCTCGACCAGCCGGGCGGCCGCGCCCGGGTCTTCCATCGGGACGGGTTCACCTTTGACGCCGGCCCGACCGTGATCACCGCGCCACACCTCATTGCCGAGCTGTTCGAGCTCGTCGGCCGCGATCCCCGCGACTACTTCTCGCTGGTGCCCGTGGATCCGTTCTACCGCATCCACTTCGACGACGGGAGCACATTCGACTACACGGGCAACGAAGAGCGCCTGCTCGCGCAGATCGCGCGGTTCGAGCCGCGCGACGTCGATGGCTACCGGCGACTCGCTCGGCTCGCGGAGCGCATCTTCGAGACGGGCTTCACGCAGTTGGCCGACAAGCCATTCCATCGACTCTCCGATATGCTGCGCGTCTTGCCGGCGATGCTGCGACTGCAGAGTTGGCGCAGCGTGCACGGGCTGGTCGCTCGGCACATTCGTGACCCGCGGCTTCGTCAGGCGCTGACGTTCGAGCCACTGCTCGTCGGCGGCGACCCGTTTCGGTCACCCGCGATCTACCTGCTCATCCACTGGCTCGAGCGGAAATGGGGCGTGCATTTCGCGCTCGGCGGGACGACATCCATCGTGCATGCGCTCGTCAGGCTGCTCGAGGAGCTCGGGGTCGACATCCGTCTCGGCACGCCTGTCGAGGAGATCGTCGTCGAGCGGGGACGCGCGGTCGCGGTTCGCACGTCGTGCGGAGAGCGGGTGCCGGCGGCGCTCGTGGTCAGCAACGCGGATCCATCGTTCGTCTACACGCGACTCATCGGCGCCGAGCACCGGGCGCGTCATACGGACCGCGCCGTGTCGCGCGTTAGGCAATCCATGAGCCTGTTCGTCGGCTACTTCGGCGCCCGCCGCACGTGGCCCACCCTCGCGCACCACACGATCCTCCTTGGCCCGCGCTACCGCGGGCTGCTCGACGATGTCTTTCGCCGCGGCGTCCTCGCCGACGACTTCTCTCTCTACCTGCACGCGCCGACGCGCACGGACCCGTCGCTCGCGCCACCCGGGTGCGAGACCTTGTACGTCCTGTCACCGGTGCCGAACACGCGAGCGCGCATCGACTGGGAGCGAGAGGGCGAGCCCTACTTCGCGCGCATCCGCGATGCGCTCGAGCGGCGGCTGCTTCCCGGGCTCGGCGGGGCGCTGGCGACATCGTTTCAGCTGACGCCGGTCGACTTCGAGCGTACGCTGCGGTCGGCAGATGGTGCCGCGTTCGGGCCGGAACCGCTGCTCACGCAGTCGGCGTGGTTCCGCTATCACAATCGGTCGCCGGACGTGCAGGGGCTGTACTTCGTGGGTGCCGGCACGCATCCGGGTGGCGGGGTTCCGGGCGTGCTCTGTTCGGCGAAGGTGCTCGATCGCCTCGTTCCGCGGGCAGCGGTCGCCTAACGTCAGCCCGTGGTGGCGAGGGGACGCGGCTCGCCGCGCCATTCCCGGGGGGGGATACGCCATCGTTTCGACGACGCGCAGCACCGCCGGCGCGTCGGCCAGCGGCGACAACCAGTACGCCAGCCCGCGCCGAGCGAACGAGTGGGCGGTGGCGGCGGCGAGAAGCACGCGCACGGTGACCAGCGCCGTGTTCACGGCAACGAGCACCAGCACCGAACCGCGCCAACCGGTACGCATGCCGAGGGCAAGGCCGAGTAACACCGGGACCGGCAGCGCCTGCGCGAGGATCAGGAGCAGCGCGTCGAGCCCCCGCCAGCGCGCGCTGCTGGCATCGCGCATGTTGAGCGAGCGCGGCCAGGCGCGCCAGGTTTCGCGCCCCGTCGGGTACATCTCGACGTCGAACAGCCGAGGCCCGTCGAGAAACCCGACACGCGCGCCGGACGCGGCGAGCTGCCTAACGACTCGCACGTCGTCGCAGTACGATCGCGCGGCGATGACGTAGCCGCCGGCGCGCTCGAGGACGTCGCGACGGATGAGGAGGCACTGCCCGTTGGCCATCGCGCGCTGGGGGTCGGGAGTATCGGCGCTCGGGGGCCCGAAGCGATACACGAGCGTGGCCAGCAATGCGGGCTGCAGCCATCGTGCTCCCGCGCCTGGCGCGACAATGCGCGGCGCGAACGACACCACGTCGAGCCCGAGACGACGCGCGGCCGCAACGGCTCCGCCAACCATGCCGGGGCGCGGTGACGTGTCAGCGTCGAGGATGAGCACCCACTCTCCGCGGGCAACCGCACATCCGGCGGCGATCGCCCACGGCCGTCCAACGACCCCGGCTGGCCTCGGTGGCTCGTCCAGGCGACGGATGCGCGGGTCATGTGACGCCGCCTCATCCACCAACGTCGCCGTGCCGTCGGTCGAGCCGCCATCGACCACGATCACCTCATCGAGCGGCGCGCCCTGGGCTCGCAGTCCGCCGAGGCACGGGCCGATGCGTCGCGCCTCGTTGCGCGCCGGCACGATGACGGATACCGACGTGCCTGACACGCCGGCCTCCGCGCCGTCCTCCCGCGGCTCGACTGGTGGAACGCGTCGCCGGCCCCGGGCGAGTCGCGCACAGACCACGATCAGCGCAATGACCTGCGCCAGCGCCAGCAAGCTCACGGCACCGAACCGTCCGCGTCGTCATTCGCATCCCCCGTGCGCAGCCGCCGAAGCGCACGCCGCAGCGCCGGGATGTCGGGTAGCACGCGGACGCCCGCTTGCCGCAACGCGTCGGTGCTCGCGTCGATCGCTCGCCCGCCAGCAAACAGCGTCGTTCCGCGCGGCAACGTGCGCGCCGTCCGTTTGACTTCGGTGACCGTGCCGCCGCGGTTACTGTAGACCGCACTCAGCGCCACCGCGCGCGCTCGTACCTGCTGCGCGGCGGCGACGATATCCGATGCAGGAAGGTTTGCGCCAAGATAGAGGACGGCCCAACCTTCGGCGACTGCCGCAGCGGCGCCGAGCATCGCGCCCAGCTCGTGGTGTTCGCCGGCAGGGGTCGCGACGACGAGCCTCGGCGCGCGCGCGGGCGGGACGTGGGCGTCCAGCAACCAGTCGAGCACGCGCCTGACGACGCTCGTCGCGAGGTGCTCGTGCGCCGGACTCATCGCCCCCTCATGCCAGCGCTCACCGACCGCGGTGAGGAACCGGGGCGAGATCCGATCGACGAAGCCCGTGCCTAACGCCAACGCGGCGCGCTTGAGCGTTCCTTCGAGCGCCGGCCCATCGAGGCGCTCCGCGGCCGCGAGCGCGGTGCGCACGACCGCGGACTCCATGTCGGGCGCCGCCCGCGACGAGTCCACGTGGGGCTCGTCCACCAACGCTTCGAGCGCCTCCGTGCGGAGCCGCGCCACTTCGGCGATGCTGTGGCCGGCGAGCGTCGCCCGACGCAGGAGCGTCAGCCGGTGGACGTCCTCCTCGGAGTAAAGACGCTGACGGCCTCCCGAGCGGTCCGGCCGCACGGCGCCGTACCGCCGTTCCCACGCCCGGAGGACGTCGGCCGTGAGTCCGGTGCGGGCAGTGACGACGCGGACGGGGTAGCGCGACTCATCACCGTCATTGGTCCGGGCGGGCATGCGGTGAGGCTAACCCAGTGTCTAGGTATGGTCAATGTCTGAGCTTGAATATCTGGACCCCGTCTGAAACACTCGATCGTCGTCAGCGCGGATTCCTGCCCCGACCAGGCCCAGTCGGCGCCCCCGCCACAAGCGTGCGAACTGCCGCAACCTCGGGGTCGCGGCCCTCAGCGATGTCCTCGGGTGTAACGCGCACGGTAACATCGGGCGTCAGCCCCGCGTCGGGCTGGTCGTTTGGCGGAAAGAACCCGATCAGTGGAAGGTCGACCTCCACGCCGGAGTTGGGCAACCGGAGGAAGTAGAAGGCGCCGCCATTGATTCCGCGCTGATTTCCACCGGTCGGTTGCCCGACGAGCGTCCCGAGCCGCTGCTCGCGCACCGCGAGCGCGAACTCGAAAGTGGCCGACGAGTTGTCCGCGCCAACGAGCACGAACACCTTGCCGCTAAATCGCAGTGCGACCGGACGAATGACGCTACTCGCGGAATCGTCGCCGGAATGCGTTAGGCGGAAAAAGCCACCCGCGCCACCGCCCGGCGGGGTTGGCGCCGACGTCACCGAGGACCGCCAGTCATCGAAGGAGCGATCCCACGTGTCGAGGTAGGGCTTGAGGTCGGCGGGGATGGCTCGGTAGCGCGTGTAGCGCCGGAGTTGGGTCGGGACGATTTCGTGGTCCGTCAGGTGGGCGAGGATCACGTCGCCGACGCTTGTGCCGCCCTCGTTACCGCGAAGGTCAACCACGAGCGCGGTCGCGCGCCGCGCAGCCAGCTCCGAGAACGCGCGGTTGACGAAGCCTCGCCAGTCCCAGCGATCGTTGAACGTCACCCAACTCGGCATGGCGAGTGTGGCGAGGCCGTCGTCCTCGATGCGGAACGTCCACGGCGGACTCGTCGTGTCGCGCGTAATGCGACGAAGGCTGTCGTACACCGCCATTCGCTGCGCCACCGTCGCGGGAGCGGCCCGAACGCTACGAGGAGACTCGCCAGGCGGGCGAACCTCGAATGACCATTGGCCCCAATCCTGGGGAAACAGGAGCGGGAAATAGACGTCGAAGGCTTCCCAGCGTTCCGCCGGGTGTACGCTCAGATTGGCGAGCCGCTTCGCGTTGTTGGCGCCGTCGGCGCGCGCGTACTCGAGGAGGCGCGACAGTATCGTGGCCGTGGTCACCCCGTTGATTGCGAGGACCTCCGTGCCTCGCGGGAACGCACGTTCCGCCGACGCGTCGTGGGTGACGATCATGCGGCCGTCGAGCCAGCGAAAGTAGAACGGGACCCTCGGCGTGCGCCGGAACACGGCGTCCGCCGTGGCGTTAGGCTGGTTGGCGGGGTTGGGAAACGTGTGCCCGCACCGCAACGTGCTTGTGAACCGCGCGATGGCGAGATATGCGGCCGCCGGTGTGCTTGC
>JAJKIV010000279.1 GCA_021154285.1 Gemmatimonas sp. | reverse complement strand
TTCGACGAATGCTTGTACATCCGCCAGGCTCAAAGCGAGCCCCCGCTGAGTGGAGCTGGTCATAGTGACGACCCCTCAAGGTGCTCGACATGCGCTCCAACACGGGCGCCAGGTCGTCGGGCGGCGCCTTGAACAAGACCTTTCAGGGTCTCACCAAGCGTGACGGTGGCCGACTCGACGAACATGGCGACATGGGTAACCTGACACCGCGCATCCTGCGGTGCATCAACATGCTCAACGTGCAGATGGGGGCGACGGGACCGCGCAGCGCGCTGCGATGCGTGCATCACAACGCCGAGTCGCACCGCAACCACATCTTCGACGCGCTGACCGCATCGCAGATGGACGGGCGGCGACCGGTTTCCGCTGACGGTCCTCCAACCGAGGGCGCTGCTGGCGCCTGATTCACCGGTACGCGTGTACGAGGACGTGTGCACGCTCGAAACCATGCCCGAGTTCAGGCAATACGCGACGCTGCTCAACACGCGCCGCGAGACGCGGCTCTACGTCCTCGCCAGCGACGAAGCGGGTGTGCGGCTCGACCGAGTCACTCACGACGGCGGCCGTTTCGCGCGTAGCGCGTTGAACGTCTGTAGGTCCAACCCCACCTGACGCATCAGAGCCGCGAAGCGCGCTGTGTGTCGCACCGGATCGTACGCTGCATCGGCGGGCGATATCATCACAAACCCCAGGCCGCCGCTCGACCGCGCCGATTGCTCGAGCGCATCCAGTGCGCCGGCACTGTCGCCGATTGCAAGCCTGACCGTCGCGCGCTGTGCTTCGGTGAACCACGGGCGCGGATTAAGCGATTCCATCGCCGCGACGAGTCGCAGCGCCGCCGTCGTGTCGCCCAGCTTCGCCAGCACGTACGGCTTGTACGACATGAGGCGTAGAGGCAAGTCGACCGCAATCAGCCGACGCGCGACATCGTTGTGACCTGTCGCCATGGCCACGAGCGATCCGGTGTTGATCACAGGCAACAACGTCGAGTCGAGGCTCATCGCCTGCTCGATTCCCTTCCAGGCGGAATCAGTCTGGCCGTTCAGATACAGCGCATACGACGTCCAGGACGTAAGTAGCGGTGAGACCGGCTCGAGGCTTTTCGCTTGCGCGAACTCCTCGAGCGCGTCGGCAACCTTTCCCGTGTTGCACAAGGTGCGGCCATAGGTCAGGCGCGCCTCGAAATTGTCTGGCTCCAGCTCGATCGCGCGCTTGGACTCCGTGTAGGACTTTGGAGAGCTGTCCCGTGTTCGCGTCCAGTATTGCCAGCGCCGCGTGCGCCCGCGCGAACCTGGGGTCGAGCGCGATTGCCTCCTCGAAGCTCGACACCGCCTGCTGCACCCCCGATCCACGGCGCCTCAGCTGCGCCTGTCCGATGAGGTACTTCTCGTACGCGGCCGGGTTCGTCGTGCCCGCGATGCGCGGGCCGCGATTCGCTCCACCGATGCGCCCACCGTAGCGCGCCCGGAGAGTCGCGGCGATCGTCTGCGAGATCTTGCCGGGCAGCGAGCTGAAGTCGGTCAGCCCACTGTCGAATGAGTCCGACCATAGCTCGCCTCCCGTCACCGAATCGCTGAGCTGCGCCGAGACGAAGATCCTGCCGCAGTCCTGTCGATATGTGCCGGTGACGAGGAATCGCGCGCCCAACTGGCGTTCCACTACACGGTCGTCGAGCGTGTCGAGATTCTTGTATCGTCGGGCGGCAGTTCGGCCGACGATCTGAATCCCAGGTACTCCGCTCATGCCGTTCAGGATCTCATCGCGGATGCCATCGGCGCGGTACTGAAGCGCCGTGTCGTGCGCGACGTTCTCGAACGGGATAGCCGCGAGCGCCAACGGTTGCAATGGAACGGCCTCACCCGCAGCGCGACGATGCGAGCCAAGATAGACAGCGCCGGCGATGAGCGCGGCAATCGCGAGGACCCCAACCGCGACGACCACAGGCGAGCGACGGCGCACAGCCACGGGCTGCGACGTCGATGTCACGTCCAATAACTGCAACACTTCGGCGGCGCTCTGCGGACGACGTCGCGGGTCCTTCTCCAGACACTGCGCGATGAGCGCCGCGATCGTCGGCGAGAGCTCAGCCCGTCGCTCCGTTACTGGTCGCGGCGTTTCCGCGAAGTGCGCCGCGATGACACGATGCGGCGCGTCGTCCTCGAACGGCGGCTTGCCCGAAAACACCTCGTAGGCCAGGCACCCGAACGCGTAGATGTCCGCCCGATGGTCGGTGCCCGGATCGCCGGCGGCCTGTTCTGGCGCCATGTACGCTGGCGTGCCGATGCCTATCCCCGCCTGCGTCAGCGTTGCGGGAGCGTTATCGTCACGCGCGGCAGTGAGCGCCTTGGCGATCCCGAAATCAGTCACGACGGCCGTGCCACCTGAAAGCAGAACGTTTCCCGGCTTGATGTCGCGATGGACGACGCCTCGCTCATGCGCGTACGCCAGTGCACGGGCGACATCCCGAAGGAGACTCACGCCCTCACTGATCGGGAGGAGGCTGCCGCGGGAAAGCCGGTCGCGAAGCGATAGACCCTCGATGAACGGCATCGTGTAGTACGCGTGCCGCGCAGCGCGACCCGCGGAAAGCAGCGGGACGATGTTCGCCTGCTGCAGCGAGGCAGCGAGCCTGATCTCCCGCTCGAAGCGATCGGCGTTGATACCCTCGGCCAGCTCGGGATTCAGTATCTTGATGACGACCGGTCGCCCGAGTCCGCGCTCGTGAGCGAGGAACACGCGAGCCATTCCCCCGCCGCCGAGCTCGCGGTCGAAGGTGTATGTGGCACCGAGCGATGCCTGTAGCTCGGCGAGCAGATCCGCTCCGGTCACGCGGTAGGAGGCAGGGGTGCGGGTGCCGCCAGCAGATCGATTGCGGCACCTGAACTTGCGACGCTGAGGACGTGCCTGCAACACGGCCGATCACGTGCCCGCGTTCGTTAGGCCGCTGGCGCGAGTCAAATTCTAGTGAAGCTCCGTCCGGGCCCGTTCGCGAAGCCAGCTCAAGTCCTGGACGATCAGCTCGGGATGTGTGGCGAGTGCGCGTGCTGGGAAGTCCGATGGCGCGCCTTTCACGTAACGGTGGAGAAACCCACTCACGAGGTCGTTCTGGATCGCGGTGAATGCGGTGAGCGCGGCCTCCGTCCCGAGCTTGGCACGCAGCACCGGAGCTCCTGCCAGTTCGGGCAGATCGGAAACGCCACTATGCCGAATGCCGGGAACGACGAAGCGGAAGCCGTCGGAGCGGAGACCAGCCCGAGCAAGCCGCTCGTACGCGAGGTCCGCCGCCGCCGGAGTCTGAGGGCCGAGGGGTTCGCGCACGCTGGGGTCCATGCCGAGAGGCAGCTCCGGCATCTTCCGAAAGTCTTCCCACACATCGGAGCCCAGTGTCAGGAACGGTGTGCGAAGCTCCGTGTCTGCCAGTTCGTAGGACCACAATCCGCCGTCGAGGTGTACTACGCCGCGCGATCGGGGGTCACCCTGCGCCAGCATTCCCGCGATATACGCGCCGAACGACTTGCCCATGTATCCTCGGCGCTCGTGATCGATCATCCCGGCCACTGATGATGCGGAGGGAATCGCATTCTCCTCGAGCCGGTCGAGCACGAAGTAGACGTCGTCGCGCCAGACAGGCGCGAGCCGCCCCGCGGAGGTGGTCCGCAAAATCTTGACATACTCGCGGAATGCGTCGAGCTGGGCGGTCAGTGTCGGAGCCGCGTAGGAGGCCATCGCGCCTAACGCCCGGCCGATCTGCATCATGTCCTCGAGTATGCGCCGCGATCCGACAACCGCATCGCCGTTCGGGTAGACGATGCCGCCGCTCTCCCACGGGTGGCCCAGGCTGAGCACCACATATCCGTTGGCGGCGAGGTGCTCGAACAACGCGGTGTGCTGGGCGGGGTACGACAGGTATCCGTGATTGAACACGACAACGGGAAACAGCCCATCCGCCGGCGGCGCCTCGGCATAGGCATTGCTCGGAAGCCCGACGGCGTTACGCAACGCGTCGGGCGGTTGCCGAAGCAGCTGGAGCGACATGACCGGGACGATACCCACCTCGGCCTCGGTGAAGTATGGCCGGCGGGGATAGCCGGTCACGTCACCTGCCGGATACCACGCCCTCACGTACAAGCGGCGGGTGACGGTCGGCACTGGTGCGTACTGAGAACTGCGAATGGAGTCGGTGACCTCGAAATCGAGCGTGCCCACGGGAAACGGACCGGCGGCATCAGGCCAGTGGCGGCAGTTCGCATTATAGTCGTACGACTCGTCGGTCATCGCGGTTCTTGGCGGTTGGAAATGAATGGCATCCTCAAGTGCAACGATCGTTAGGCGGCGTGCCTAACCGAGGTCGGCCTCACAACTTTGCACGACACTGTTCGGCGCGGCCGAGAGTTTCCATCACACGCTCGATGTACGCCGCGACGGGTTCGAGTCCCATCGCGGCGCGCCGAGCGTCGAGTTGCGCGGGATTCTCACTCGGTTTCGGTGAAGCGCACCCGCGACTGTCGTAGTCGAGCTGTGTCCCGTACAACTGCAGGCGCCCTTCGGCGATGCGGACTCGGTCAGCGAGGTAGGCCAGGTCTCTTCCTGATGCATCACCAGCGCTGACAGCGCGCGTCAACAGCGCGAGGGCATTTCGCTGCAGCGCGGTGTCCTGATCAGCGTGTTGGAGGAGAAGCCACGCGCCGTGTGATCCCGCTTCGCCGACGAGACGTCGACCCGGCCATCCGTACTTCGCCAATATGACGCGCATCCGCTCCGTATTTGCCGAGAAAACGGAATCGCGTCTGGCAAAGTCCGCCGGTCCCACCGCTTGCCCGGCCGCCTGCCGCTCACCTATCTGTGATTGGACCGCCTGGTCAACGACTACCATTCGTTCGATCTCCGCGCGGAGCTCGGGCATCTGCACCGGACCGGTACTGGATGTAGTTTGCGCACGAGTGCAGCCGAGTGTGAGAGCGCCCAGGAGGTGGTAGATGCGCGGCATCTGAAGGCGTGTTCGATGACGTTGCAGCCTGACTTCGGATTCAGTCGCGTCAACAATGTTAGTCCGCCTAACGCCTTAGCTAAGCTGCCAGGGGTCGTATAAGAGTGCTCGTGAAGCGAGCGCAATTCAATAGACCCTGCTACAGCGTCAGCGTTCGTTAGGCCGCCGCGGGGCCGAAGGCGGTTGGTTACACGTCCGGCCTCGCATCGGCCGCCGATAGAGCTGCGAGCCATCTGCAAGATGGACTCCTAGCAGCCATCTGGAGCCTTTCTGTAAGGTCGTCGTCGCTGACGACCATATCATTGTGCCGATTCCAGATCCGACCCCATCACCCACACCGGGGCCCGCTAGCGCGGATCAGGATGCGCTCTACCACGAAGCGGTCTCCGTGTTGGGCCGTTCTCTTGTCCGGCTGGCCCAGGGGCACGAGAGGGATCCGGATCGGCGGCAGGATCTCTTGCAGGACATCCATTTCGCTCTCTGGCGAAGCTTGGCGGCATTCGACGGGCGTTGCGCTCTCCGCACCTGGGTATATCGAGTCGCCCATAATGTGGCGACATCGCACGCGTTACGTGACAAGCGCCGACGTATCCGCCCGCTAGTGGGCCTGGAAATCCTCGAGCATGAGAGTGCTGTCGCTGCCGAACGTCCCGATGCACAGCTCGTGGAGCGTCTCGCTGCAGTGATAGCGCTGGAGGCGGTCGCAACAGCGATTGGTCTGACCACCGCGTTCGGCATCGCGGTGCGCCGCGCGCGCCGCTGCCAGGCGGAACTCGATGTGCTCAAGGCACTCGACCGGGATACTATCGTGGCGCATTAAGAGGTGCTGGTCGGCCTGAACGACGACATGGGAGCCGTGCGGGCCGAGCATCGGCTACCGGGACATATGCCCTACGAAACCCGCTGGCAGATTACCGCCGGCGGATTCCGAAGAGCCGCGGGCAGGGCGCACCGGAACACCGTCGCGGTTCGCCCCTTCCGCACAGCGCACCCTCAGGCGATACGGAACCGCTCGAT
>JAJKIV010000278.1 GCA_021154285.1 Gemmatimonas sp. | reverse complement strand
CGGTCCGGGGAGTCGGGTACGTAGTCAAAGGGTGACGCATGGCGACAATTCGCGCGAAGCTCACCGTCGCATACGCGGGTGCGCTGCTCGGAAGCGTCGCGTTCTACTCGGTCGCGCTGTTTGGCGAGCGTCGGGCGATCGCGCGCCGCGAGATCGGGCGTGAGGTCGCCGTGCAAGCGGACCTCGCCCTCCGCGTGCTGCGGTTTGCCGCGACCGCGAATGAACCGGTCACGACCAGCACGAGTCAGGTGATCGGCGCCGGCACGCAGCAGTTCGTTCAAACCTCTGCCCAGATCACGCCGCGAGTCGCGGCCATCCTCGACGGGCTGCCCGACTACGTGGTGTTGATGGACTCGGTCGGCAAGGCGCTCTATGTGTCGCCGTCGGTCCGCCTGCTTCAGTCCCGCGATCCGTCGAGCGGAGACTACGACCGGTTGATGCGCGAAGCCGTGAGCCTCACACCCGGCAAACAGGTCTTCCCGGTCCCGGTGGGGAATAGCAGCGTCCTGCTCGTCGCGCTCGCGGAAACGGATCCCTCTACGCGCGTCACCCGCGTCGTTGCCGGACGGGAGGTGGATCTCACCGCGGATTGGGTGCGGGAATTTCTCGCCACGATCCTCGTCGTCGCACCGCTGATCATCGGTGCGTCGGTGGGTGCGGCCTATCTCATCGCCGGCCGCGCCGTCGAGCCAGTCGGGCGGATGATCAACGAGGTGGAGGCGATATCGGACGGCCGCAGCTTGCATCGTCGCCTCCCGGTCGAGACGACTGGTGACGAGCTCGCGAGACTCGGTGCCACGCTCAACGCAATGATTGCGCGTCTCGAGACATCGTTCGCCGCGCTGCGCCGATTCACCGCCGACGCGAGCCACGAGCTGAAAACACCGCTCGCTGTGCTTCGCGCCGACGTCGAGCGCGCAATGCATTCCTCGCCGACGTCCACCGAGCATCTCGTCGCGCTCGAAGAGGCGCTCCAGGAGACCACGCGGATGGCGGACCTCGTGGACAGCCTGCTCACGCTCGCTCGCGCGGACGAAGGGCGCTTCGACCTGCATCGTGAGGCATTCCCGCTCGAGCCGCTGGTTCACGATGTGTTCGAGACGGCGGTCATACTGGGCGAGCACTCCGGGCTCCGCGTGTCGCTGCCGACCGTCGAAGGAGCGGTCGTCCTCGGCGACCGCCTGCGCCTGCGGCAGCTGTTCCTCAACCTCGTCACCAACGCGATCAAGTACACATCGCGCGGCGGATCCGTGGAGGTGACGCTGCGTCATCGCGACGGCGAGGTTCAGTTTGCCGTCCGCGATACCGGGATCGGCATCGCAGCCGCCGACCTGCCTTACATCTTCGAGCGATTCTGGCGTGCAGACCGCGCGCGCTCGAGACTGTCCGAGCGGGGCGGGTTCGGGCTGGGTCTCGCCATCAGCCAGTGGATCGCGCAGGCCCATGGCGGCACGCTGACGGTGCAATCGCGATTGCACCGTGGATCGACGTTCACCGTCTCATTACCGATCGCTGGGGACGTTGCTGTCGAAGCCCGCGGTGATGCGAAAAACCAGCAGCCCGCACCGACCGAAATAGGGGCTCCCGCGGAACCATGATCATGCATGAGCATGAGCCCGCGCGTGATTCGTTAATGAAACGCAGCCCGGGACGAGCCGTTCCATCCGCGGTTCCAGCGGTTTGGCCGCGAAGCGGTCTAACCACCTAGCAGTGCACATCTTATGGTACGCTGCTCAATCCGATTCGCATGTGGCGACCCGAGGCGTTATGTGACCACCCGCACTAATGAATCGTAATTCCCGTTTCACCGTTTCTTAATCTGTTTTCCATTCCGCTGATAACTCTCTCGGCTAGAATCCCGCTAGTGACTTCGGGTATCTCGTCCAGCGTTAGGGAGAGTGCATGTTCAACAACCTGCTCGAGTCCAAGCCGAAGAAGGAAAGGCGCGGCGGAGGTACTGTCACGAGCGTCGTCGTTCACTCGATCCTCGTTGGCCTCGCGGTCTACGCGACGGCGAATGCGGCGATCAGGAACGAAAAGCCGAAACAGGAGAAGATCGACTTCGTCGAGACTCCGAAAGACCAGCCGCCGCCAAAGGAGGAGCCGCCTCCGCCGCCGCCACCCGACGTGGTCGTCGCCCCGCCGCCGCCCAAGGGCTTCCAGGTCCTCACTGCGCCGGTCGAGATCCCGGACGTAATTCCGGACATCGACCTGAGCAAGAAGGTCACCGACGAGAGCGACTTCTCAGGCAAGGGCGTCGCCGGTGGTACGTCGAAGGGCGTCGAAGGCGGCAAGGCAGTCGTGCAGAGCGACCAGCCGTACTTCGAGTTCCAGGTCGAAAAGCCGGTCGTTCCCGCACCAGGATCCATCTCGCCCCGGTACCCTGACATGCTGCGTCAGGCCGGCGTCGAGGGCGAAGTCCTCGCGCAGTTCGTGGTCGACACGACGGGCAAGGCGGAGCCTGGCTCGCTCAAGATCCTGAAGTCGTCGCACGACATGTTCATTCAGTCCGTGAAGAACGCGCTGCCGCAGATGAAGTTCATTCCTGCGGAAGTCGGCGGAAGGAAAGTGAAGCAGCTCGTTCAACAGCCGTTCACGTTCAGCATTTCGAAGTAAGCTCACCGGGAGACAACCACTATGAATCTGTCGCTGATCGATCTCTGGCACTCGATGGGCTACTTCGCGAAGGGCATCGTGTGGGTCCTCGCGATCATGTCCGTGTACTCGCTCACCATCATGATCCAGAAGTGGTGGGGCCTTCGCAAAGCGCAGCAGGAAACCCGCAAGTTCGCGCCTGAGTTCTCGCAGTTCCTCGAGGAAGACAACCTCACGGAAGCGATCAAGCTCGCCGAAGGCTACAAGAAGTCACACGTCGCCCGCGTCCTCGGTGGCGCGCTCTCCGAGATCAAGCCGCTCATTCTCGATGGCTCCGTCACGGTCGCCGACATCAACTCGGCCGAGCGTGCGGTGGAGCGCGAGATGCTCATGACGATCGTGCAGCTCAAGCGCGGTCTGGGCGTGCTCGCGACGGTCGGTGCAACGGCGCCGTTCGTCGGTCTGCTCGGCACCACGATGGGTATCGTGAACGCGTTCACGGGCATGGCCGCGTCGGGTTCGGGCGGTCTCTCCGCGATCTCGGCTGGTGTCGCCGAAGCGCTCATCACGACGGCGTTCGGTCTTCTCGTCGCCATTCCGGCGGTGTGGGCGTTCAACTACTTCCAGACCAAGATCGACAACCTCACGGCCGAGATGACGTATTCGTCGAAGGAAATGATCGACTACCTCATCAAGGGCGTCTCTGGTGAATTCGGCCGTTCGCGCTTCACGCGCGAGTTCAACACCGCCGCTGGCGGCAACGCGCCGATCTCGCAGTAATCACCTCGCCCTCGAAGGAGGTACACGATGGCGATGTCCATGGGAGGAGGACCCGCGGTCAAGGCTGAGCCTAACGTGACGCCGATGATCGACGTCATGCTCGTCCTCCTCATCATCTTCATGATCGTTATCCCGGCCATCAACTCCGGGTTCAACGCACAGCCCCCGCAGGGTGTCAACCTGAAGCCGCATCCCGAGGAGGATCAGGATCAGGTGCTCGGCATCGACGCGATTGGTCAGTACTACCTGAACAAGAAGCCGATCAAGAACGAGACGTTACCGAACGAGCTGAAGCGGATCTACGACGCGCGCACGGTCGACAAGATCCTCTACGTCAAGGCTGACAAGGGGCTCGAGTACAGCAAGGTGATTGACGCCCTCGATATCGCGGCAGCGTCAGGCGTACGCGTGACGGGTCTGATTACGGATCAGCGTCCGGGCACGATGTCCACCATTGGGGAGGACAACATCATGCCAGGTGCTGCGAAGAAGGAGGCAAAACC
This sequence comes from Gemmatimonas sp., assembly GCA_021154285.1. GTDB lineage: Bacteria > Gemmatimonadota > Gemmatimonadetes > Gemmatimonadales > Gemmatimonadaceae > JAJKIV01. The sequence continues at coordinate 1,452 of JAJKIV010000278.1, read as the reverse complement.
CTAATGGCCATGTCTGCCGGCGGCGGTGGCGGGCTCACCAACGAGCCGAACGTCACCCCGATGATCGACGTGCTCCTCGTGCTGCTCATCATTTTCATGATGGTCATCCCGATGGCACGCAAGGCGATCGACATCCAGTTGCCTGACCCGAACCCGGCCGTCGCGCCGGCGAACGCGGTCTCGCAGCAGATCGTCCTCGAGGTTCTGCCTAACGGTGCTTTCGCCGTGAACAAGGAGCCGCTCACGAAGGACAACCTCACGAAGCGGCTCAAAGAGATCTACGATCCGCGCCCCGACAAGCTGATCTTCATCAAGGGCGACCCGAAGGTGAAATACCAGGACGTGATCTTCGCCATGGATATGGCGCGCCAGGCCGGTGTGAAGGTCATCGGTGTGCCGCCCAAGGATAAGGGCGCAACACCGCAGTAAGCAGGCTGGCCGGACCAGGCCGCTCGATCGTCAATACGGCGGAGGGAACCCTTTCGGGTCTCTCCGCCGTATTACTTTCTACCGTGATGCAGCCGCTGCCGAACGACCACCGCGACGAGTCGAGGCCGAAGCGCCCGCCGTACCGACCTCCGATCGGAATACCGATTCGCGAGGAAGGGAAGACCACGGGTGCGGTGATCTCGATCCTGCTGCACGTCCTCATCATCGTACTGCTGCTCGCCCCGCCTTTCCTCATTGCCAGAGAAATCCAGGCGAACAACGAGGGAGCGGGAGGCCCAGGGCCGGTCGGTGGTGGCGGAGGGGGAACGCGCGGCACGGGTGGCGAGAACGCGCGCGAGCGGCTTCGCTACATGCAGATGGCGCCGCCTCCTGCTCCGGTTCAGCCGAAGGTCGAGCCGAAGCCCGTCCCGATCGTGCCGAAGGTGGAGCCGCCCAAGCCGAAGCCGCCCGACCCCGTGCAGCCCGCCCTGGAGATCAAGCCCGAACCCGCAGCTGCCAACGCGAACACGGACCCAAGCAAGGTTACCGGCGCTGGAGGTGGCTCTGGCAACGACGGGACCAACGGGAGCGGATCGGGTACGGGCGGAGGGGTCGGCTCGGGCAATGGAACAGGCAAAGGCTCCGGAAACGGTCCCGGCACAGGCGGCGGCAACGCCGAGATCTTTCCGCCGACGGTCATAATGCTGCCGATCCTGCCGATCCCCGTTCCGGGAAAAGTGCGCCCGTACACGCTGGTGGCATACTTCGACGTCGACACGCTCGGCAACGCGACCCTATTGAGCTTCAATCCCTCCAAGGACGGCGGCTACAACAAGCGCGTCCGCGAGATGCTGTCGGAGATCCGATTCCGCCCCGCCGTTCGCCCGGATGGCCGTCCCGTTCGTGACACCGCGCAGATCTCAGCCATCGCGCCGTAGGACCACGAAAAGTCACGTAACTCGGCTTCCCGCCTAAGTCTGGCCATACCGGCCGCGTGTGGATACATTTTGCGCGGCAAACCCG
>JAJKIV010000277.1 GCA_021154285.1 Gemmatimonas sp. | reverse complement strand
TCGAACGGCCACTCGAAGCGGAAGTCATCCGGGAGCGAAGCCATGATGTTGGCCAGGTTCCCACTCTCGTAGTCACGATAGAGTTGCGTGATCGTTTGCCTGGTGTCCATAGCCGCTTCCGAGCTTGTTGTGGATCGATCCCCGCCTTCCTCGGCTCTTCACAAAAATTCAAGGGCTCTGACCCCTTGAAACACCCCTTGAAACAGCAATCGCGATTCGCATGTAGGACGCCCGCTCGACCTTCGCCTCGCCTTGGGCGAATCGGCGGTTCCAGTCGCCCATGCCGGAATCCTCGCGGACCACGAAGCCTGCGGACTCGAGATCCGCCGCCATCTCCTCGCGTGTCCACGCACTGATCTGCGGCTCGCCGAGCAACCGATACACGAGGCGGGCAACGAAACCACGCTGACCACTGTGGTAGTTCACGATCAGCGTCGAGCCGCGCGCGCTCCGGGCGGCGATACCCGCGAGCGTGCTGTGCATCGCCTCACGCGTTAGGTACATGACGACGCCTTCCCAGATCCAGCAAGCTAGGGATGACGGGTCGTGTCCCGCGCGATCCAGCACCGCCCCGAGCGCTTCGCGCTCGAAGTCGATCGAGACGAAGCTGACGATGCCGGTGGGGTAAGGCAGCTCTGCCACGCGTGCGCGCTTCTGCCTTTGCGTAGCGGGATGATCGACCTCGAAGACTTTCACACCCGAGAGCTCGCTCAAGCGCCACGCGCGCCCGTCGTAGCCCGCGCCGAGGATGACGAGCTGCGTAGCGCCGCCGGCGATCGCGTCGCGGACCGCCGTGTCGATCGCCGTCGTACGAAGCGCGATCAAGTCGGCCATCACGCGCGCGGCGTCAGGCGCGAGTCCACGCTTCCCAGCTCGAAATGCCCGCTCGGTTTTCGCGAAGCTCTGCTTCCCCTTCTCGGTGAGGAAAACGCGCGCGGTCGGGTCGCGAAAACCAGGGACATGCGACAAGCCGGCGTCCGCGAGGGCGCGGCCGAGGGCGACCAGGTGAGCGGTCCGGCTTGCGCGATCAGCTTTCATGAGTGCGCCGCTGACCCCCCGCGGGGTCGACACTGCAATACGGTATCCTCGGCATTCGCGAGGGCGTGGCGGGAGTCGAGTGAACGGCCCGCGAAAGCTAGCGCGACAGGGATTCCGTCCGCGAGTCAGGTCCACTCCGGAGACCATGCCCGCTGCACCCGCTCGCGAACCACGCGGCGGAATCGGGCGTCGTCGCGGAGTTGATCGAACCGCGGGTCCCACCACACCGCCTGCGGCGCCCAGTACACGAGAAATGTTTCCTGCGCGAGACACTCCAGCGCGCGCTTCGCGTCGCCGAGGCTCGCCCACGCGAGCGCGAGGTTGATCGGCATCGCTCCGTGCAATGTGGCCTTCCGCGCGAGCTGACGCGCTCGACGCGCGTCGCCCAGCACCGCGAGTGCGGACGCCTGCTCAGCCAGGAGATCTCCGCGAAAAGCACCGCGCCTGGCGAGACCGGCCGTTATCGTCGTCATCGCCGCCGCTTCGTCGCCTAATCGCGCCGCGGCGCGTGCGACGCCGGCGTGTCCCTCCTCGAGATCGCCGTTGAGGTCGACCGCCGGCTCCATGCTCGATCGCGACAGATCGTACTCTCCACGCAGATAGCGTTGCCAACTGAGGATCACCATCTGGATCGGCGACACGGGATCGAGACTCGCCGCGATCGACTGCTCCCGAATCGCCTCGTCGCGGGCGGCGAAGCCCGTTAGGCGGGTCATCGAGAGCCACTGGCGCGCGTCCGCGTTCAGGGAATCGAGGAGCGTCGCGCGGTCAAACGCGGCTTCCGCTTCGTGCCAGCGTCGGCGCATGATGTTGACGCCTCCAATCGACGTGTGCGCGGCGGAGAGAGTGTCGTCGAGTGCCAGGGCGCGAGCGGCGCTAGGCGCGCCATGTGAGATCGCGATGTCCAGCGGTGCGTAACCGCGGCCCGCCATCACAACCCACGAATCGGCGAGTCCGCACCACGCCTCGGCCGCGCCCGGGTGACGCTCGACCGCACGGGTGAAATAGGCGATCGCGCGGTCGACCGAGGCACGCGTACGGCGGTGCCAGTGGTATCGCCCCTGTGCGATGATGCTTGCGGTCACCGAATCGATCGCATGGCCACTACGTGAGCGCGGCGCTCGCGGAGGCACGACGACGATCGGTTCCTCGCTGCTCAGCACCCGAGCATCGTGCAGGAGCCGCATCGTCTCCGCCGAAGGCGACACCCCAAGCTCGAGCGCGAGTCGCTCGACGAAACTGCGCGCGACCGCCTCCACCCGTGCGCGATTGTCCGCGGCGATCAGCAGCCTGACGAGATCCCGAAGCAACCGCTCATCGCACGGTGCGAGCTCGAGAGCGCGCTCCGCAGCGATCGTCGATTCGGAGATGCAACCCTCCCTTCCCAATCGATCGGCCAACGTCGACGCGGCTCGCGACGCGAGGTCGCGAAGGCGAGCTCGCTCGGCCATCGCCCACTGATCGAAATCGACCGCGTTGCGAACGAAGAAGCCGTCGAGGAAATCGCCCCGGTAGAGCTGCAGCGCGTCGGGCCAACGCTCCTCTGCGAGCGCCCTCCGAAACTCGACGATGTCGGTCCAGATGAGATCCGGCGACAGTCGCAACGACTCGCCCGACGCGATGATGGCGTCGTCGCCAAGCGACCGTCGCAGGACGTAGAGCGAGTCCGCGAGCAGATGCCGTGCTGAGCGTTCGTCGCGATCCGGCCACAGAAGACCGAGCAGCCGATCGCGACTCACGGACTCACCCGGCGATGCGGCGACCAGGGCCAGCAACGCGAGCCGGCGTTGTTGGACCGCCCGACGAACCGATGCCCGATCCGGCCCCGTCAGGCTGACGGGACCGAGGAAGAAAAGGCGATTAACCATGATGCCCAGAGAGACGCGACCGCGGACGATAACCGGACGATCAGTCCGCCCTAACCTGCGTCTCAGCGGTACGCCTCTTCGACGTGTCGCTACGACTGGGAGCGCATTGACGCACACCCCATTCGTGGAGAACAACTTTCTGGAGGTACTACAACATGTTGCAACGCCTGAGTTTTGGCGCCGCGCTCGTCGCCATGTTCGCGCTCGCCGCCTGTTCGAACGACGACGGCAGCAGCAGGATCACCGCGCAGGGTGTGAAGACAGCATCCGCCGCTGAGAGTCACTCGGTAGCGTCGGTTCACAGGATGGATCATGACGATCAGATCCATTGGGGACCGGCGCCGCCGATCTTTCCGGCGGGTGCGCAGTTCGCCGTCGTGCAGGGCGATCCGAGCGTGGCCGGGCAGATCTTCACCGTACGCCTTCGCTTTCCAAACGGCTACGTATTACCCCCACACACTCACCCGACCGACGAGCACATCACGGTGCTTCGTGGGACGTTCCTCCTCGGATTCGGCGAGGATTTCTCGAAGGAAACGCTCGTGGCGCATCAGGCTGATGGTTTCGTCACGGCGGGCGCGAACATGGCGCACTTCGCCGCCGCGCGGGGAATCACCGAGGTGCAGGTGCACGCCATCGGCCCGTTTCAGCTGACGTACGTGCATCCCGCGGACGACCCGACGAAGTAACAACGCAACCAAAGGCTGCGCGTTAGGTCGTGCGGCGTTATCGTCATATGCAACCCTAAGGGTTGCATATGTCGAGCACCGACGTCGATCACCGACCTGAGCGAGAAGGCAATGGTGTCGCGTCAGGGGCGGCGCTACGGGCGTCGTGGCACATCGTAGACCAGTTCGGCGAAGCCGGTGCCGACCGATCTCGCCGACACGAGACGAAGCGGCGGGTCGGCGATCACTCGTGGGAGGAGTGGCTTCCCCGCCCCGAGCGTGACGGAGGCGATCTGCACGTGGATCTCGTCGAGCAGGCCGGCGTCGTAGAACTGGCCGACGAGCTCCCCACCGCCAACGAGCCAGACGTTCTGGCTGCCGGCCGCGTTCAGCATCGCCTCGTGCACCGGTCGGACGTCACCGCGGACGAACCGGATGTCCGCCCCGGGCACGGTGGGGAGCGAGCGTGAGGTGAAGACCCACGCCGGCTGCTCGTACGCCCAAGGCTGCGGTCGGTCGGCGTCGCTGGCCAGGTGGTGACGCAGGATCCAGAGGTAGGTGGCCGACCCCATCGCGAGCGCGCCGACGTGCCGGATGAATGAAGGATAGCTGGTGTCGCCGAGCGCGCCGAGCGGGAACAGCCAGTCGAGGGAGTCGTTCGGGTCGGCGATGAAGCCGTCGAGGCTGGAGGCGGTGTAGTATTGGGTCTTCATGCTGTGCAGTGAATCGTAGGTTCGGCAACGCGTCTCAGATCGTTTCGCGCTGCCGCCTAACGCCTAAGGTCGAGTTGTCATGAAGCGGTTGGCCGCGCCGGCGACGTCCCGGGCGCGTCCGTCAGTGGGCTCGGACGCGATCCAACACGAACCGGATCGCCTCGACGACAAGCTCCGGCTCCTGAGCCTGAATGGCGTGCCCGCTCCGCGTTGTCACGATGTGAATCCCGTTACGCGAGCGACGAAACCACTCGTCATGCATCTCGCGCCACGCCTCATGACCACGAGCGGTCCCGTTCACGTACGGCACCAGCGGGTTCACGAGCATGCTCGTGAGCACGGCGATCGGAATGTCGGGAAGCGGCAGCAATCCGTCCGCGCCGCCAGCCGCCTGGATGCGTACCGTCTCGCGCGTTTCCTCCGCCTCTGCACCTGGCTTGAGTGTCTTGAGCACCGAGTCGTAATACGCGCGAAACGCACCGGGATACGTGCTGTCGATGAGTCCCCAGCGACGAACCTGCTGCTCATGCGTCCCGTCGACGAGTACGTACGGCGGCTTGATTTGCATCCTCGCGAGCAGCGTGTGCAGCTCGACCGCTGCGTTCCTGGCGGTGTGCGGCGTCGTCCCCGGTTCCGATTTGCCGAGCCCCGACCTGGAGTATGCGACCACTGTCGCGAACTGCGCGGCCGACGGCCACACCGGGTCCCAGTCGTCGAGATCATCGCCGAGTCCCGCCTCGAAGATTACGGCCGGAGCACCCGCCCCTGCGCGAACGACGTCGAGTCGGTGAGTACCGATGTCGACGAGTTGATGCGATTGCGCGACGAGCGCCGCGGGCAGGGCGAGCGTCGCGACCGCAACGATCAATGGCGTGAGCCTCATCGTATCATCCGACGCTCGCTCCAACCCGATCGCCCGGTCGGCGCGGCTTGACGGTTCTTGGCTCTCCGGAGCCGCTTTTATCGCATTCTCCTGTGGCCGAAGTCTCTGCCTGGCAGGCCGCGCTGCAATCCAGACGCTGCGCTGTTTCCGATTGCGACGGCGCCTATCGCGGAGTGTTAATGTCGTCGAGCCTGAGGCTGACAGTCTGTGGCAAGCGCGAGTAGATGACGGGCAAGCCGAAATCGTCGCGGCCCGTTTTGTAGAGCCTCGCCCTGCCCGCGCTGACCGCCTCGTCGATCGACCCCCCTTGTGCCAGGACGTCGTAAAAGCCGTGCGAGAACTCCGTAGCCGCTTCGACGGAAATCGCGAATTGCATGGCTACGACGACGGGGACACCGGCGCGAAGAAGTGCGGCCGCCAGGCCGCTCCACCTCGAAACGCCCCGCACACCGCCTCTGCAAGTCGTGAGAACAACGGCTTTGACATTCATGTCCCGCACGATGCGGGCAACGCGCTCAGCGAAAACAAGGTCGTGCCCCGTATGCCCCTCCAAGCATCGCTGCGTGAATTTCCGCCGTCTCCTTTTTCGCACGATGTCCGCGTTCCGTTTCGCCTGACGGAGTTTGATCCGCAAAGGCTCGAGCCTCTCCTTCCCTTTCTTTTTCGCTCGTTTGTACTGTTGCTCGACCTGGTAGATCTGAACCTCAATCCAGTCGCCAAGACTTCCGGGCTGCTTGTCATCGAGGGACAACCTCCGGAGCGTTTCGACGTCGTCCAAGTCCAGGCGAGGTAGTGTGCCACCGGCCATCGTGGCCGACCACACTTCGACATCCCTAAGTTTCGACATGACATCCCTCGAGAGAGGCTGTCTTATCTCCTCGGATGCGCTCGTCTTGGCCTTGGATGCGCTCGTCTTGGCCTTGGATGCGCTCGTCTTCGCTTCGGATGCGCTCCTCGTGGCGTCGGGACAGCCCGGGTAGCCCTCCAGAGCGACGAATCCAACCCAAGAGTCCTCCGGGCGATCACCGAGGTTCGCACTCCAGACTTGGGCGCCCAACGGATGTGACATTGCGTGCCACACCGCAGCCTGAGAGGCGGGGTCTAGCTCAGACCATGGCCCGAGGCGATTGAATGGCCCCAGGCGATTGAATGGCCCCAGGCGATTGAATGGCCCCAGGCGATTAAATGGCCCCAGGCGATTGAATGGCCCAAGCGTGGAACCCTCGCCCGACCGCGGTGGACCGTCCTTCAGGATCGCCGACGAGATTCGGTTGAACGGTCCAAGAGATTTCTTGTCCTCTTTCTCAGTCCTGGGCACCTCCTCCACCAACGAGGGTTCGATCACACCACCGTGGCCCGCGAAGTGGAAGACGTCGAAGACGTGCCGCTTGGACGTCTCCTCCATCGATTTCAGACTCACGCGGTCAAGCACTAAGGCTTTCCACGCCAGAGGGTTCTCGGGGACCTGGGTAATTTGGGTCCAGCCTCGCCCGCTCTTATCGGTGGGCAGAAACCAGTACTTGTTCGGCTCGCGAACGCCTTGGTCGGACTTGTCCGCGCGTATGCCATCGGGGTTCCCATCGTCCGGCGTGACATACTCGAAGACGGAGTATCGCAC
>JAJKIV010000276.1 GCA_021154285.1 Gemmatimonas sp. | reverse complement strand
CGTTCGAGCACCGGCTCGACGTCATCGACTTGCGGCTCATTTGCAATGAGCCGGCGGACTACGCGAACCCCATCGAGCCGTCGTCGCGAGGTGGAGGGAAGGTGGCCGAGGTGATCGCGAAGTCGCTCACGCTGGACCCGCTCCGCGAGCACGGTACTCGCGTGCTCGGATCCAAGCTTTCAAGGGGTCAGAGCCCTTGAAACTCAGGAGATCAACTCGGGCTCCATGACCTTTTCCACGACCTTCCCGTCCACGACGCTCACGTAGTAGACCTTCGCCTCGGCGCGCGTGTGCACGACGCGCTTGACCTCGTTGTCCTCGAAGTAGATTCCGGCGTCGTTGTCACACGCGTACCCGGGCTTCATCTGCCCCGACGCGATCAGCTTCTGGTAGAGCGGGCGACGACCCGGCTCGGCGTCATAATGCGGTGAATGGCTCCCCTTGAGGAGGCCGAGGCACTTCACGATCGACAGCTCCTTGGGACGCGAATCCGTGGTGCCCTCCTCGAACCAGCATAACGAGCCCGCGCTCGCGCCGCCGAGCACGATGCCGCGGTCCCACGCCTGGCGCAGCACCTCGTCGATGCCCTGTGCCTTCCAGATCGCCTGCTGGTTGAGGGTGTTGCCTCCCGAGCAGACGATACCGTCCATGGACAGGAACACCTCATCCCATCCCTTGGGCTGCTCCGTGCTGGCGATGAAGCTCTCCTGCACGTGCGGTTCGACCTGCAGCGGCGCGCAGCTCTGATAGAACCCGACGGTGCCGTACGGGTTGTCGGCCGACGCTGTAGGCAGGTAGCAGATCCTCGGCCGCGGCTTGCCGGTGAGCGACGCCATGTAGCGAATGAAGGCGGTGTCGAAGTTGCCGCCGGCGATCAGGATCTTGCGCGTCGCCGAGCGCGCGGCGCGCGCGGTGGATTCGGAATTCACGGAGGGAAAAGGAAGATGGCCGGCGCCCAACGCAACGGATCCGACCGCGGAGCGTACGACGAACTCTCGTCTCTTCATAGGATCTCCGTTGCGGGCGCGTTGTGATCGTACCGCGACGAGTATATCACGCCGTCGTCACCGCCGCTGCCCGCTCGAGGTGCAGCTCGGCGATCGAAACCTCGCGCATGCGAAACTTCTGGATCTTACCAGTTACGGTCATCGGGAAGGAATCGACGAACTTCCAGTGTGCCGGAATCTTGTAGCTCGCGATCCGACCCTTACAGAACGAGGTCAGAGCTTCGCCCGTAAGGCCCGACTCGGGACGCGCGTGCACCCACGCCATCACCTCTTCGCCGTATCGCTCGCTCGGGATGCCGATCACCTGGGCGTCGACGACGTCGGGGTGCGTGAGCAGATACTCCTCGACCTCGCGCGGGTAAACGTTCTCGCCGCCGCGAATGATCATGTCCTTGATGCGGCCGACGATGTTGACGTAGCCCTCCGCGTCCATCGTCGCGAGGTCGCCGGTGTGCATCCACCCGGCTACGTCGATCGCCTCCCGTGTCGCCGCGTCGTTGTTCCAGTAGCCAAGCATCACGCAGTAGCCGCGTGTGCAGAGCTCGCCCGGCGTGCCATGCGGGACGATCCTACTCGTCTCCGGATCGATGATCTTGATCTCGACGTGCGGATGGACGCGGCCGACGGTCGAGACGCGCTTGTCGAGTGGATCATCGAGCAGGCTCTGTGTCGAGACCGGAGACGTCTCCGTCATCCCGTAACAGATCGTCACCTCGGGCATGTGCATCAGTGATTGCACCTTCTTCATCACTTCGACCGGGCAGGGCGATCCCGCCATGATGCCGGTGCGCAGCGATGAAAGGTCGAACTCCGCGAATCGCGGATGAGAAAGCTCCGCGATGAACATCGTCGGCACGCCGTACAGCGCCGTGCATCGCTCGGCCGCAGTTGTCTCGAGGGCCGTCAGTGGCTCGAACGCTTCGCCGGGGATGACCATGCAGGCGCCGTGCGTGGTGCACGCGAGGTTCCCGAGCACCATGCCGAAGCAATGGTAGAACGGAACGGGAATGCAGACGCGATCGCGCTCGGTATAGCCTAACGTCTCGCCGATGAAGAAGCCGTTGTTGAGGATGTTGTGGTGCGACAGCGTGGCGCCCTTCGGGAATCCCGTCGTCCCGGACGTGTACTGGATGTTGATCGGCTCATCGAACTGCAGCGTCCGCTCGAGATCCGCGACCTCGGACTCGGCAACGGCCTTGCTGCGTCGTAGGAGCTCGTTCCAGTCGCCGTCGAGGACGATGGTTTCCTCGAGATCGGGGCAGTCGTTCCGCACTTCGTCGAGCAGCGCCACGTAGTCCGCGCCGCGGAACCCCCGGGCGAGCAGCAAGAGCTTCACGCCGGACTGCTTCAGCGCGTAGCGGAGCTCGGAGGACTTGTAGGCCGGATTGATGTTGACGAGGATCGCTCCCATCCGCGCGGTCGCGTACTGCGTGACGACCCATTCGAATCGGTTCGGCGACCAGATGCCCACGCGGTCGCCTGGCTCGATGCCGCTCGCGATGAGCGCGCGGGCGAGGGTGGTGGTCGAGTCCCACAGCTCCCGGTACGTCGCGCGGTAGCTCTGCGATCGCACCACGAGCGCGTCACGCTCTCCGTGTCGCTCGACGGTGCGGCGGAGGTTCTCGCCGATCGTTTCGCCGAGCAACGGGATGGGGCTCGTGCCGTGAGCATAGGACTGCATGCGGCCTCGCGTTGGGAGACAGGAGAACATGGCTCCCGGTCGTCGAAATGGACATGGCGTGGTGCCAGTCCGATCTGCATCGTAGACCTCCATGACACGACGAGGGGCCAATGAACTGGAAGCTCATTCTGCAGCTGTCGCTGTTCGGGCTCGTGATGGGCGTGTCGACGGTGTGGTGTGTGGGTGACGGGCGCCCACGTGCTGCTCTTCGAGCAGTACCTCGCGCGCCACGCGAAGGAGGCTGCCATGATGAGCAGCATGCCGATGCCCACGCATCCGCGGCTCATGATGGCGCTCATGGGCCCGGTGATCGGGCTCTTGTCGGGGATCGTGCTCGGGATCTTCGTCGTGGTGGCGACGCGGCTGGTGCGCCCTGCTGGCGTTGCGGCGACGTCCGGCACGTCGCGCGCCTAACGCTTCTGGACGCGCCCACACGCATCCAGAACAGAGGGGTCGTTTTACATGAGCGGCATGAGCAGCATACTCGGCATCCCTCCACGCCGCCCAAGACTCCTCACGCAACGAGCTGAATTGAAAGGGAAACAGCTCTTACGGATAGGAGCGTCCCGAGCGGCGGTTCCCCTCTTTCATTCCGGCTCGTTGCGTGAGGGAACTTTCGGTAGAGCGGGATGCAAAGCATGCTGCTCATTTCGCTCATGCGGTCGACCCCTCCGTTCTGGATGCCAGCCCTACAGCGTCGGGGCCGTACCGCTATCCGACGCTTGGACCCAGTCCACTAGCGCGGTAATGGGCGCGGGCGAATCATTCCCCTCGCCCGAACCCGACCTTACTCTGCCCATGATACGTCAGACGCTCGCCATCGCCCTGCTGCTCGCCGCGTCGAGCACATCCTCGTCCGTCGCGCAGATGGCGTGGCCGACGAAGGGTTGGCCCACCGCGACCCCGCAATCCGTTGGGCTCAACGCGAAAGTCCTCGACAGCCTCGACGCGGAGATCGCGTCGGGACGCTACGGCAACGTGGACCGCATGCTCGTCATCCGCCACGGCCGCGTCGCGTTCGACAAGAAGTACACCCACAACTACGACAGCGTCTACGCGGATTCCGTTCACGTGAAGGGCGCGCTCAACCCTCACGACGAAACGGGCCCCTACAACTATTACAATGCGTGGTGGCACCCATACTACCGCCGCGGTGATCTGCACTCGCTGCAGTCGGTGACGAAGACCGTCACCTCGGTCATCATCGGTGTGGCCGTCACACGCGGTGAGTTTCCGAGCCTCGACACGCCGGTGCTGTCGTTCTTCGACGTCGCGAAGGTCGCGAACGTGGACGACCGGAAGCGCAAGATGACGATTCGCCATCTGCTCACGATGACGGCAGGCTTCGACTGGAACGAGAATCTCCCGTACGCGGATCCGAGAAATACGGCGATCGGCCTCGAGGAAAGCGACGACTGGGTGAAGTACACGATCGACCGCCCAATGTCCGAGGATCCGGGTACGCGATGGAACTACAACAGCGGCGCATCGGCGCTCCTGGCGTACGTGTTCCGCAAGGCGACGAAGATGGATGTCGAGGAGTACGGCGCCCGGTACCTCTTCGCGCCGCTGGGCATCGACCGGTGGTACTGGAAGCGCTCACCGAGCGGGCTCGCGGACACCGAGGGCGGTTTGTATCTCGAGGCGCGCGACCTCGCGAAGATCTGGTACCTGTTCCTGAGGACCGGGGTGTGGGAGGGCCGTCAGGTCGTCTCGCCCGACTGGGTGAAGGCGTCCGTCGCGCCAGCGATGGCCGTCGCTCCTGCACCTAACGCGCCAAAATACGGCTTGAAGTGGTGGCTCTATCCGGATCCGCGCGACGGGGCGAGATTCATCTGGGGCGGTTCGGGATTCGGGGGCCAGTTCCCGATGACCTTCCCGCAGGATGACATGGTCGTCGTGTTCAACGGCTGGAACATTCTTCCGGGACGGCCCGGGTTGCCGCGTGGGCAGGTGACCGCGCGGCTGGTCGGAGCAATCGTCGGTCCGTGACGGACGCACGTCACGGTGACACCTAACGTGCCAGATGCCTTATCTGTTATCGTTCGATGGACCTATTCTGGTAGTGCGATTCTTCGGCACCGTCACCGAGCGCGACCTCGTGGGCTCGGCCGATGACGTCATGACCCTCGAGGACGGCGGGCGAAACTCACGGCCGCGGCTCACCGATCTGCGGGGAGTCGCCGACTCGTCCATCGGGTACGCCGAAGTCGCGGGTATCGCCGACCGCGTCGGCGGTCGTCCGCTGTCCGTCGCGATCCGGTCAGCTTTCCTGGTCGACCAGCCGGTGCAGCTCGGGTTCGCGCGCATGTTCCAGACGCTCAACAAGCACCCACAGGTTACCATCGGCATCTTCGAGGACGAAGCAGTCGCGCGTCGTTGGCTGCTCGACGGTTCGGGAGATCAGGTCAGTGGCTGATGCCACGGGAGGGAGGGACAGGATGCGACGTGCGACACGGATGGCGTGGGTAACGTTCAGCGTGCTGCTTGGCGTTAGGCTCGCGGGCGCGCAGCAGCCGCAGCCGGCCGGCGGGCTGCAACGAATTCTCGACGCGGAGCTCGCGCGATTTCCCGGCAAGGCGGGTGTGTGGGTGAAGCACCTGACGACCGGTGAGGAGGCGGCGGTGCGCGCCGACGAGGCATTCAACAGCGCAAGCGTCATCAAGCTCACGCTGCTGGCCCTCGCGTTCGAGATGGCCGACAAGGGACAGTTGTCACTGTCCGACCGGATCACGATCAACGCGTCCGACTATCGTGGCGGATCGGGCGTTTTCCAGTTCAACGATCCCGGGCTGCAGCCCACGATGCGTGACGTGCTGCTGCAGATGGTCATCACGAGCGACAACACGGCGACGGACATCTCGATCGCGAAAGTGGGCGGCATCGATCGTGTCAACGCCTGGATCCGCGACCACGGGTACGCCGATGGGCTGCACCTCAACTCGACGGTCAAGGACCTCTTCGCGAAGTATCGCGCGCTGCCCAAGGGCGCGGGCTATAACGAGAAGACGAACACGGACCGCGAGTACTGGTTAGGCGCGATGACGCCGCGCGCCACTGGCCGACTGATCGAATCGTTCGAGACCTGTAGCGAAGGCAAGGCGACGCCGCCGGCGATCGCGGCGCAGAAGTCCTGCGCCGACATGATCCGCATGATGAAAGCACAGCAGTCTGGCGAGCGGCGGCTTCCGCACTATATCGATGTCGAGGTCGCGCACAAGACGGGCGACTTTCCGCCCGTTCTCGCGAATGACGTCGGCGTCGTGTACGCGAAGTCGGGCCCGATCGTGGTCGCGTTCTTCGGAAACGCGATCGAGGGCTCCTACGGCGAGGCCGAGGACAAGATCGGGCGCATCGCGCAGCTCATCGTCGAGTACTTCGACGGGAAGCAGTAGGCGTCCGCGCCTAGCGCCGGTGTGAACTTCCCGCGCGTGTGCGCTCGTAGACCAGCTTCATCACCGTGCATCGACCACCGGCGGCGCGTATCTTCGTCCGGTTCTCCCCTTCGGCCGAGGATCCGTGACTCGCGACGTCCGCGATCAGCTTCAGAACGGGCTTACGGGCGCCTATACGCTCGAGCAAGAGCTCGGTGGCGGCGGCATGGCCCGCGTGTTCGTTGCGGGAGACACGGCGCTCGGACGCAAGGTCGTCGTGAAGGTCCTGACCGCCGACCTCGCCGAGGGGTTGAGCGCGGAACGGTTCAAGCGAGAGATCCAGCTCGCGGCCCGGCTTCAGCACCCGCACATCGTCCCCCTGCTCGCGGCCGGCGGACTCGAGACCGGCGAGTTGTATTATACGATGCCATTGGTCGAGGGCGAATCGCTGCGCGACCGACTGGCCCGCGATGGCGAGCTGCCCATCGCGGACGCGACGCAGCTGTTGCGCGACGTGGTGAGCGCGCTCTCGTACGCGCACGCCCAGCACGTCGTCCATCGCGACATCAAGCCCGAGAACGTGCTGATCTCGTACGGCGGTGCGGTCGTGACGGACTTCGGCATCGCGAAGGCGATTCACGCGGCGCGTGCGGAATCGGACACGGAGCCGCGCCGCGCATCGACGCTCACCGCTGCCGGAACATCGTTAGGCACGCCAGCCTACATGGCGCCGGAGCAGGCGGCGGGGGACATGGTCGACCACCGCGCCGACCTGTACGCGCTCGGCGTCGTCGCGTACGAGATGCTCACCGGCCGCGCGCCCTTCGACGGTCGCACCGCCCAGGGCATGCTCGCCGCCCACGTCGCTGAGAAGCCGGAGCACATCGCCCGCCGCCGCGCGAGCGTGCCGCCGTCGCTGGGCGCGCTCGTCATGCAGCTCCTGGAGAAGCGTCCCGCGGATCGCCCGCAAAGCGCCACGGAGGTGTTGCGCGCGCTCGAGCCGTCGCACGTCGCGTCGCTACCCAACGCCAGGCGGCTCGGTGATCCGATCATCGTCGGGCTTACCGGGGCGTTGCTCGCATCGCTCGGCATCCTCGGGTGGACGTGGCGAGCCCAATCGAACGATCGGCCGCCTACCCCGCATGCTCGACTCGTGCTCGAGCTGCCGGCGGACGCGCCGCTCAACTCCGGCAGCGGCTTCGGCAACACCATGGCCTTCTCGCCCGACGGGGCGAGTCTCGTCTACGTCGGCGGTACGGCGACGACGCAGCTCTACAGGCGTCGGCTCGACGAGTTGACAGCCCGACCCATCCCCGGTACGGAGGGCGCGCTCAATCCGCAGTTCTCGCCCGATGGCCGAGAGATCGGGTTCGTTGCGGACTTCATGTTGAAAGCTGTGCCGGTGACGGGAGGTACCCCCAGGATGATCGCGCACGCCGTCGGCCGGTTCGCGTGGGGGCCTAACGGGATCGTCGTGTTCAGCAGGCCCAGCGTGCTCAGTCCGCGCGGTGGTCTGTGGAAGGTGAGCGCGAGCGGTGGCACTCCTGTGGAGTTCACGCACACGGATAGCGCCCTCCGGCGCTTTCACGGCTCGCCCGCGTTTCTCCCTGACGGCCGTACCATCCTGTTCTCGTCCCGTCCGGGTAGCGGGAACCCGACGCTCGAGCTGGCTCGCGTCGATGACGGCACCATCACGGATCTCAACGTCGTGGGCGGGAGCCCCCTCTACGTGCGCGATCACATCGTGTTTTCACGAAACGATGGGACCGTCGCCGCCGTGCGTTTCGATGCGAAGCGGCTCGCGGTGACCGGTGAGCCCGTGACGGTGCTCGAGGGCGTCGTACTCAAGGCAGGCGGTGCGGCCGATATGGCGGTGGCATCGACCGGTGTGTTGGTGTACCTCACTGGCACCGTGGGTCAACAGGTGGTCGACGTGGACCGGCACGGTGCGTCGAAGCCCGTGCTCTCAGAGGTCGCTACGTACCGGGATCTTCGTGTGTCGCCGGATGGAAGGCGCTTCGCCGTCACCGTTGGGCCGCCGCCGTACAGCAGCGACATTCGTGTCTACGACTTCGCGTCGGGGACGCTGACGCCCCTGACCACAGGGGGCACGAACACGAATCCGGTGTGGACGCCGGACGGCCGGCGCCTCGCGTGGACCTCGATCGGCCAGCCTAACGCCGCCAGTACGCGACCATCGGCGGGTGGAGTGTGGTGGCAGGCGTGGGACGGCAGCGCTCAACCGGAGCTGCTCATCCCGGCCGCGGAAGGTGCTCGCTTCACGCCGAGCGGCGACACGGTGATCGCCAGCTTCGATGCCGGGAACGCGACCGAGGTGCGGCTCGTTCCATTGCCATTCGATGCAAAGCGGCCGGCCACCGTGATCCTCCCGGCACGTCCCGAGCCGCGGCAGGCGCGGCTCTCTCCGGATGGCCGATGGCTCGCGTACGTGTCCGCGGAGTCCGGCGTGCAGCACGTATACATCCAACCATTCCCAGGGCCGGGTGGCCGCTTCCAGATCTCGAGCCGCGGCGGAGCGGAGCCGGTGTGGGGAACGAGCGCGAATGAGCTGTTCTACCGGAGTGGTGCGGCGATCATGACCGCCACGCTGGCGCTGTCGCCGTCGGTGACCGTGGAGCGGCGGGACACGCTGTTCGTCACCGACGGCACGCTCAGCGTGCTCGCCTCGACGTACGACGCGATGCCTAACGGGCATTTCCTGATGGCGAGGAGCGTGGCGACGACAACGCCGCCGCTCATCGTGTTCGGGTGGGTGGACGAGGTGAACGAAACGGTCTCTGCGGCGCGGGCGAAGTAGTCACCTTCTCGGGCTTGTCGGTATAGACCCTCGCTCCCTCCTAACGCTCGGTCGCGGCGTCGGACCCACGCCGCGGTGTCGCCTGGCGGGCGGGGCCTAACGTGCTGCAGTTAACCAGTTGCATGCCAGAAGGTGAACGTGGACGATCGCATCGCGGACTACGAGGGTTACGTCGCGGCGCTCGGGGCCGAGCGTCTGCCCGTGCTGCCGATACGGGACGAGCTACGATCGGTTCTTCACGTGTCCGCTGTACGACTGGGCCGAGCCGCTCGCTGAAAACGCAGCGTGGGGAGGGGCGACGAGCGAGCGCGATGGTTGCTCACCGAAGCCCGCGGCTGTTATCTAATGATGGGCTCGGCACTTACTCCGGCTGACGAACGCGGTGGCGTCAAACCCGGTCGTGGTATTGCCACTGATCGTGGTGTTGGTGAGCGACGCGTTCCCTGTGATGACGTCTCCCAGGTTCGCGTTAGGTCGCGAGAAACCCCGGATTCCGGGGCAACGGGTGGGGCGGGGTCGTCGGCGCGGGAGCCGAGCGTGAGGAGCATGAGAGCGAGCGGCCAGCTGCCGGCTCACGAAGTCAGGCGAAGCATCGAATCCTCGTTGATGCGTTGTTAGCCTAGGCATCCGTCAGGCGATACTCACCGAAGAATCAAGCTAATTTCCTGTAGCGTCCGTGTGGGAAGGCGGGCAGCGCTCGGCACGACGGTCCGCG
>JAJKIV010000275.1 GCA_021154285.1 Gemmatimonas sp. | reverse complement strand
TTGACGAGATACCGGGTCGCGAAGTTGTCGGTGCCATCGAGCACCACGTCGTACTCCCGGATGATCGTCAGCGCGTTCTCGGCGGTGAGACGTGTCGCGTGCAGCTCGAGCTTAACGTGTGGGTTGGTGTCGTGAATGCGGTCACGGGCCGAGTCGAGCTTGGAGCGCCCAACATCGCTCGTTCCGTGCAGCAGCTGTCGCTGCAGGTTGGTGACCTCGACGATGTCGAAGTCGACGAGCCCGATGGTGCCAACGCCGGCGGCCGCGAGGTACAGTGCGGCGGGCGAGCCGAGCCCTCCGGCGCCGACGATGAGCACGCGACCAGCCTTGAGCTTCCGCTGTCCGTCGATCGCGACTTCGGGAAGGAGCAGATGTCGACCGTAGCGCAGTAGCTCGTCGCGGTCGAGCGTTGGCGCCACACGCGAACGTGGCGTGGGAATGGCGAGCGTGGCAGTCATGTCACCCTCCCGCGACTGCGGAGACGACGGTGAGCTCATCGCCGTCGCGAACCGGCGCGGTGAAGCCGCCGCTGAAGCGAATGTCTTCGTCGTTGAGGTAGAACGTCACGAACGGATACGGCTGACCGGCGTCGTCGATGAGGCGCGGGGCGAGGGATGGGAAGCGACGCGTGATGTCGGCGACCGCTTCGCCCACGGTGGCGCCTGACGCGGAAAGCGCGCGGCTGCCATCGGTGAGGCGGGACAACACGCTGGGAAGAGAGATCGTGAGCGACATATGCGTATGGCGTTGGATCGTTAGGTTCACGCCGCTTCGACCAGCGCCGCCACTTCTCGAAGCTTCGGCGCGATCAGCGGGGAGGGTGGGAGGGCATCGACGAGTGGGTCGAGGGTCTTGAGACCGTTGCCCGTTATGCAGAGGACGACCTCGTCGTTCGGGCCAAGGCGTCCGGTTTTCGCCAGGTGCAGCGCCGCGGCGGTCGTAACGCCGCCCGCGGTTTCGGTGAAGATTCCTGTCGTCTCGGCGAGCAGGCGGATGCCGGCGACGAGATCGGCGTCGCTCACCGCCGCCGCCCAGCCCCCGGTATCCGCGATCCCCCGTGCGGCGGTCAAGCCGTCTGCCGGGCTGCCGATGGCGAGCGATCGGGCGATCGTTGCCGGGATCTCGGGCTCGATCCGGCCGCTCCCGCGCTCGACGAGCCTAACGATTGGCGCGCACCCTGACGCCTGCGCGCCGTAGAGGCGCGGTAGCGAGTCGTCGAAGAGGCCCGCCGCCGCGAAATCCCGGAAGCCGCGATGCAGCTTGGTCACCAGCGCGCCGCCGGCCATCGGCGCGACGACCGCGGTTGGCGCGCGCCAGCCGAGCTGCTCGATGATCTCGAACGCCATGGTCTTGGAGCCTTCGCCGTAGTATGCGCGGAGATTCACGTTCACGACGCCCCAGCCGAAGTTGTCCGCCACCTGCGCGCAGAGCCGATTCACGTCGTCGTACGTGCCGCGCACGCGCACGAGCTTCGGCGCGAAGATGGCCGTGTTAAGCACCTTCGCCGGCTCGAGGTCGTGCGGAATGAAGATCCACGCCGGTTTGCCCGCCCGCGCGGCATGGGCCGCGACGGCGTTCGCGAGGTTGCCCGTGGATGCACAGGCGATGACGTCGAGTCCGAACGTGTGCGCCGCGTTGATGGCCGTGGACACGACGCGGTCCTTGAACGACAGCGTCGGGTGTGAGACGGCGTCGTTTTTCACCCACGCACGAGCGACACCGAGTCGACGCGCGAGCTCCGGGGCCTCGACGAGTGGCGTGAAGCCGGAGTCCGGCGAGAGCGTGGGCGTGCCGTCGAACGGCAGCCACTCGTGGTAGCGCCACAGGGACTTTTGGCGGGTCTGAATCTCGGCGCGACTCGGCAGCGAGCGATTCGGGTCATACACCGGCACGAGCGGGCCGAGGCACGTTAGGCAGATCGCGCTTGGCTCGGGATCGAACCGCGCGCCGCAGTTTTCGCAGACGAGGGACAGCGCGGTGAATCCGGCGCGGCCGGTCGTGTCCTCGCCCGTTGGGGCAAGCAGTGAAGCGGTCATCGCAGGGCTCCGGCGGGGTACGCTGCAGGTCGGGCGCGACCGAGGGTTCGCGCGGCGGCTAGTGTGTCGGCGAGGAGTGCGGACGCGGTGGAACGACCGCCGGCGCCTGCACCGTGCCAGGTGAGCGTGCCGGCCAGCGCGGTGCGGACCTCGACGACGTTGTGCGCGCCGGTGCCGCTGGCGAGCGGGTCGGCGCCGTCGAGGACTTGCGGTTCGACGGACGCGTAGAGGTGGCCGTTGCGCTGGGCCGACGCGACGAGGCGAACGCGTCCGCCGTTTTCGCGCGCGGCGGCGATCGTCTCGCTGACCGTCGCATCGATTCCGCGTACGTGGACGCGGTCGAGCGTGACCGGCTCGCGCCACGCGATAGAGCAAAGAATCGCGAGCTTCGCGGCAGCGTCGGCGCCGCTTAGATCGTCCGAGGGATCGCGCTCGGCGAAGCCCTCGCGCTGCGCGTCGGAGACGGCGTCGGCGAAGGGACGCTGCTGCTCCAGACGTCCAAGGACGTACGTCGTTGTCCCGTTGAGGACGCCGCGGAGTGCGTGGATTTCCTCGCCGGCGAGTGATTCGCGCAGGGCCCGGACGATAGGAACGGCGGCGGCCACGGCGCCTTCGCAGTGGAGGCGAGACTCCCGGGCGGCGAGGGCCGCGAGCAGGGTGGTATCGCGCGCCAACGCCTGCTTGTTCGCCGTCACGACGGCCGCGCCGCGGTCGAGCGCGGCCCTGAGCCACTCCGCCGCGTTAGGTGCGCCGCTGGCCTCGACGACGATGTCGATCGTGGGATCGGCCGCGAGTGCCGCCGCATCGCCAGTGAGCGGTGCGGGAGCGAGACGAGGATCGCGAAGGTGGGGACGGAGCACGGCGACGCGAGCGAGGCGCAGGCGCTTGCCTGTCAGCTGCTCGAGCGAGGACTTGCGATCCACGAAGGACGCCGCGAAGGCGGAACCGACGGTTCCGCAGCCAATGAGACCAATACGCAACTCGACAGGTGGCACTCTGCTTCTCTCCTCGTCCACCCATCTCGCCGCGCCGCCCAGGGGCAAAAAAAATCCCCGAGGCGAGAAAAAGCCGCGGAGACGCGTGGCCTTTTAGCTGTTTGTTTTACGTGGCCGCAATACGCCGCAAATCACCACGAGACTGACTTCGATTGTGACAGTATGAGTAAACGGGCCGCCTCGATCTCGCAAGGGGGCTGTTTCCGGACATCGGGACATCGGGACATCCGGACTCGACCGGGAGCCTTCTACCGCCCGGAGATCTCCTCGGCGTCAATAGCATCCGTCCCGAGTCCCGATGTCCCGAGTCCCGAGGTCCCGAGGTCCCGTTAGCTCACCGTCTTCGTCTTGCGACGCAGGAAATCCATGAGGATGAACTGGCCTAACGTCATGGTGTTCGTGAAGTAGGCCTTGCCCTTGCTGATCTCCGACACGCGCTTCACGAACTCGACCAACGCGCGATCGCGCGCGAGCATGAACGTGTTGATCATGATTCCCGAACGCCGGCAATTCGCGACCTCCTTGAGCGTCTGGGCGATCACCGTCGCGTCGAGGCCCATCGAGTTCTTGTAGATCTGACCGTTCGGCATCGTGAGCGCGCTCGGCTTGCCGTCAGTGATCATGATCACCTGCCGCATGTCCTTCTTCTGCGCGAGCAGGATGCGCCGCGCCAGCTTCAGCCCCTCGGCAGTGTTGGTGTGGTACGGGCCGACCTGCGCGTGGGCGAGCGTCGGCAGTGGGATCTCCTCCGCCGAGTCGTGGAACAGCACCACGCGAATGGTGTCGCCGGGGAACTGTGTGCGAATGAGATGCGTGAGCGCGAGCGCGACTTTTTTGGCCGGTGTGAACCGGTCCTCGCCGTACAGAATCATCGAGTGCGACGTGTCGAGCATGAGCACCGTCGCGCACGACGATCGGTACTCTGCCTGCCTCACCATCAGGTCGGAGTATTCCAGGTCAATCGGAACTCCAATGGTTCCTGTCCGGGCAAGCGAGTTTTTCAGCGTTTCATTGACGTCGAGGTTCAACACATCCCCGAACTCGTACTGCTTGCTCCATCCGTCAGATTCGATGCCGGTCGCGAGGTACGGCGTGTCATGCGCGCCAATGCTGGATTTGCCGAGTGACCCGAGCAGGTTGCGCAGGGTTCGATAACCGAGGAAGTCGATACCTTTGTCGGTCAGGTTGAACTGGACATCTCGCGAGGCCGCGTGCGCGATGCTGCCGCGCCCCTCGAGCGGCTGATGTGTATCCGGAACCTGTGGCGGCGCGTCGATGTTCAGATACCCTTCAGCGGTGAGGCGCTGCACGAGGTCGTCGAGCAGTTGGGCGAGTTTTGCCTGTGCTTCCTCATCGCCATCGCCTCGCAGGGCCTGGAGCATCTCGGGGGTGAACTGGCCGCTCTCGATCAGCGCGTTGAGGATCGCTTCCTTGAGCGCCTCGAGTGATCGGTCCGAGTCGCCACCAAAGTCGCCCCAATACGGGTGCGACATGCGTCCGCCTGCGAATCCGGACTGTAAGAGAAAATCGGCCAGCTTTTCGAGCAGCGACTGCAGATCGACCGCGTCCGCCAGCTCAGGGCTGAACTTGGAGTAGGTGTGGAAGCGCATAACGACAGGGACTGGGGGAGCAGGGCTGGCGACGAGACGACGTCGACCCGAAGGCGGGCGAGCGCGCGGCGCTGGACTCGTCTGGATTCGCTGTTCGCAGTCTATCGTAACGTACTGCCAGGTCTCGGGCCGCGCACGTCTGGAGCCGCGTTGGATGTTCGGCCGTCGTCCGGGTCGCCCGTTTCGGCGCCATCGATCAACCCGTTTCGGGTGCTCGTCACGCACCGGAACTTCCGGTTGTTCTGGATCGGCCAGACGCTATCGCTCATCGGCACATGGATGCAGACGATGGCCTCGGGCTGGCTGGCGCTCGAGCTCACGAACAACCCCTTTCTCGTCGGGCTCGTCGCGTCGATCGGCTCGCTGCCTATCCTGTTGCTGTCATTGCCGGCGGGGGTGCTCGCGGACCGCGAGCACAAGCTGCGGCTGGTCACGATTGCGCAGTCGCTGCTCTTGTGCGAAGCGCTCGCGCTCTGGTGGCTGACGTTCACCGGGCATATCACGATCGGGTGGCTCCTGCTGCTCGCGGCCGTCAACGGCGCCGTCAGCGCCTTCGAGATACCGGCGCGGCAGTCGCTGATGATCGAGCTCGTCGGTCGCGATGATCTACGCGACGCGATCGCGCTCAACTCCAGTGGGTTCAACCTCGCGCGCATCTTCGGGCCGGGGGTCGCCGCCGCGGTCATCGCGAAGGCGGGCATCTCCTGGTGCTTCGGCGTCAACGCGCTCAGCTACTTCACAGTGCTGATCGGCCTCTCGCGGATTCAACTGCCTCCGTGGCACCCGCCGCTCACAACAGGCTCGCCATTGCACGGGATGCTCGAAGGCATCCGCTATGTTCGCGCGACGAAGAAGGTGTCGACGTTGATCCGGTTCATCGCCGTGTTCTCGGTGCTGGGTGTGCCGTACATCACGCTGATGCCCGTGGTCGCGCGCGACCTGCTCGGGCTCGACGCGAGCGGGTACGGCCTCCTTCTGTCATCCCTTGGACTTGGCGGGCTCAGTGGCGCACTCGCGCTCGCCGCGGTGGGTGGTCGATTCCCGCGCGGTAAAGTTCTCGTCGCCGCGGCGTACACGTACGCGTTCCTGCTGATCATGTTCTCGCTCGTGCGCGTGGCGTGGCTCGCCTACCCGATCCTGCTGGTGACGGGGTTCTGCATGATCGTCACGAACGCGGTGGCGAACAGCATGCTGCAGTCGTTCGTTGCCGACCAGTTCCGCGGCCGACTGATGTCGGTGTAT
>JAJKIV010000274.1 GCA_021154285.1 Gemmatimonas sp. | reverse complement strand
GCCGCTGGCGTCCTTCACCAGATAGCGCTTTTCCAACACGGTGCGCGCGTTCTGGCTGAGAGCAGCGGGGCCGGCAGGGGGCTTCGAGGGTAGGGGCATGTGTACTTCTCCCTGGTGAAACGTAGCGTTGGAACCGGGACCGACCGGGCAACCGAAGCGGGCACAACTTCGGCGGAGCAGAAGCGAAGAGGGCGCAGTTTATCGGCATTCGTGAAACCGCGCCAGTCTCCAGCTAAGCGGTCCAGCGCCAACGACTTGCTCTACCCACATCACGAATCTCAAACCGAGCTGCACTTTCCACGTCCGGAAAATTATACGACTCTCACCTGCCATCCAAGGACGCTTCCGCAACGATCGACGTGGCCTGCCTAACGCGAATTTCGTCGCAACTCCCTCGGAGAATGCCGCTTGGCTTCATCCAACGAACACACGGAGCCGCCAGGTTAGGCATCCGGACACGAAGGCAACACGAGATGCGGACGGACCGCGTTTTCATGGCCTTGCCTGCAAACACGTGGTGCACCCGACGTGCCATCAGGCCTTCCAAACGGCCGGTATTCGTTGTCGACCTAACCGGAGTCTGTTGCCCCACTCGGCGTCGTGTGTCGAGCGAACTCTCCCCGCCGGTGACGCGCCGCGAGGTCGACATACGCCGCCACGGCCTGTTCCGTCCGCTCCCGAAGGGCGGCGTCCATCGTGCGGACGACACGCGCCGGCACACCAAGCACGAGCGAGTTCGGTGGAATGACCATCCGCTCGCGACAGACCGCCCCGGCGCCAATGACCGACCCGCGCCCAACGACCACGTGGTTCAGGACGATCGCACCCATCGCGATGAGGCAGTCATCCTCGACCGTGGCGCCGTGCACGATCGCGCAATGACCGATCGCGACACGAGCTCCGATCGTGCACGGCAAGCCCGGATCGACGTGGATCACGACGCCATCCTGCACGTTACTGGACTCGCCCACCGTGATCGGCGCGGAGTCCGCACGAAGAACGGCCTTGGGCCACACTGAGGCCCCGGCGCCGAGCGTCACGTCGCCACAGACGAACGCGTCCGGATGAATGAACGCGTCGGGATGAATGCGCCCGCTCACCGTCCGCTCCCGAGCGCGCGGAAATACGCCTCCAACCCATCCGCCACGCCTAACGCGTAGCGCTCCTGGAACTCGGCCGTCTGGACGGCGGCTTCCTGCTCCGGCATCATGATGAACGCGCCCTCGGTGAGGACCGACGGCATCCACGGGTGCCGAAGGTCGGACAGGTTGTCGTAGAAGATCCCGAGATCTCGCAGTCCCATGCGACGTACCATGCCGCGCTGGACCTCGCGGGCGAGGGGCTCCGACGACGGATGAAAATAGTACGACCCGGTGCCGTTCGCCGTGAACGGGTTGATCCCGTCGGGAAGCGCATTGAGGTGGATCGACACGAACGCGTGAGCACCGGCTCGTCGCGCCATCACCGGACGAATCGCGAGCGCGAGCGGCGCCGCCGTCGTTCGCGTCATGACGACCTTCGCGCCGCGCGACTCCAGGATCGTCTTCAGGCGCTCGCTGATCGCGAGCGTCGGAACGGGCTCGTACAGGCCCGTAGGACCGGTCGAACCAGCCGGAGGGTGACCGGCATTCACCACAATGGTGAGACCCTTGAGCGGAGACGACGGGTCGATCGTGGGAGGGCGTCGCACGCGCAACGTGAACACACCGCGGCTCCACGACGGCAGATAGCCGTACGGTGCACGCACGAGGTCGATCTCGTACCTGGCGCGATCGCTCGCATCCTGATACCAGCGCACGCGCCTGACGAGCGAATCGTCCGCCATGTAGCCAATGATGTCGGAGTTCGCCTGCACGCCATACAGGATCAACACGAGCCTGGTGCCTTCCTCACGGACCTCGAACGCAGGCCGCTCTCCTGTCGGGATGACCACATCCACCCAGTCGCGGCCGCCCACCACGCGCGCGTTCGCCGCCGTGCGATGCGGAGCCGGCGTACCAGGTGGCAGCTCGCTGACATCGCTTGCGGCCACCCACGCCTCGAGCGCCGCGTCGAGTCGCACGCGTACCATATCGCCGATACGACCCGTTGCCTGCAACGTCGTCCCGGGAAGCAGCAGCCACTTGTACGTCCCGTTAGGCACCGGCCGGACGATGATCACGCGATCCGTGTCGGGCACGTCGGCGCCACCGGTGAGTCGGATCCAGCGGGGCTGAGTCGTATCGTCGATCGAGATGTCGCGGATCGGAAACCGAACGCTGTCGCTCCCGCGGCTGACGACGAGCTCCGCGCCACGAGCCAGCGACGGTGCGGGAAGGTCGGTCGCCCAGACAAATGGGTCGCCCTCGACGGCTAGCCGCAGCGAGTCCGCTGCGCTGGCCTGACTGACCAGTCGCACCTCGGATTTGTCGGCGAGGCGCACCCCGACCATCGCATTGCGCGGCGCGCGCACGCTCACGCGAATCCGCTCGTCAGCACGTGCCACGCGGTTGCCTCGCGGGGCGACACTTGCCGAGTCCACGACGAGTCGCCCGGTATCGGCAAGCACGGGTCGCGGGGCGGGCAACTTGATCGGGTGGACGGCCCGCACGGTGTCCGGTCCACGCGCGGCAACGATCGAGTATTGCGGAGCACCCGCCGGCGGGAGGGGCAGGAACGCGATGAAGCTTCCGTTGGGGACGACCGGCACCGGCGTGCCGTCGATCGTGAGCGTGGCCTTGCCGCTCCCCACAGTCCCGAAGATGAAGTTCGAGTCGCGGACTGGAATGGCCGCTCCCGCCGGCGGATAGACGACCCGGATCGCGAGCGGCCCGTCCACGAGCGGGACTGCTGGAAGCGCCGGGGCCGACGTGGCCGGGGCCGTCGCGTGCTTCGGGGGCGGTGCACAAGCCGACGCCCCGCCGATGACGACAGCGCAAACAAGGGCCGGCCAGGTCGCACCGGGACGCGACGTGTACAAACGGTGCTCTGCCATGGCTCAAGCTAATCGCGTTCGTCCCGTGATTAGGCTGCGTCGGGAGCGACGAAACGACCGGTATATCGCGTACTACCACGTATTTCCTATAAGACACGAAACCCGCCCGGGCGGTCACGGCGTACGGCCTGCATTGATTGCCCTAGGTTTTGCCGAGCCCTATATATTCGTGACCTTTCCTGTACCTCTGGCCGCTACGCCCGTCCGCCGCGACGCCACCGGAGCACGTTTGACGGTCAACCACCATCCGACGCCGACGGATCCGATCACGCCTCCGGGCGCGATCGTGCTTCACGTCTTCGCGCACTCGGACGTGGGCCGCACCAGAGAGCACAACGAAGACGCGTTCGTCGTCGCCGATCTCTCGCGTGGCGATCCGCTTTCGTTCGACCATCTGCGAACGGAGCGGGCCGGTAATCGCGGAACGCTGTTCATGGTCGCTGACGGAATGGGCGGTGCAGCCGCGGGCGAGATCGCGAGCGAGATGGCGGTGGAGGTCGTGCTGCAGCAGCTCCGTCGACGGTGGCGCGACGCCAAAACGGTGGAACCGGTTGCCTTCGTCGGGACCCTCAAGGCGGCCACCGAGGTCGCGAACGCGACGATCCACCATTACGCGGGCGACCATCCCGAGCTTCGCGGCATGGGTACCACGGCGACAATCGCCGGGCTCCTCGGCGACACCCTGTACCTCGCGCAGGTCGGAGACAGTCGGGCGTATCTGGTGCGAGATGGCGTGGCCATCCAGATCACGAAGGATCAGTCGCTCATGCAGAGGCTCATCGAGGCCGGGGAGATCACGGTCGAAGAGGCGGAGCTGAGCGACCGGCGTAACATCATTCTTCAGGCGCTGGGACCGGAGCCGCACGTAAAGATCGACCTGACCCACCAGCGCGTGCGCCGCAACGATGTGCTCGTGCTCTGCAGCGACGGATTGTCCGGGCTCGTGAAGCCGGAGCAGATCGCACAGGCGGTCACCGAAGAAGCGAATCCCGAGCTCGCCGCCGAGCGCCTCGTGGATCTGGCGAATGCGTCGGGTGGGCCGGACAACATCACGGTCGTCATCGCGCGGTTCGACGGAACCGGGCTCGAATCCGCGGCGCCCGTGGACGAGATCGGGCATCGCGTGTTCGACTCACCGGATCTCATGACGCCAACGTCCACGCCTCCGGTTCTACGAGTGGAGTCGATCGAGGAAACGATCGCGCCCCTTCCGCCAGACCTTTTCGAACGGACGCCGCCACCGGTGGAGCGTCAGCGACGCGGGAAGCTCTACGTTCGCGTTGTGGCCGCGGTGGGCATCGTGCTGACCCTGTTCTTCCTCTGGCAGGTCCTGACGAAACTGTAGGCTCGTCAGACGCGACGCAGAAGCCAGCGGCCCGTCGCGCGAAGCATGGGCGTGCTTGGGCTCCAGCACGCGATCGTGAGGCTCGCCCCCGACGTGTCAGGGCTCGTGGCCGGATGCCCGCACCATACCACGACCGACTCTCGTCCCAGCTGCCGAGCGGCTGCGCATAACGCGGCGACCTCCTGGGCGCTGGTGGAGAAGCCCGCCGGTGGATCGACGACCACGACGAGCGGCGATCGCGTATCCGCCGACGCCGAGCTGACGCGCCTAACGCTCGCAGCATCCTCGCCGGCGTCGGAGATCCCGTTGGCGAATCCGGCGGCCGCCGCGGCTGCCTGGTCCGCTCGACTCGCCACCACCGCGACCTCGACCGGCAGGGTGACGCGCACGTTTCGACCGCGGACCACGGTGATCGTCCGCTCCGCCACTTCCTCGAGCCACGTGTCGTCGATGCGTTCCGCGTCGAGCTCCGGCGTCGGGGCACCGGCCATCTCGGCGCGCAGACGGCGTCGCGTCGCCGCCTCGTGCACCCGCTCGCCGTCCAGTGTCCGATCGTCGAGCGCGTCGATGAGCGCACGAAGCTCGACGTCGAGGTTGATGGGACGCAGCACGATGTCGATGCCAGCGGCCACGAGATCAGCGGCACGAACACGGTGCCCCCACCGTGTCGCGAGCAGCGATGCGTCCGCGACGGCGAGCCCCTCGTAGCCGAGTTGTGTTCGGAGCAAGCGCCCGAGAATCGGGCGCGACAGTGATGCCGGCGTTCCCGACGCGTCCAGCGCCGCATAACTGGCCTCGGCGATCATGATGCCGGCAACGCCTGCGTCGATCGCGGCGCGGAACGGCACGAGGTCGGAGGCGTAGAGCCCGTCCTCGCTTTCTCGAACCGTCGGGATGCCTGTCAGTGCCTCGGTGACCGCGCCCGCTCCGGGGAACGCGCTCGCGAAACACAGCACGCCTTCCGCCTGCGCCGCGTCGATCCACTCGGCGCAAGCCGCGGCGACGTCCGCGGCCAAGGTACCGAATGCGTCGGTGCGTGGCGTCCGCGGCACGTTGCACGGCGGAGCGAGAATGGCGTTGCAGCCAGCGAGTCGTGCCTCGCGCGCGACCGCGCGCGCGACACGGCGCACGACGAGCGCATCACGCAAGGAAGCGATCGCTGCGGCCGGTGGCACGGACAAGGACCGTGCGCGCCAGACTTGCGAAGACAGGGTCGCCGGAGCAATGGCCGTGATCGGCGCGTCACCGCTGCTCTTCCGGATCGTGCTGGTGAGCTCCGTCACGGCGTCGCGCGTACCGCCTTCGATCACGAAGCCCCCGACACCGGCCGCGATTCCCCGCATCACGGCGGGCAGCGCCGGAGCGAAACCGGCGGCCGGATCCCAGCGGATCGCCGGCAGCAGCAGCTGCGCGAGCTCGCGCATCGGGCTGGGTGCCTAACGCCGTTCAGGCCGGCGTGAGCTGCCCGAGGATGCGTGGGCCGCGGGCACCGGTGACGCTCGGGAGGTTGCCGGGCTCGCGCACGAGGTGCAGGTACCCGAGCAGCGCGAACGCCACCGCTTCCTTCGCCTCGCCATCGAAGAACACGTCGCTGAAGCGACGCACGGTGAACGATGGGAGCGCCAGCGCGATGGCCTCGACCAGCGCCGGATTTTCCGCGCCCCCACCCGAGGCGATCAGCTCACTCACCGGCTCCGGGACGAAGCGGCGGATCGCGTCGGCGATGCTGGCGGCCGTGAGCATCACGGCCGTGGCCACGAGGTCACCAGCGGTAGCGTTAGGCTCCGCTTGGCGACAGCGCTCGACGAACCGGGCGATGAACGCCGGATCGAACAGCTCGCGGCCAGTCGACTTGGGTGGTGGGCTCGCGAAATACGGGTCCTCGAGCGTCTCCCGCACCACCGCATCGATCGGCGTGCCGTTCCGCGCGAGGCGTCCGTCGACGTCGTACGACAGTCCGGGCGCAACCATGCGCGTGACGCCATCGATGACGACGACTCCCGGCCCCGTGTCGAACGCACGCGTCGACGACAGTACGCCCCCGGGCGGCACGATCGTCACGTTGCCGATCCCGCCGAGGTTCTGCAGCGCGCGCCATTCGGTGGCGTGAGCGAAGAGGAGCGCATCGGCCGCCGGGACGAGCGGCGCGCCCTGCCCCGCCGCGGCGACGTCGCGGACGCGGAAGTCACTCACGACGTCGATCCCGGTGCGCTCCGCAATCACGGCGGGCTGCCCGAACTGCCAGGTGGAGTGACCGGGCTCATGCCAGACGGTTTGCCCATGGCTCGCGATCGCCGCCACCGACGACCGCCCGACTCCAGCCTCCGCGATGGCAGCAATCGCCACGTCGGCGAGCCAGTCGCCAAGATCGAACGACAACCGACAGTATTCGCGGGGCGTGACGCCCACGAGTGCCTGCGAAAGTCGATCGCGCTGCGACGTGTCATACGCGCGGGCGCTCATGCCTAACAACTGATATGCGATCCGGCGGTCGGGGTCCCGACCGAACCGCACGACGGCCGCGGAGATGCCATCGAGCGACGTGCCAGACATGAGGCCGACGACGATCCGCTCGTCGGAGCTCGTGACCGTCACGACTGCACCGGTGGTGGCGCGTCGGTCACCACGCGACGAATCACGCCGCCCGCCGTCGCGAGCGCGTGTTCCGCGGCCTCGCGTTCAACGCCGAGCTTCTGCATGACGATCGCGGTCTTGACTCGCTTGCCCGCCGCCTCGAGAAGGGACCGCGCTTCATCGCGCGAGATGTTGCACACTTCCACGACGATGCGCTCGCTGCGGTCGCGGAGCTTCGCGTTCGTTGCCTTGAGGTCGACCATCAGGTTGCCGTACGTCTTGCCGATGCGGATCATCGCGCCGGTGGTGATCATGTTGAGCACCATCTTGGTCGCAGTCCCTGCCTTGAGGCGCGTGGATCCCGTGACAACCTCAGGCCCGACGATCGCGATCACGGCGACGTCGACGTGCGACAGCAGCCGGTCCGAGACGGGTGTACAGGCGATGATCGCGGTGCGCGCGTTTCGTTCCCGCGCTCGCTCGATCGCGCCATGGACGAACGGTGTCGTTCCCGATGCAGCGATGCCGACGACGACGTCGCGCTCGCCGACGTTGTGCTCGTCCATTATCGCTGCGCCGCCAGCCGGAGAGTCCTCGGCGCCTTCCTGTGCGCGGAGGATAGCCGGGAACCCGCCGGCGATGATGCCCTGGACCATGTCGGGATCACTGCCGAAGGTCGGTGGGCACTCGCTGGCGTCGAGAATCCCGAGGCGACCAGACGTCCCCGCGCCAACGTAGAAGAGGCGTCCATCTCGTTGGAACGCGTCTTCGGTGAGCGAAACAAGCCGCGCGATCTCGACGCGCTGACTTGCGACGGCGTCAGCGACTGTCCGGTCTTCCGCGTTCATCAGATCGACGATCTCGAGCGCTGAGGCGAGATCGATGTTCGCGGTGCGCGGGTTGCGGCGTTCGGTGATGCGCGGGTCGGGGGGCGCCTGACGAGTCACGGGCTTAACTTATCGGACACAAGCGACTGCGGGCAACGGATCGCCGTATCTCCGCAACGACTGGAGTAAGTGGTAATGCAGACAATGATCGTGAGACGATTCCGGGCAGGTTTGACGTTGCTGGGGATTGGCGTTGGGGCGTGCCATCACGCCACTACGTCCTCCGCGCCCCCGGACAGCCGGGCAATCTCGGCACACTTCCCAGCACACTTCCCAGTCGATTGGCGCTTCAAGGCCGGCGAGTCCGGAACGGTCGCGCCGACGGCGGTCGTCGCGAGCAACAGCGCACTCGCGAGCGCAGCCGGCGACGAGATCATGCGCGGCGATGGCAACGCCGTGGACGCCGCCGTCGCCACAGGCTTCGCGCTCGCGGTAACCTTCCCCTTCGCCGGCAATCTCGGCGGCGGCGGCTATATGGTCATTCGCATGGCGGATGGCCGAACAGCCGCGGTCGACTACCGCGAGATCGCGCCGCTGGCCGCAAGCCGCGACATGTACCTCGGGCCAGACGGAAAGATGACGGACGAGAGCGTCGTCGGCTATCGGGCGTCCGGTGTGCCCGGCGCCGTAGCGGGGATGAGCGCGGCGCTGGCGAGGTACGGGACGAAGTCGTTGCGCGAGGTGCTGCAGCCGGCAATTCGTCTGGCCGATGAAGGCTTCGTCGTCGACAGCGTGCTCTTCACGTCGCTCGACCACAGCCGCGATTACCTCGAGCGGTTCGACGGAAAGACGGTGTTCTATCCGAACGGCGAGCCGCTTCAGCCCGGCACACGATTCCGTCAACCGGCGCTCGCACGCACACTCAGGTTGATCGCCGAGCAGGGGCAGGACGCGTTCTACAAGGGCGAGGTTGGGGACTCACTTGTCGCGGGGATGAAGCGCGGCGGTGGAATCATCACGAAGGAAGATCTCGCGCGCTACAAACCCGAATGGCGTCAGCCTATCGCGTCCACCTACCACGGGTACAAGCTGTTCACGATGCCGCCGTCCTCGTCAGGCGGTGTCACCATCACCGAGGCGCTCAACATTCTCGAGACGTTCGATTCGCTCCCGCCGTTCGGCAGCGTGGGTTACACGCACGCGCTCGCGTCCGCGTATCAGCGCGCATTCATCGATCGCAACTCGAAGCTCGGCGACGCGGCATTCGTGCACGTACCGCTCGACAAGCTCACGAGCAAGTCGTACGCGCGGGAGCTTCGGAAGACGATCCTTCCAGGCCGCGCGAGCGCGACGCCGGCGCTCGAGCGCACGATCACCGACGGCAACCATACGACGCACTACTCGGTGGTGGACGGTGCGGGCAACGCGGTGGCCACCACGACGACGATCAATAACGGCTACGGATCGGGCGTATACCTAACGGGCCCCGGTTTCTTCATGAACGATGAGATGGACGACTTCGCGGCACAGCCCGGGAAGCCGAACATGTTCGGGCTCGTGCAGGGCGAACAGAACGCGATCGCGCCGGGCAAGCGGATGCTGAGCGCGATGTCGCCGACGATCGTATTGGACCCGCAGGGCAAGCTGCTGCTCGTCGTGGGCGCGGCGGGTGGCCCGAGAATCATCACGGCCACGTCGCAGGTGATTCTCAACGTGATCCAGAATCACATGACGCTGGCGGACGCGATGCGCGCACCACGGCTGCATCACCAGGCGCTGCCGGATACGCTCCGGTTCGAGGAGCACGGCCTAACGCCGGCAGTTGCCGACTCGCTCAAAGCGATGGGCTGGAGACTGGACCCGGTACGGGGATCGGCCAATGTGAACGCGATCATGCGGGCCGCGAGCGGATGGGTCGCCGTCACGGAGCCGCGGGATCGAGGGCCGAGTCGGGCGGTGGGGCACTGAGAAGCGGGATGAGGGATGTGGGACGAGGAAAGTGGACAAGATGCGGAAACCCTCGGGACGCTCAGCTCGTGCAGAGCAGCCTCCCGAGGGTTCCCTCATCCCCTTCCCGGCCGCTACGCGGCCTTGATCGTCAGCGGCGACGTGAGCGTGATTACAATGCGCGCGCCGTCGTTCACGCAGCCCTCGTAGTTCGCGGTCGCGGCCGCGGCAGCGGTACCCGCCGCACCACCCG
>JAJKIV010000273.1 GCA_021154285.1 Gemmatimonas sp. | reverse complement strand
GACGACGTGTTCCCGGCCGTCTATGAGGAGCTCAAGCGGGTCGCGCACCGCCACCTGCGCGGCGAGCGAACGGAGCACACGCTCGGAACAACGGCGCTCGTCCACGAGGCGTATCTCGAGCTGGCCAAGCTCGATCACGTCCGCTGGCCGGGACGCCCGTACATGCTCGCCGCGGCGTCGAAGGCCATGCGCCGGATCCTGATCGATTACGCAGTCGCACGTCGTGCGCAGAAGCGCGGTGGCGGCGTCGGTGCCGAGCCGCTGGACGACGCGGTCGCCATGGCGCTCTCGCGTGGCGATGAGCTGCTGGCGCTCGACGAAGCGCTCGAGCGCCTCGCCGGCGTCAACGAACGATACGGCCGCGTGGTCGAGTGCCGGTTCTATGGCGGCATGAGCGTCGAGGAGACGGCCGAAGCGTTAGGCATCGCACCGGCAACGGTGAAGCGCGACTGGACTGTGGCGCGCGCGTGGCTCAATCGCGAGCTCGGCGACGGATGACCGGTGCCCCCACGGAGCGCTGGCGCCGGATCGAGGAGCTGCTGGCAGCGGCGCTGGATTGCGAGCCAACCGCGCGCGAGCGATTCCTCGATGCCGCCTGTGCCGGCGACAGCGATCTCCGTCGGGAGGTGGCGTCACTGCTCGCGGCGCACGAGCGGTCGGGCGCGCTGGATCGGCTCGGACCCGAGGTGGCGTCGATAACCGCGGAGCTTCGCGGAGCATCCGCGATGCTCACGGGTCGTACGATCGGACACTACCAGGTGATCGAGCGCATCGGCGGCGGCGGCATGGGCGTCATCTACAAGGCTCTGGACACACGCCTTGGCCGCCCGGTCGCGCTCAAGTTCCTCAAGCCGCGCCTCGACACCGACGGATCGGCGGCGGACCGGTTCCGCCAGGAGGCGCGCGCCGCGGGGGCACTCGAGCATCCGAACATCTGCACGATTTACGACATCGGCGAGACCGAGGATGAGCGCCTCTTTCTCGCGATGCCGCTGTACGATGGGGAGACCCTCGAGCAGCGCATCAAGCGCGGGCCGCTCGCGATCGGCGACGCGAGGGACATCGCCGTGCAGATGTTGCGCGGGCTGGCGAAGGCGCACGCGCGCGGGATCATCCACCGCGACATCAAGCCGGCCAACGTGTTCGTCACCACGGACGGCGTCGTGAAGCTCCTCGACTTCGGGATCGCCAAGCTTGCGGACGTGTCGCTTACGGGTCCGGCATCGCGCCCGTTAGGCACGGTGGCGTATATGAGCCCGGAGCAGGCGCACGGCACACCGGTCGATCTTCGCACCGATCTCTGGTCGGCGGGGGCGGTGCTGTACGAGATGCTCAGCGGGCGGCGTCCGTACCCGAGAGGCGTTCCGGGAGCATCGGCCGAGGCGGGCGCGTCGGTGCCGGTGTCGCTGATGGATCAGCGGCCGGATGTCACGCCAGCGCTGCAGCGAATTGTCATGAAGGCGCTCGAGCGCGTTCCGGCGGATCGGTTCCCGTCAGCAGACGCGTTCGCGCAGGCGCTCAGCGGAGTCGGTAGTCCGTAGTTGGGTATCATTAGCGATCGACTTGCGATCTCCGACCACACCTATCGTCGTGACGTGAACCAGCCTCCTCGCGTGGTGTCGCTCAATCAGGCATCCGAGGCGGATTCGGCGCTGCTGTCGAACCTGCTCGAGCTGTACGTCCACGACATGAGCGAGGTGTTCCCTCACGTCCAGCTCGGCCCCGATGGCCGTTTCGGGTACTCGAAACTGGCGCTCTACTGGTCCGAGCCGGACCGTCGCTTCGCGTTTCTCATTCGCTGCGACGACCGCATCGCCGGCTTCGTTCTGGCGACGCGAGGTTCGCCAGTCGTGCCTGATCCGAACGTCCTCGACGTGGCCGAGTTCTTCGTCCTGCGCCAATACCGCCGTGGGGGGACGGGGAGTCAGGCGGCATTTCTGCTCTGGAATCGACTCCGCGGCACGTGGATCGTGCGCGTGCTCGAGAACAACCGCGGGGCGCTCAAGTTCTGGCGCGACGCGATTGCGTCGTTTACGGGCGGACGATTCGACGAGCGCCCGTTGACCACGGGGCCTAACGAGTGGCGAGTACTTTCCTTCGACACCGGGTCGGGATGAGGCACTCGATCGCTCACGTCGCCCTCGTGGTTCGCGATTACGACGAGGCCATTGCCTTCTACACACAGACGCTCGGCTTCACGCTGGTCGAGGACACGTACCAGCCGGAGCAGGACAAGCGCTGGTCGTGGCGCCCACGGGATCTCCCATCTGCCACCGGCCGTCTCCCGTCTGCAGTTCCTCTGCCGTCTACTGTCTCGCGCCACGCCACGACGGCGTGGATGCATCCGCCTGAACCACCAGCTTCACGTACATCCCAGCCGCCGCGTGCCCCGGCACCGCGCACGCGATCAGATAGTTCCCGGCCCGACTCGCGCTAAACCGGAAGACCTGACTCCGTCCGGACCCAACACCCGCTTCAGCATTCGCGCTCTCGGCGCCGGCAAAGACCGCCCCAGGAATCGTGAGCGGGATCGTGTCCCGCGACGCGACGACGCGGGCCGAGTGCGGCGCGGCGTCGCCATTCCGCAGACGGATCTCCACCGTCCAGCCTAACGGGACCACGAACGTCTCACCGCCCTGCGCGGCGCCGTCGAAGCTCATGGCGCGACTGTCCGCGTCGACGCCGATGAATGCAACACGCTGCG
Source organism: Gemmatimonas sp. (assembly GCA_021154285.1). Lineage (GTDB taxonomy): Bacteria > Gemmatimonadota > Gemmatimonadetes > Gemmatimonadales > Gemmatimonadaceae > JAJKIV01. The sequence goes on along the minus strand of JAJKIV010000273.1, from coordinate 2,622 downwards.
CGGCAGAATAGGCGAGACGCGGACCCACCCGGGTCGCGCTGTCGGGCGGCCAGGGCTCGGCACGATCCGTGGACGCTGAAGGCGCCGGGCGCACCGCGGACGTCACCGGCCCCGCACGATCGCCGCCAAGGCCAAAGATGAGTAGTGCAGACCCGCGGGAGTCCGAGTAGCGGCTTCCCGCGGCAACGACGGCGATAAACTGTTCTCCGTCGAGCTCAAAGCTCACTGAAGGCGCGTTCACGCCGGCACCGCAAAAAAACTCCCAGAGCGGACGGCCCGTCCGCGCGTCGTACGCGCGAAACCATCCGTCATTCTCTCCCACAAACAGCAATCCGCCTGCGGTCGCGAGGGCACCGCTCAACAGCCAACCGGTGCGACGCTGCCACGCGATCTTTCCGGTCGACGGACGAATCGCGCTGATGGTGCCATACGTCGATTCCGCGACCGGCTCGTAACGCCCGCCAATCCACACCTCACCTTTCCGCGCCTCCTGTTCGGCCCGCGTTAGGGTGAAGGGAAAATGCATACCGAGCACGTACAAAAGATCAGCCGACGGCGAATACGCGGAGGGCGGCCAGTTCGCGCCGCCAAAAGGCCCCGGCGCCGTGACGACCCCCTCATCCGTCGGCACGGCGAACAGATTGCGCTGCGGCACGAACGGTTCTGAGCGACGAACCAGGCGACCGGGCAGTGCGTCGAGCATGTACACCCATCCCATCTTGCTTGGAACGAGCAGCAGCTTCCGATTGCCATCGGTGACGATCACGGGCGGTGTCGCGAGGTCGTAATCCCAGACGTCGTGCGGGACCGCCTGGAAGTACCAACGCATCTTCCCGGTCGCGACGTCGAGCGCCACGACCGACCCCGAGTAGAGATTGTCGCCCGGCCGATGTCGGCCATCGTTGCTCGGCGCCGGATTCCCAACCGCCACGAACAGCGTTCCCGACTCCGCGTCGAAGGCTGGCTGTGCCCATACGGGGCCGCCGCCCGTTCGCCAGCTCTCGGCGTACGTCGCCGAGTCCTTGCGCTCCTGCGCGAGATCTCGGCCTAACGATTCGCCGGTCGGTGCGGTCGCTGTCCACTTGCCCCACCAGCCGCCTTCGTCTGGCGACGGGATCGCGTACCACCGCCACACCCGTGCGCCGGTCGTCAGGTCATAGGCCGTGACGCTGCCGCGCGTCGGGAACTCCCCGCCCGATGTGCCGACGATGACGCGATTCCCGACGACGACGGGCGCCATCGTTATGCTGTAACCCGAGTCGGGATCGGCGTTGACCGCTTCCCACTTGACGGTGCCAGTGCCTGCGTCGAGCGCGATGACGCGCGCGTCGAGCGTGCCGAGGAACACGGTGCCGCGCGACACGGCAACGCCGCGATTCACGGGGCCGCAACACGGCTTGCCTTTGTCGATCGTGGGCTCGTAGCGCCACAGCTGCTTCCTGGTTCGCAGGTCGAACGCCGTGACGACGTCGTAGTCGGCCGACACATACAGGCGGCCGTCGACGACGACCGGCGTCGCCTCTGCCCCCGAGTTCGGGTGCGCCATCTGTAGCTGAAGCAGCGCACGCGGGGCGAGCCGAGCGACGTTGCTCTGGGTCAGCTGACGCAGTGGGGAGTATCGCTGGTTGCGGTAGTCACGCCCGTTCTGTGGCCACTCGCCCGGCGCCGGCCGTTCGAGACTGCCTGGATCCGGCCGTGACGTTGTCCCGTTGGGCGCCGCCTGGGCGCGAGCGACAACGGGGAGCAGCACGAGGCTTGCTAGCAGGCGAAGTCGCATGGTCGGTCGCCGACAGAGGGTGAGCGCGAATATGCGACGGCGCCGTGACGAGTCGCAACTCGATCGACATGTTGGATCACACGGAATCCGTGAGCCGTTTAGGCGGCTGGAGTGAATCGATGCGACTCGACATCTATGTGAACTATCGCGGGAATTGCGAGCAGGCTTTCCATTTTTACGAGCAGCACCTTGGCGGCAGGATTTCCGGGATCGTGCGACACGGCGACCAGCCCAATCCCAACATCCCGGCCGAGTGGAAGGGGAAGGTCTTGCACGCCCGAATCGAGATTGGCGGCACGGTACTCATGGGTGCGGACATTCCGCAGGCCGAGCCGACGCGAAGCGCGTATCTGACCCTCACGCTCGATAGCGAAGCGGATGCCGAGCGCGTCTACGCTGTCCTCGCGGAGGGCGGCGAGATCTTCATGAAGATGGAGAAGACGCCGTTCGCGAATCGCTTCGCCATGCTCCGCGACAAGTTCGGCGTGTCGTGGATGCTGCTGCACGAAACAGCGTCGGTCTGACCATCGTTGGGCCGAGCCCAATTCGGTTGCGGCGTTCAGCCCGTGCGCTAACTTCGCCTCATCCCCTTCAAGGTCCGGAGAGCCGATGGACACCCGCATGAGCGACGGCAAGAAAGAAGTGGGCACGTTCCTCGGTCTCACGTTCGGGCTGAGCGCCATCTTCTGGGCGCTCATCATTTCCGGCGGCGGCCTCGGCGTGCATGGTGGGATCTATGTGTTCGCGCTCATGTGGTGTCCCGGCGTGAGCGCGCTCCTCACGCGCCTCATCTACCAGCGCAATGTGCGCGGCGAAGGGTGGGGACTCGGCCAGCCGCGCTGGCT
>JAJKIV010000272.1 GCA_021154285.1 Gemmatimonas sp. | reverse complement strand
TCCGGCGTCAGGCGTCTCGTCGCAATGCCGAAGAACAGGGCCGAACGATCCGCGGCCCATCGCGGCGCGCGGTCGGCAGTGATCCGCATGCCGCTCGGGAAGCCGCCGGTGTCGGACGCCGTATACACGACCGACTTCGGAACGGACGCGAACCCGGTGAACCCGAGCACCGAGAACGACGTGTCCGCTGCCGCACTGTCCGGGCGACCGCGAAGCACGGCGAGCGCGAGACCGCTGTCGGCCCACGTGAGCTTGCGGTACACCGCCTTGTCGCTGTCGAGCACGCGGACCACGTCGGTCTTGAGGTCGCGGACCTGAACCCCGTTGCCAATGACGTCGCGTCCGTCGACCGTCCACGCGAGCCGACTTCCCGCGTCATCGAATGCGAACTCCCCGACGTTGCCGATGCTCGTCACTGCACCTGCACGAAGGTCCACGAGCAGCAGATCCGAGCCGGCGGTCGGTCCCGAGCCGTCGGGCGCATATCGATGGAGCGCGATCCAGTTCGGCTGCTTCGGCGCAAAGCCGAAGCGGCGCATCTTCTCGAAATCCCGCTGTTCGCCAGTCGCGAGATTCACCAGCACCACACTGCTCTGCACCGTCTTCTTGTCCTTTCGAAGCTTCTTGGCTTCGGCGGACGTGGGATAGGTGAAGAAGGCGAGCCATTTGCCGTCGTCCGACAGGACAACCGACGTGTTGACCGGTGGGCCGAACCCGCCGGTTGGCGCCGGCGGCTCACCGATCTTGAACCGGCGCTCCTGCCCCTTGGCCGTGGGCCGCACGACCACTTCCGCGTCGCCTTCGTTAGCCGCGAGCTGGTAGGCGAACCACTTGCCGTCGTTCGACAGCGCCGTGTACCGGATGTTCTTCCAGAATGACAGGTCAGCGGGGTCGAGCTCTTTCAGGGCGCCGGGAGCGGACGCAGCCGGTGCGGGGGCGCGGTGGGCGCCGGCACTGGCGGCGCTCTGGGCGAAGGCCGTAGTGGCGATGGTCGCGCCGCTGATGAACACAGCCGCGATGGTTCGACTAACCGGTAGCGACATCTCGAGATCGTTGTCGTGTAAGATCGGTGTCTGTTCAGCCTGAGACTCTGGATGCCTGGCCACGGCGTGCGTCGCCTAACGTGCCGCCACGGCCTCCGTACCTGCGTCTGCCTGCATCGCCGCCAGCACGCGACCCGCGCGCTCGGCTGCTTCTGCCATACGCGCGGGTGGGACGATGAACGAGACGCGGAAGAAGCCCTCGCCGCCAGCGCCAAAGCCTGCGCCCGGCAGAACGATCACCCCTTCCTCCTCCATCAGGCGCTCGGCGAACGGCCGGCTGGGCACACCCTCCGGCAGCGCGATCCAGAGATACATCGTGGCCTGCGGCACGTCACACGTGAATCCCGCCGAACGGAACGCCGATACGGCTGCGTCGCGGCGCTCCTTGAAGATCGCGACGTTAGGCGGAACGAACTCCTTCCAGCTCTCGATCGCCGCCACGCCGGCGGCCTGGATTCCCATGTACGTCCCCGTGTCGACGAACGTCTTCACCTTCGACAGCGCGGCCGAGATCTCGGGCTTCGCGACCGCCCAGCCGCAGCGCCAGCCCGTCATGTTGTACGTCTTGGAGAGCGAGTGGAACTCGATCGCCACGTCTCGTGCCCCATCGATCTCGAAGATGCTTGGCGGCACGTAGCCGTCGAAGGCGAGCTCGGAGTACGCGTTGTCGTACACGAGCAGCATGTCCCGCTCGCGGCACGTACGGACGACGCGCTCGAGATAGTCCCGTGGCGCGATTGCGGCCGTGGGGTTGTTCGGGTAATTGAGGTAGAGCACGCGCGTCCGGTCGAGCGTCTCGCGCGGAATCTCGTCGAGCTCGACAAGGAAGCTCGTGCGCGGACGCAGCGGGTAGATGTATGGCGTCGCGCCGCTCAGGAGCGTGCCGCCGACGTAGGCCTGGTACGCCGGCTCCGGCACGATCGCGACGTCCCCGCGGCCCAGGTACGCGAACGCGATATGTGCGATCCCTTCCTTCGACCCGATCAGCGGCACGATCTCGGAAATCGGGTCGAAGCGCTGACCGAACCGCAACGCCATCCAGTCGCTGATCGCCTGACGAAACGGGACGTGCCCCAGCCCAAATCCGTATCGGCCCATCGAAGGGGTATGCGCCGCCTTGATCACGGCTTCAATTGCAGCAGGCGGCGGCGCGAGATCCGCATCGCCGGCACCAAGATCGATCACGTCAACGCCTCGCTGCAGCAGCTCTCGCTTTCGTGCGGGAACGTGCGCGAGCGGGTACACGGGAAACGCCTTGAATCGATCGGTGAGCTGGGGCAATGCGTCCTCCGGCGGGGTGAGAGAAGCTTCGACGGGAAGTATGCACCGTCGCCCGAGTCGGCGCACTCCGCGGTCTCGAGAAAGCCGCACACCGCGCCGGTTAGGCTGTTCGCCGTCCCTGCCCTTTGCCCGCTGAGTGCGAGGTCCTAAGTTCGACCGGCGCCGCCTCGTGCGGCAAAGGTGTTCGATCCCCCTATGTCGGGACTTGGCAATGCAGACGCACCCTCGGCTCGCGCTCCTTTCGCTCTGCACGCTGGCGTTCGCCCTAGCATGCGGTGGCGACTCTTCGGGACCGCCTGCGGTCGCATCGGTCGACGTCACGGCGCCGGCGTCCGACGTTTCAGTTGGAGGAACGCTCCAGCTCACGGCAACCGCGCATGACGCGAGCGGCAATGTCCTGACGGGACGTCCCGTTACGTGGACGAGCGCAAGCACGGCGATCGCGACGGTGAGTGACGCTGGCCTGGTCACGGGCGCCGCGGCAGGTTCCGCCGCGATCACCGCCACCATTGGTGGAAAAACCGGGTCCCGGACGATCAGCGTAACTCCGCCTGGCGTCGCCAGCGTGAGCGTGACCTTGGCGGCGACGACGTTGCTGGTCGGAGAGACCACGCAGGGCACGGCCGTCGCCCGCGACGCGAACAACAATCCCCTCGGGGGACGGGCGATCTCGTGGGTATCGAGCAACGCGCAGATCGCTACGGTCTCCAACTTGGGCGTCGTCACCGCCATCGCGCCCGGAACCGCGACGATCAGCGCGACGTCAGAGAATAAAACCGGATCGGCAGATCTCACCGTCTCGGCCGGCGACCCGGCCGAGGCTCCGCAGATCACGGGCGTTTCGCCCGGTACGCTCGTCGAAGGTCAGAATGCGACGATCACGGGAACCAAGTTCGGCGGGACCGCCGGGGAGAACATGGTTCGGATCGGCGGTATCGCGGCGTCCGTCACCTCCGTGACACCCACGTCGCTGCAGATCATGGTGCCTAACATGAACTGCAAGCCGGCACAGGCGCTCAATGTCCAGGTGACCGTCGCCGGCAATACGAGCGCGCCACACGCACAGGCCTTCACCCCTGCTGCGACGCTCTCCGTCGCGCAGGGCAAGCAGCAAGTCATTTCCACACCTAACGATTTCTGCCTCCAGTTCGCCGCCAGTCAGGCTGCCGAGACCTACGTGATCGGCGTCCAGTCGGTCTCCGAGAACGTGGGGAGCGTGACGTCCGCGAACGTGGTGGCCGAGTCGCCCGCCGCGGCCGTCGGGACTCCGACCGCGAGGATCGCGAACGCGCCTGTGTTCTCGGCATCGCTCATGGACCCGGTCGTCACCGCGAGAGGAAGTCGCCTCGCGAAGCACCGCGCTGTGGAAGCGGCGCTCCTCGAGGCGGACCGCGCTATGTTGGCGCCGAAGTTCCAGGCGACGCGCTCGGCACGGACGGCGCGGTTGGCGCGGCGCAGCACGCGTGCATCGCTCTCGATGGTGCCGGTGCTTCCCGCGACCGCCAAGGAAGGCGATGTACTGACCATCCGTATTCCTGACCGCTCACAGAACATCTGCCAGAACTCGCTTCCCATCAACGTCACGGTGAAGAAGCTCGGCACACACGGGATCTTCCTCGAGGACAACGCGAATCCCAGCGGAGGATTTTCGGCGGCGGACTATCAGGTGCTGAGCGACCAGTTCGACGCGGAGATCTACGCGACGGACGTCGCGTATTTCGGGGAGCCAACGGATTACGACGGCAACACGCGCATTGCGATCGTGATCACGAAGGAAGTGAACAAGATCGACAACCTGCTTGGCGAGGTGTTCCCCCAAAACCTCGTGCCGCAAGAGGTCTGTGCGTCGAGCAACGACGGCGAGTTCTTCTACGGGCGTGCACCGGACCCTAACGGGACGGCCGGGACGGCGTACGCGAGCTCCGCGGCCAAGGCCGACGCACCGCTCATCATTGCGCACGAGGTGTCGCACGTGATCCAGATCGGACGTCGCCTCGAGTACCCGCAGGCAACAGACTTCCAGTCGACGTGGGAGTCGGAGGGCCAGGCGACGTTTGCCGAGGAGGTCAACGGATACGCCGCGGCGCAGCTCGCGCCCGGTCAGAACCTCGGACGCGACGTCGCGTTCAATCGGGGGCAGCCGCCGCTCCCCACAAACTGGTTCAGTGACCCGTTCATCGACCTCGCGGTGTACTATGGGTTCAAGACGAGAGACACACGCGTCGCCGGCGCGCCGGAACAGTGCAGCTGGCTCGGAACACTATCGCAGGGGAACACGGGGCCGTGCCTAACGGGTCGCGAGCCGTATGGCGTACCGTGGTCGTTCTTCCGATGGCTGTCCGATCAGTACGGGAGCCAGTTCCCGAACGGCGAGAAAGGACTGCACCGGGCACTCATCGAGAACGCCTTCAAGGGCTTCGCGACCGTTTCCAACGTGATCGGCCAACCGATGGAGTCTCTGCTCGTGCAGTGGGCGGCCATGCTGTATGCCGACGACCGCATTCCCGGCATCGACGAGAAGTTGACGATGAAGAGCTGGAATCTCGTTTCGATCGAACAAGGGATCGTCGAGTCGGGTCGTCTCTCGCCACGGATGCGTACGTTCGGGATGTTCACCGACGCGATTCTCGTGCGGGGAGGGTCCACGGCGTACTTCGTGGTGTCTGGTGCGAATCGAGCCGCAACCGCGATCCGCGTTCGCGATGCGAGTGACGGCCCGTTGCCGTTCAACATGCGGGTGTGGGTGGTGCGGGCGCAGTGAACCGCGCGCGCCGGGGAGTCGCGCTGGCGTTAGGAGTTGTAGGCGGAGCCTGCTCGCACCCGCCGGCGGCGAAGCCCGTGGCCTCGTCTGATACAGCACGCCCGGCGTCTGACACAGCGCGCACGGCGAGCGACACGGCGGCGCCCGCGCCGCGCGCGATGCCGTCCGAAACGGTACTCACGGGCAAGGTCGGCGCTGTGGGGCTCGCGATCGCGCCGGTGACGTCGCTCCAGGTCGAGGGCAGCAAAGCGATGACGCTCGTCGGTCCGATGGAGCCCGAGCTGCGACGGCTAGGCAGCGCCACCGTATGGGTCGCGGGCAGCCCGGTGTCCGGTCCACCTAACGCGACGTTCAACGTGACGCGTTACGGGATCGTCTCGATCGACGGTGCGAAGCCCCTCGTGGGGGTCGTGATGACGCGTGACGGCGCGACGTGGTTGGCAACGGAGACCGACACGGTCAAGCTGGGCAAAGCACCCGCGGAGCTCGTGGCGAAGAACGGCGCGAAGGTGTGGGTGATCGTGCGGCGCGCGGGGGACGAGCTCACGACGCAGAGCTACGGCGTGATTCGAGACCCGTAGCAGGCTCAGCCCTTTCCCGCCGGGTGATCCATCCGGTCCGCCTCCCGTAGCGATCATCGAAATCCGTGGGCTACCGAACGCCATGAGCGTCCCCACGACCGCACAGCTGACGACCGCGGCCTATGACGCAAACGGGAACCCGCTCTTTTGGCGAACCACAACGTGGTCCACGTCCGACGTCGCCATCGCAACCGTCGGGAGTACGACTGGACTCGTGACTGCGGTCGCGCCGGGATACGTGACGATCACGGCAACGATTGAGGGGACGAGCAAGTCGCAATCCCTGATCATTCTGAAGGCACCGATCGCGTCCGTTACCGTGTCTGTCGCGTCGAACCCGCTGCAGATAGGTCAAACAACGCAAGCCACCGCTGTCGTAATCGACCAAGCCAACAAGGTCGTTTCGGATCAAGCCGTGGCATGGAGCTCATGGAATCCTGCTGTTGCCTCGGTCTCGGCCACGGGAGTCATCACGGCGCTAAGCCCCGGTGAGACTAACATCGTTGCAGTGGCTGGCGGCGTGGCCGGAAACGTCGTGGGGATCACCGTCACGAGGGGCGATCCCGCGAAGGCGCCGCAGATCACCGCGGTGACACCGCGCCCAATGGTCGAGGGCCAGCCAGCGACGATCACTGGCTCCAAGTTCGGCGCGACGCCCGGAGGGAACGTCGTTCGCGTGGACGGCGTGGCGGCCACAGTTACCGCCGCGAGCGCGTCCTCCCTGCAGATCATCGTCCCGAAGTTCAACTGCCGGCCCGCAGTGACGCTTGTCATGGAGATCACGGTCGGGCCTAACGTGAGCGATCCCAGTGTACAACGATTGATTCCGAATACCACGTTTACGCTCGCACCGGGAAAACAGAAGCTGATCACCAATCCAGCCGATTTCTGCCTGCAGTTCCCGGCGACGACAGCCACCGAGTCGTACCTGATCGGCGTGCAATCAGTAACTGAGTCGGCCGCCAGCGTGACAGGAGTGATGTTTGCCGGGGTGGAAACCGGCTCGTATTTCCGGAACCCGTCGTCCGCGAGAGCGAGCGCGCCGGCGATTTCCGCCAACGTCGCAGGTGTTCCGGCCAGCCCCTTTATCGACAAGGGCGCACAGCGATTCGCGCGGCACCACGCGGTCGAGTCACGGTTACTCAGGCAGGAGGGCGCGCTCCTGAGGCCACGCCTTCGGTCATTCAGCGTCGCGCGGGGCAAGGCCAACGCGTCAGTGTCGCGAAGCGTCTCTACGGTCCCGGTGACCGCCAAGGTCGGCGATGTCCTCAACATACGTGTGCCTTCCTTCAACGACGAAACGTGCCAGGCCTTAACGCCCATCGCGGCCACGGTGAAGGCGGTCGGGACACACAGCGTCATCCTCGAGGACACCGGCGCCTAACGTCGTCATTCAGTCGACGTGGGAGCTCGAAGGTCAGGCCACGTTCGCCGAAGAAGTCAACGGATTCGCGGCCACCGGGCTGGGTCCCGGACGGAACCTTGGCCTCGACGTCGTGTTCAACGAGCCCGCGCTGTCGCCGAGCAACTGGTTCCTCGATCCGTTCGTCGACCTGTTCGTCTATTACGGGCTTGGAACATCGCCGAACGACAAGTCGCCTAACGCGCCGGAGCTGTGGAGCTGACTCGGAACAGAGAGCGAGGGCAATACCGGTCCGTGTCTCGGGGACTACCCGGTGTACGGCGCGTCGTGGTCATTCCTGCGCTGGCTCTCCGACCAGTTCGGACCAACCTTTCCGGGCGGCGAGAAGGGCCTGCATCAGAAACTCGTCGACAACTCGTTCTCCGGCTTCGCGACGATCTCTGATGTCGTCGGCGTGCCAATCGACGTGCTCCTGGCTCAGTGGGCAGCAGCGCTCTACACGGATGACCGGGCTCCGGGACTCGACCCGAGACTCACGTTCACGAGCTGGAATCTTGCGGGGATCGAGACCGGCGTGATTCAACCCGCGCGGCTCGTTCCGCGCGACCGAACGTTTGGTAGGTTCAGCGACTGGGTTTCTGTTCGCGGCGGGTCCACCGCGTACTTCCTGGTTCACTCGAACGGGCGGCCCGCAACCGGCATTCGAGCACGTGACCAATCCGATGGTACGCTGCCGAGCGGGATGCGCATGTGGGTGGTTCGGCTGCGATGACTCGTTGCTAGCCAACTTTCGCGGCACGTGGGCCCGGGTCCTTGCTCTCCTCCACGAGCCTGGCGTCGCTTGGCGCGGCGACGCCGTTCCCCGCACCGCCGCCATTCGCTGAGGCCGGCGCCTCCGCCCGACGCCTAACGAGCGTGAGGATCGTGTACACGGCTACCGGCTCGTTCGCCTGGTTCGTCACCTCGACGTCCCACGCCACCACGCCCTGCGGAATGCCATCGGGCGGCGTCTCCTTCGCCGTTTTCTGCTTGCAGGTGAGCTTCGCCTGGATCGTGTCGCCGATGTACACCGGCTTCACGAAGCGCAGCGACTCGAGTCCGTAGTTCGCGAGCACCGGGCCCGGCGCGGGGTCGACGAACAATCCGGCCGCCGCCGACAGCACGAAGTATCCGTGGGCCACCCGGCGTTCGAACAGCGACTCCTTCGCCGCAATGTCGTCCATGTGCGCGTAGAAGTAGTCACCACTGATGCCGGCGAAGTTCACGATATCGGCTTCGGTGACGGTGCGGCGGTGCGTGACGAGCGTGTCGCCAACACACAGCTCATCGAAGTACTTCCGGAACGGATGCACGCGATCCGTCGGACGCTCGGCACCGGGCATCCACTCGTTCATCACGCGCGTCAGCATCGTCGGCGAGCCCTGCACCGCCGTGCGCTGCATGTAGTGAAGAACGCCGCGTGCGCCGCCCATCTCTTCGCCGCCACCCGCGCGTCCGGGTCCGCCGTGCACGAGGTGCGGCATCGGGGAGCCGTGTCCGGTCGACTCCTTCGCGCTGTGGCGATCCACGACGAGCAGGCGTCCGTGATACGGGGCCACGCCAAGGACGACCTGCCGCGCGACAGAGGCGTCCGCGGTGAACAACGAACCGACGAGGCTGCCCTTGCCCAACTTCGCAAGCTCGACCGCTTCGTCGACCGACGAATACGGCATCACCGTGTTCACAGGCCCGAACGCCTCGATGTCGTGTGGCTCGTGGCTCGTGAATGGCTTGTCAGTGGCAAGTAACGTGATCGGAAAGAACGCGCCTCGCTCGGCGTTCGCCCCGACGACCTGTAGGGCATCGCGTCCACCGAACACGAGCTCGGCCGCATGTCGGATCGCGTCGGTCGCGGTGCCGACGTCGCGGACCTGCGTTCGGCTGGCGAGCGGGCCCATCTTCACGCCCTCGACCGCCGGGTCACCGACCTGCACGGTAGCGAGCCGCTTGCGCAGCGCGGCGATCACGTCCTCCATCATCGCGTTAGGCACGATCGTCCGGCGGATCGCGGTGCACTTCTGCCCGGCCTTCGACGTCATCTCGCGCGCGACCTCCTTCACGAAGAGATCGAACTCTTCGCTGCCCGGCACGGCGTCCGGGCCGAGGATGGAGCAGTTGAGCGAGTCCGCCTCCTGATTGAAGCGGACTGTCTGCTCGACGATGGACGGTGTCTCCTTGAGCTTCCGCCCCGTGGCGGCCGAGCCGGTGAATGCGACGGCATCCTGCATTCCGAGGTGATCGAGCAGATCGCCCGCACTCCCGCAGATCAGCTGGATCGCGCCATTCGGGAAGATTCCCGACTCGATCATGAGGCGGAAACACGCCTCGGTGAGATACGACGTGACCGTTGCCGGCTTTACGATGGCGGGAACGCCGGCAAGCAGCGTCGGCGCCAGCTTCTCGAGCATCCCCCAGACGGGGAAGTTGAACGCATTGATGTGAACGGCGACGCCCTCGAGCGGAACGCAGATATGCCTGCCCACGAACGTCCCGCCCTTGGACAGCGCTTCCATCGGGCCGTCGACGTAGAACGTCTCGTTAGGGAACTCGCGGCGCCCCTTGCTGGCGTAGACGAAGAACGTGCCGATGCCGCCGTCGATGTCGATCCACGAGTCGGCTTTCGTCGCGCCGGTCGCGGCCGAGAGGCGGTATAGCCCGTCTTTCCGGTCGGTGAGGTACTTGGCCATCTCTTTCAGCATGAGCGCTCGCTGATGGAACGTCATGCGGCGGAGCGCCGGCCCGCCGACCCGACGCGCGTAGTCGGCCATGGCGGCGAAGTCGAGTCCCTCGGAGGTCGCCTCGCCGATCGGTTCGCCGGTGACGGCGTGGACGAGCGTCGTCGCGGTGCCCGTGCCGGTCACCCACTCGCCGGCGGCGTAGTTCTGCAGACGCGGTTTGTCATGTTTCATGCGGTGAAGTCTCGCCGGTCGTCATTGGCGGCGGCAAGACATAGGCCCGAGTCTGCTTGCGGCAGGAGGGCCGACGAATAAATAGCCTTGGTGCACGGGAACGACTCAGATCCAGGAGGTCTCTGTGGAGAGTCACAGCCCTACGCGTGAAGGCACCGTTGCCGGAATCATTGGGGCGTCGAGCGTCGCCCTCTGGTTCCTTATGGTCGACTCGATTGCCGGGCGACCGTTTTTCACCCCCGCGATTCTCGGTGCCTCGCTGTTCGATCTGCTCGGGGGCAGCTTCGGCGGCCGTGGACTCGCGACAAACGTCGCCGCGTACACGGTCATCCACTTCGCCGCGTTCATCGCCATCGTGATCATCGCGGCGACCCTGATGAACGTGCTCGATCGACGACCGTCGCTGCTCGTCGGATTCGTGGCGCTTTTCCTGGTGTTCGAGCTCGGCGTGATCGGCGTGGTTGCGCTGCTCTCGCGGTCGCCGCTCTTCGGAACGATCGCCTGGTATCAACTCGGGGCGGCGAATCTGCTGGCGGCGTACTTCATGGGGCGCTACCTGTGGCGGGCGCATCACCCGGCAGTGGAAGAGCGTTGGGTGCGGGCGCTGGAGTCGCGTTAGGCGACGGCAGACGGCGCCGTCTGCCGTCCCATGCGGTTCATGGCGCACACGCAAGCGCCGGTCGTCGCGCCCGTCACTTCGTGCGTGTCTCGTTCCACGTCCGGTAGCTAGCGCTCTGCTTCGGCCGATCAGCCGGCACCTCGCGCAGCGGCTCGCATTCGTGCCACGTCGCCCGCATGTCGGCAGGCAGGCGCTGGTACAACCGCGTCCCCTCCGTTTTCCACGCGAGCATCTCGTCGGACACGTCCTTCACCACCCGCGCCGGGTTGCCCACCACCACCTTGCGGCGAGGAATCACCATCTCCGCGGTCACGAACGAGAGCGCCCCCACGATGCATTCGTCGCCCACCACCGCCTTGTCCATCACCACCGCGTTCATCCCGACCAGCGTGTTCCGACCGATCGTTGCCCCGTGGATGATTGCGCCGTGACCAATGTGCGCGGCGTCGTGCAGCGTGACCGTCGCACCAGGGAACACGTGGATGACACAGTTCTCCTGCACGTTGCAGCCGTCGCCGATCAGGATCTCGCCCCAGTCAGCTCGGATGGCCGCGCCGGGTGCGACGTACACGTCGCGGCCGATGACGACATTGCCGGTGACCGCTGCCTGCGGGTGCACGAACGCCGACTCGTGAACGACTGGCCGGTATCCATCGAACTCGTAGATTGCCACGAATGGTGCTCCTCGAGAGGGTCCTGGTCGCGGGTCGGCATATAGCGCCGCCACGACGCCATCGCCAGACATACGCGTCGCCACGTATGCCCCGATCCGCCGCGCGAGGTGGCACATAGCGATCGACGCCACGCCACGCCAGACGCGCGCGCGCGAATATCTGGCGGTGGCGCTCATCACGCTGCTCGCCGCGGCGCTCCGGTTCTACCGGCTCGACACCGATCTCTGGATCGATGAAATCGGGTCGTTCCAGTACGCGACGTCGGTGACGGTGGCCGAGCTGTTTCGGACATTCTCGAGCCCAAACCAGCATCTCCTGAACTCGCTGCTCGAGCGGCTCAGCGTCGCGGCGCTCGGCGAACATGACTGGACCGTGCGACTGCCCGCGGCGCTGTTCGGTATTGCCACCGTTCCGGCAATGTACTGGCTCGCCCGCCCGATCATGCGCGGCTGGCAGAGTCTCGCCGTCGCTTTCCTGACGGCGGTGAGCTATCACCATATCTGGTTCTCGCAGAACGCCCGCGGCTACTCGGGCTACCTTCTCTTCTCGGTTCTCTCCACCGCGGCCCTGTACCGGCTCGCGCTCACCGGTCAGCGCCGCTGGGTAGCCGCCTACGCGACCAGCGGGGTGCTCGCGCTCTCGTCGCTCATCATCGCGGCGTTCGTGATCATGGCGCACGTGATCCTCGTCCCGTTCTTCATCCTGTATCGACATCGCGACGCCCAGCCCGTTGCGCTGACGATCCGCCGGCTTTTCCTCGCGTTCGGGATCACTGCGCTCCTGTCGCTCGCGATCTACGGTCCCACCGCGATCGAGCTGTTGCGCGTGGTCGGAACCGCATACGTCCGCGAGGGCACCGGATTTCGGCCGATCTCGCTCGAGTTCGTCCGCGAGACGCTGCGTGGGCTCGGCGCAGGCTTCGGTTCGCTGGCGCTCGTCGGTGCGGTGCCGTTCCTCGTCCTCGTCGCCGTCGGAACGCTGAGCCTCCTGCGTCGCGGCTGGCTCATCGTGCTGACGTTCGTCCTTGCGTTAGGCATGATGGCGGCGGTGGTCGTGATCGCCGGGTGGCTGACCTCGCCGAGGTTTTTCATCCTCGTGGTGCCGTTGGCATTCCTGGTCGCCGTAGAGAGCCTCGGTCTGGTCGCGCGTCTCGTCTCGCGCCTTGTCGCCGAGCCGCGCCGCCAGCGTGTGCACGGGGTACTCGCAGGCGCGGCGGTCGTGGTGTGCGCCGTGGCGCTGGCGTTCGGTCTGCCACGCTACTACAGGATTCCAAAGCAGTCCTTCCGAGCGACGATCGCCGCGTTCACGGCTAGGGCGAAGCCAGGTGACGCGCTCGTGGCCGTGTATCAGGCGGACAGAGGGTTCGACTACTACACGCGCCGCCTCGGCCTCGCGGGTGACGGCCGTTTCTACTCGACGCGCACGGTCAACGGGTTCGACTCGTTAGGGACCGCGCTGGCGGGTCGGCGGGTGTACCTGGCGACAACATTCGAGCGCGCATTCAGGGTCGAGTCGCCGGATCTCTGGAAACGCGTCGAGGATGGTTGGACTCCGATCGAGAGTTTCCCGGCAACGATCGGGTATGGGGAGATCACGTTGTGGCAACCGAAAGGAGTCGGGAATCGGGAATAACTGGGAACTGGGAAGTGAGGCCCTCTACCGGGACGACGGCGATTCCTCGACTCGCTGCCGCTCGCTCGGAATGACGCGCGCCTTTTGCCGCCTGCCGCCTCGACGCCTGCCGCCCGTCGCCCGTCCCCGCCAGTCGCCTAAACTCGTTCCAGGATCGTCGCCGTGCCTTGACCCACACCAACGCACATCGTGCACAGCGCGTAACGGCCGCCATTGCGGACAAGCTCGTGAGCAGCCGTCAGCAGCAGCCGAGCGCCGGACATGCCCAGCGGGTGGCCTAACGCGATCGCGCCGCCATTCGGGTTGACGCGCGGGTCATCGTCCGCGACCCCAAGCTCGCGCAGACACGCGAGCGTCTGCGCAGCGAACGCCTCATTGAGCTCGAGTACCGCCATGTCGTCGAGCGACAGCCCCGCCCGCGAGAGCGCCGCACGCGTTGCCGGGACCGGACCCATCCCCATGATCCGCGGCTCGACGCCAACAGCCACGGACGAAACGACTCGGGCCAGAGGCTTCGCGCCAAGCTGCTGCACGGCCGCGTCCGACGCGATGAGCAGCGCGCACGCGCCATCGTTGATGCCTGACGAGTTCCCCGCTGTCACCGAACCCTTCCCGTCGGTGCGGAACGCCGGGCGCAGCTTGGCCAGCAGCTCGAGCGTCGTCTCCGGACGAATGAACTCGTCCTCCGTGAAGCTGCGCGGGGCACCGCCCTTCTTCGCCGGCGCGAGCTCCACCGGCGTGATCTCAGCCGCGAGCCGGCCCGATGCGCGTGCGGCAGCGGCCTTCGTCTGCGATCGGCACGCGAACAGGTCCTGGTCCTGGCGCGACACCCGGAACTGATCGGCGACGTTCTCGGCCGTCTGCCCCATGGAATCGATGCCGTGGCTGTCGCGCATCTTCGAGTTCACGAAACGCCAACCGATGCTCGTGTCGAAGATCTCGACGTCGCGGCCGAACGCTTTCGTGCTTTTCGACATGACATATGGCGCGCGCGTCATGCTCTCGACGCCGCCCGCGATGTAGATGTCTCCGTCGCCGCTCCGGATGGCGCGCGCTGCCGTCGCAACCGCGGTCATCCCCGACGCGCAGAGGCGATTCACCGTCTCACCCGGCACGCTCACGGGAAGACCCGCGAGGAGCAGCGACATGCGCGCGACGTTGCGGTTGTCTTCCCCAGCCTGATTCGCGCAGCCCAAGATGACGTCGGTGACTCGCGCGGGGTCGAGCGCCGAATGCCGCTCGAGCAGCCGCTTGATCGTCAACGCTGCCATGTCGTCGGGCCGAGTCTCAGCCAGCGATCCGGCAAAGCTCCCGATCGGTGTCCGGACGCCGTCTACGATGTATGCGTCACTCATGCTTCGTCTCGTGTTCAAAGAGGTCGCGGCTCGTCCGGTAGACGGTGCCCTTGAACAGGGCGACCGTCTCACCATCGCCGTTCCGAACCGTCACGTCGAAATATGCGAGCCGGCGACTGGCGCTCAGCTCGACCGCGGACGCCGTCAGCACATCGCCTGGCTTGATCGCCGCCGGGTACCGGATGCTGTTCTCGATGCTGACGGTCAGGCGGCCATGCGTGTTCGACGCGAACGCCAGGGCACTGTCGGCAAGGGAGAAGGCAACGCCGCCGTGGCACACCCCAAACCCGTTCACCATCTCGGGTCGCACCGTCATGCGCACCGTTGCGGCGTTAGGCGCCAGGTGCGTCACCTCGAGGCCGAGCCATCGGCTGAACTCGTCGTGCTCGAGCATGCGCGCGACCACGCGCTCAGCCAGAGCCTGCGCCGCGGGATCCGACGGTGGCGCGGTCATGCGAGCAAACTCCGCCCCCCATGCACCACCCGCCGAAGAAGCGCGCTCGGGCGATAGCGGTCCTCGCCGTATTCAGCGTACAGCGCCTCGAGACGACCGAGGATGGTGTTCATGCCGATCTCTTCGCCCCACGCGATCAGCCCCTTCGGGTAGTTCACGCCCTTCCTCATCGCGAGGTCGATGTCGCGGGGTGTCGCGACGCGCATGAGCACTGCATCGACGGCCTCGTTGACCAGCATGGCAACCGTCCGGTCGACGATCTGCTGGCCAAGCGCATGGTCCTCGTTAGGTGCCGGGGGCGTTGCGCCCGGACGGTAGTCGTAGAACCCGCGGCTGCTCTTCCGACCCAACCAGCCCGCCTCGACCAGGCGCTGCTGAGTCACCGACGGCCGATACCTCGGGTCGAACGAGAGCCCCTCGAACACGCTCCGCGTGACCACGAAATTCACGTCATGACCGATGAAATCCATGAGCTCGAACGGACCCATTCGGAAACCGCCGAGCGTCTTCATTGCCCAGTCGATTGTCGCGACATCGGCGATGCCTTCCTCGTACATGCGGATCGACTCGCCGTAAAACGGTCGCGCGACGCGGTTCACGATGAAACCCGGCGTGTCGCTCGTCAGCACGGTCGTCTTCTTCCACGAGTCCACGAGTGCGCGCGACGTCGACACGACGGCAGCCGCGGTGGCAAGCGACGGCACGATCTCGACGAGCGGCATGACCGGCGCGGGATTGAAGAAATGCACACCGATCACGCGCTCCGGGCGCTTGCACCCGCTGCCGATCGCGGCGACCGGCAGCGACGACGTGTTCGTCGCGAGAATGGCCTCGTCCCTCACGACGGCCTCGAGCGCCGAGAACAGCGTCTTCTTCGCGTCCAGTCGTTCGACGATGGCCTCAAGGGCCAGGCCGACGTCCGCGAACGGAGCGAGATCGTTCACGCCCTCGATGAACGCAATGCGACCGAGCACGGCGTCGTCTCCGCCCGCGACCAGTCTTCCCTTCTCCACGTCGCGCGCGAGCGATTTCGCGATGCCATCGCGCGCGCGGCGCACCGCGGCGCTATCGGCGTCGGCGAGCAGGACACGGTGACCCGCCACCGCGGCAACCTGGGCGATCCCGCTGCCCATGGCTCCCGCGCCGACAACGCCGATCGAACGATCGCGGTCGAGCACCTAACGACCGACGAACACGGGTGCGCGCTTCTCGAGAAATGCCTTCACGCCCTCGCGGTAGTCTGCGGTCGATCCGGCTTCGGCCTGGAGCTGCGCCTCCAGCGCGAGCTGCTCGTCGAGTCCGTTCGTCGCGGACGCATTGAGCGCGCGCTTGATCAAGCCCAGACCCCGCGTCGGGCGCGTCGCAAGTTGCCGCGCGAGCGAAGTGGCTTCGTCGAGCAGCTGGGGACCGTCGACGACGCGGAGGATGAGGCCCATCGTCACCGCGTCCTGAGCCGTCACCTTGTCCGCCAGCATCATGAGCGCCGTCGCTCGCGCCATGCCGACGAGGCGCGGCAGGAAGAACGTGCCTCCCGTGTCGGGGACGAGGCCGATCTTCGAGAACGACTGGATGAACGACGCATCGGACGACGCGAGCACGAAGTCGCACGCGAACGCGAGGTTGGCGCCCGCGCCCGCCGCCACCCCGTTGACCGCGCACACGACTGGCTTGTCGAGCTGCCTGATCGTCCGCACGATCGGGTTGTAGCCGCGCGCAACAATGTCGCCGAGGTCCGGCGCCGGCCCCTCCTTCGGCATCGCCTCCGCCAGATCCTGCCCCGCGCAGAACGCTCGCCCCGCACCGGTGATCAGGACTGCTCGGACGTCCGCCTTGGAGCTCGCTTCCGAAAGCGCCTGCCTCACCTCGGACGCCATGGCGCGGTTGAAGCTGTTCAGGACGTCCGGACGGTTGAGCGTGATCTTCGCGACGCCCTGGTCCGTGTCGAAGAGAATATGCTCGAATGCCATGGAGCTCCGGGTGGATACCAATGCGCGCGAAACGACCCGCGACGCGCGAAACCTAACTCACCGTCACTTTCTGACCCATCCTGGAGCACCGATGATGTCGATCCGCTCGATCACGTCGCCCTCCAGCACGCCATCCACGACGTCCATCCCGCGCACTACTTCCGCGAACACTGTGTAGTCGTGGTCGAGCCGCCAGTTATCGATCAGGTTGACGAAGATCTGCGCGTCGCCCGTGTCCCGACCCCGCGTGGAGATACCGAGTGTGCCGCGCTCGTGTGAGCGTAGCCCAAGCTCGTCGCGCAGGAATCGACTGTTGCCGACGTCCTCGTTCGCCGCCGGGCTGCCGCCCTGAATTACGAAGTTGGTCACCACGCGGTGAAAGGTCAGACCGTCGTAGTAGCCTTTGACCGCCAGCGCGGCGAAAGTGCGAATCGTCGCAGGCGCCTCGTCCACGAAAAGTCGCAGCTCGAACGACCCGCCGCCGGATGCGGGCGCCATGGTGACTCGAACGCGCGCGTCGCGAAGGCTCGCGAGCTCCGAGAGAGCGACCGGGATCGGCGGCATCGGGCGCGGGGCCGCCGTGGCATTCGCGACGCCCCATTTCCGAAGGATCTGCGCGGCACGCCCGGCGATCGCCGGGTCAAAATCGGTGACATAGGGACGCAGCCGTGCCTCACGATTGGGCCCACCCACCGTCTCGATGCGCGCGAGAAGCTCCAGGCGTGGGTCGCGTGAGTTCTCTCGGCGCTCGAGGGAGATGCGGTCCAGCGCAACAAAAAGCGCGTCGCCCAACGAGCCTGCTGCGGGCGCGCCCTCGAGCGCCCTCGCTGCTTCCAGCACGAGCTGATAGTCTCGGCGCTTGAGCTCGGCCACGAAGATCGAATCGATGCCTGGCGTCCGTTCGATCGTGGGGGTTGTCACGTTAGGCTGCGCAGGCCGAATGAGTCCCGACAACGCCACGACGGCGGCCGAGCGCACGTTGTCGGCGGCGTCCTGCGCAGCGGCTCGGAGCAAGGCGGTGTCGGCGAGCTCGCCGGCCGCACGGGCGGCATACATCCGCACCTGCCACGTCGGATGCGCCATGAGCCGCGCCATGACGCGGCGCACAGAGTCAGGGGCAAGCTGGGCAAGCGAGACCACAGCATGCGCGCCGTAGTGCCAGCTTCCCCGGGCTTCCTCGCGAGTTGTCACGCCCAGTGGCAGCTCTCGAACGAGCGTGGAGAGACGCGAGACCGCCGCCACGACCGGTTCACACGAACCGGCGAGCGCGTCGATCGCCATGAGTGCGACGTGCGCGTTGGGGTCGCGCGTCGCGCCAATGAGTGGCGCGCACGGCGCTCCGCGTCGTCGAGCGTACGCGCGAACGGCCTCGACGCGCACACTCGGCGACCGGTCTCGCATGGCAACGTTCACCACGCGTGCGCGAGCCGAATCGTCGACCGCTGCGGCAACGGCTGCGGAGGCGACAGCCTGACGTCTCACCTGCGCGTCTGCATCGCCAAAATCGCTGAGGAGCCGTGACCGAACTTCTCGCGCCGCCGCGCTGTCCACGGCGTTCGGGGCATCGGCAGGCGCGGCGAGCACACGACCGCGGATGGCGACAAGGATCACGTTGGTCTCTCGCGACCAGCTCGTGTCGCTTGCTCGTGCCGCGGTTGCGACGGACGGGATGCGTGGTATTTGCGCCACACGCAGGACGCCCGGCGCGGTCCGGAGATTCGGGAAACGGCGAAGGAGCGCGTCGGTACCGTGCGCGATGCCGAACCAGGGCTCGCGCGCGAGCGCGCCATCGGTTGGGAGGCTATCCAGCAGCGAGGCGATCGATTCGCTGGCGGCTCGCGCGACGTCCTCGGTCGCGTACGGAAGGCGGCCGAGCGTTCGGCCCAGCACGCCGCGGACGACCGGGTCGGACTCGCTGGTCGTCAGCCCGCGCAGCAGCGCCTCGATAGACACGAGCGCTCGGCGCTGCTCGTCGTCCATCGCCGCCGGGTTAGCCCCCACCCCCTTGGCGATCTGACCGATGGCATTGATGACCTGTGCCCGCACCAGCGGAGCTGGGTCCGTTACCAAGGGCTGGATGGCGGGCACGTTCTCGAGCCTTTCGATCCGGCCAAGGGCACGCACCGCCGTGCGTCGCACGGTGATGTCCGAACTCCGGAGTCCGGCGAGTATTGGCGCCAGGGCGGACGAGTCGGTCGCGCGGGCGTCCTCGGCATCGAGCATGCGCTGGAGAACCGACTGGTCGGCGGTGATCCCCGATGGGGGCGCGGCCTGGGCGAACGCGGCGGATGCCAGCCCGCACGCGAGGAACCCGACAAGTGCAATGCGGTGCGTCGTCATTCCGGTCTGAAGGGTGGATTACAGCCGCAATGATACTCTCTCGAGCGCACGAGGGTGACCGGTTCCCGGTTAAGCGTTTCCGCGAGTAACTTCTTCTCCCATGCCCGTTCGGTCCGCATCGAAGCCAAGGTCGGCTCGTCCCACGGCGTCCGACCGCGCCATCGACTGGCGCTCCATCGCGTACAACACGCTCGTCTCGCGCGCCCTGGACGACGCCGAGGAGGCCACGAACCGGAATCGAGCGACCGTGCCGCGCGAGCACGTCGTGCTCTACCAGTTCTCCGCGCGCGGCCACGACGTGGCGCAATCGATCCTCGGCTCCATGCTCGATCACGCGCATGACGGCGTGGGAGCGTACTACCGTTCGCGCCCGCTCCTCCTGTCCATCGGGCTCACGATCGAGGACGCGTTGGCCAGCCCGCTCGGCCGATCGGGTGGGTTTAGCGATGGGCGCGACATCGGCGTCGTCTGCAACCTGCCTAACAGGAACGGCGCCGTCGTGCTGCCGATGTCGGGCGACGTGGGGTCGCAGTACACGCCGGCCGCGGGATGGGCCCAGTCGATCGTGTATCACCGCGACGTGCTCGGCGACGAGACGTACCGCGGCGCGATGGCCGTCGCGCTTGGCGGCGAGGCGTCGGTCGCGACGAACGGATTCTGGGCGTCGCTGACGATGGCCACGACGCTCCGGCTCCCGATGCTCTTCTACATCGAGGACAACGGCCTCGGGATCTCGGTCAGGGGCGATATGCAGACGCCCGGCGGGAACATCGCGCGCAACCTGGCGTCGTTCGACAACCTGTTCATCCGCGACGGCAACGGGTGCGATCCCGAGGAGTCCGCTCGCTTGTTAGGCGCCGTCGTCGATCACGTTCGCGCCGGTAACGGACCCGCGCTCATCCACCTCACGGTGCCGAGACTGTGCTCGCACTCCGGGCCGGACAACCAGAAGGGGTACCGTACCGAAGCGGAGATCGCGTTCGACGCGACGCGCGACCCGCTTCCGCGGCTTCGCGCGCATCTCGTACCGGCCACCATCACGGCGTCGCAGTGGACGGAGCTCGAGACCGAGGTGGAGCGAGACGTCACGCGCGCGCTCGACGGGGCTCGCTCGCGGCCGGCGCCGGACCCGTCGACGATCCACCGGTTCGTGTACGAGGAGCCGCCCCGTGCGGGCGACACACCGGCCTTCGGCGGGCTGGCTGACGCCGATCTGGCCGCGCTTCCCTCGACCGCAGAGCCTAACGCGACTGGCGACGTCGTGCGCTTCGCCGAAGCCGTCAAGCGGACGCTGCGCGCGGAGCTGCAGCGGAACCCGAAGGTGCTCGTGTTCGGCGAGGACGTCGGCGTCAAAGGCGGCGTTCACCTCGTGACCGAGGGTCTCCAGAAACAGTTCGGCGCGGGACGCGTGTTCGACACGAGCCTCTCGGAGGAAGGCATCATCGGGCGCGCCGTCGGCATGGCGATCGCGGGCCTCATGCCCGTGGCGGAGATTCAGTTCCGGAAGTACGCGGATCCGGCGCACGAGCAGCTGAACAACTGCGGCACCATGCGCTGGCGGACGGCCAACCGGTTCTGCGCGCCGATCGTGGTGCGCATGCCAGGCGGATACGGCAAGGACGTCGGCGACCCATGGCACTCGCTGAGCGCCGAGGTGACGTGGGCGCACGCGGTCGGCTGGCAGGTTGCGATTCCGTCAAACGCCGCGGATGCGGTCGGGCTGCTGCGCTCGGCCATGCGCGGCCGGAACCCGACGATCTTCTTCGAGCACCGCTCGCTGCTCATGACGAGCGACGGGAGCGCGCGCTATCCCGGCGACGACTACGTGGTCCCGTTAGGCGTGGCGACGCGTGTGCGCGAGGGCACCGACATCACGGTGGTATCCTGGGGCGCGATGGTCCATCGGTGCGCGGAAGCGGCCGAGCGGTTCGGCGATCGTGTGGAGCTGCTCGACCTGCGGACGGTAGCGCCGTGGGACCGCGATGCGGTGCTCGAGTCGGTGCGGCGGACCTCACGCTGCCTGATCGTCCACGAGGACACGCTGACGGCTGGCTTCGGTGCCGAGATCGCGGCGGTGGTAGCGCGGGAAGCGTTCTGGTACCTGGATGCGCCGGTGGACCGCCTCGCGGTGGAGGACGTCCCGATGCCGTACTACCCGACGTTGCTGGATGCCGTGCTGCCTGATCCAGAGCGCATCGCGGTACGCATAGATGCCTTGCTCCGGGCCTGAAACTCCCGAATTGTGGCGCGACGAGTCCGGCCACGCACGGACGCTTCAAACCGGCGACGAGCCTTTTCGGGGAAACGGCGATGAAGCGGATAGGGCGGAAACGGCCGGATCACGGCGGGGCTTCTTCTCGGAGATTACGCGATTGAAAGATGGTCGCGGCCCGAAGTGGAAGAGGAGACCGAGCGTGAGGTTGCTCGCTCGCAGCCAGTTCTGAAGTTGTTGGCGGTCTTCCGGGCGCCTCATCGACCAACCCCTGCTGGTCGCCAGGTACTTCCGGCCCTGGATCCGGTTGTTTCCGCTTCATCCGCTTCATGGTAGTTCAAAGAAAGGCTTGAACTGCAACCGAAGCGTGGCAGGTCGGCGCTAGTGATTGCGCGTTGACCGGGGCGGATGGAATTGGCCTAGATCGCCTTGAAGAGCTCGAACGGCTGGTGGCACCCGTTGCAGAACAGGATCGCCTTGCAGGCCGTCGAGCCGAACTCGCTCCGCACGATCGTGTTCACCGAGTGGCAATACGGGCACTCGACCGGCGCTCGGCGCCGAAGCGCCACCAGATCGTCCGACTCCACCCGAGCGGGTGGGGCGATGCCGTACGCCGCGAGCTTCGCCTTCGCCTCGTCCGAGATCCAGTCCGTCGTCCACGCCGGAGCGTAGACGGTCCTGACACGCGCGTTAGGCACGCCGTGGCGTGCGAGCGTGGTCACGACGTCCGCCTCCATGGCGTGCATGGCAGGACATCCCGAGTAGGTCGGCGTCATGACGACCACCACCTCGTCGCCCGACACCTCGACCTCGCGTAGCACGCCCAGCTCGCGAATGCTCAACACGGGCACTTCGGGATCCTTCACCTCCTCGAGCCAAGTGAGGATCTCCTCCCGGCGCGAGTCGGCGACGGTCACCACGCTGCCCCCGGGTGCGCTCGCGCGAGGCTCTGCATGTCGGCCAGCATGCGACCCAGATGTTCTGTGTGCCGACCCGCGCGCCCGCCGCGAGGCGCGAAGCCGTCCTTCGGGACGGTGAGCGTCGCCTCGCCGATCACCTGATCCACCGTTTGGCGCCAGCGCGGGCGAAGCGATTCGACGTCGACCCCGGACCCGGACGCCACAGCCTCGGCGTCAATGGCGTCGCGCAGAAAGAGCTCGGCGGTGTACGGCCAGAGGTCGTCCAGCGCCCGCTGGGCACGCGCGTGGCTCTCGGCCGTTCCGTCTCCGAGCATGCGGACCCACTCCGCGGTGTGCCGGAGGTGGTACTTCGCTTCCTTCAGCGCCTTGGCGGCGATCCCGGCGAGCGACTGGTTCGACGCGGCGGTGAGGCGCTCGAGCACAAGCACGTCCCACGCGTCGAACAGGAACTGTCGCACGATGGTCACCGCGAAGTCCCCGTTAGGCAGCTCCACCAGCTGCGCATTTCGGAACTCGATCGCGTCGCGGAAATAGGCGAGCGTATCCTCGCTGCGACCCTTCCCTTCTATCTCGCCCGCGAGCTTGAGCAGCAACGACGCCTGGCCGATGAGGTCGAGCGCGATGTTCGCGAGCGCGATGTCTTCCTCGAGAATTGGCGCGTGGCCGCACCACTCGGAAAGCCGATGCCCGAGCACGAGGCGATCGTCCGCCAGCCGGAGCAGGTACTCGAAGAACGGATTCTCCGCGGTACCCGAAGTAGCGGTAGCGGGCCTGGCGCCAGCTACCCAACCGTCAACGGAGCTACCGACCTTATCCCGCTTCCCGTCTCCCGCTTCCCGCTTCCCGGTAGTCACAGTCCCCTAACGCCGCGAGGAGTCTTGTAGAACTGCGGGTGCCGGTACGCCTTGTCGTTCCCCGGATCGAAGAGCGGGCCCGCGTCGCCCGGGGCCGAGGCGATGATCGCGCCTGTGGGTACGACCCAAAGGCTCACGACCTTACCGCGCCGCGCGTAGACGTCACGCGCGTTCTGCATCGCATGCTCGGCGGTGGCAGCGTGAACGCTCCCCGCATGCTCGTGCGGGGCGCCCTCACCTTCCTGCGTAAATACTTCCCAGAGATCCCACTGCGTCTCGGCAGCGCTGGTCGCACCGCCGATCGCGGAAACGGTGTCGTTGGCCATTCGTTAGGCAGCCGTCACCGCGTCGCGCTTCGCCGCATAGGCCTGGGCCGCCTCGCGCACCCATGCGCCGTCGTCGTGCGCCTTGCGACGCGCGGCGAGCCGCTCGCGGTTGCACGGCCCGTTGCCCGAGATGACCTCGTGGAACTCCGTCCAGTCGATCTCGCCGAAGTCCCAATGCTCCGTTTCCTCGTTGTAACGGAGATCCGGATCGGGCAGCGTAAGGTTGACGGCACGCGCCTGCGGCACGGTGAGGTCAACGAAGCGCTGGCGCAGCGTGTCGTTCGTGTCGCGCTTGACGCGCCACCGAATGAGCTCCGCGGAGTTCGGCGAATCCTTGTCGCTCGGGCCAAACATCATGAGCGACGGCCACCACCAGCGATTCACCGCGTCCTGCACCATCGCGCGCTGTTCCGGCGTGCCGTTCGCGAGCGTTGCGACGCTCTCGTAGCCCTGCTTCTTGTGGAAGTTCTCTTCCTTGCAGATCCGGACCATCGCTCGCGCGTACGGACCGAACGACGCCTTGGCGAGCATCGTCTGGTTCACGATCGCGGCGCCATCCACGAACCACCCGATCACGCCAATGTCCGCCCACGTGAGCGTCGGATAATTGAAGATGCTCGAGTACTTCGCCTTGCCGGTGAGCAGCTGGTCAACGAGCTCCTCGCGACCGATGCCGAGCGTCTCGGTGCCGCAGTAGATGTAGAGCCCGTGGCCGGCTTCGTCCTGCACCTTGGCGAGCAGTACCATCTTTCGGCGGAGGCTCGGCGCGCGCGTGATCCAGTTGCCTTCCGGCAACATGCCGACGATCTCGGAATGCGCGTGCTGCGACATCATGCGCGTGAGCTGCTTCCGGTATCGCTCGGGCATCCAATCCTTGGGCTCGATGGATTCACCCTGGGCGATTCGCGCCTC
The DNA here is from genome assembly GCA_021154285.1 of Gemmatimonas sp. Taxonomy (GTDB): domain Bacteria; phylum Gemmatimonadota; class Gemmatimonadetes; order Gemmatimonadales; family Gemmatimonadaceae; genus JAJKIV01. The sequence continues at coordinate 1,757 of JAJKIV010000272.1, read as the reverse complement.
GAACTCGGCCACTTGCGCGGCGTCGTCGGTGCTGCCGGCGGCGGGCGCGGAGGTCGGGGATTTCTGATCCGTCACGATCTGCTCCGGCGAGAAAGGAGACCCGGAATTCCTCGCCGCGCACGCGGCGGGCGGAGGTGTTGGCGACGTGTTGCGCGCCGCTCTTCCGAGGCCGATCGGTTTCGTGTATTAAACACCAATCTCCTTGGAATTCAATGGCTAACGACGTGCCGGCCCGGTCGATATCCGGCGTCTTTCGAAGGCAACGAGGCTCATGCTGACACCAACTCCGTCAGGAACGCAGGCGATCGGCTCGGGGGTGGTCACCTGCTCGATCACCGAGGGCATCGCTACCGTGTCGTTCTACCACCCGAAGAGCAATTCGCTCCCCGCGGTGATTCTGAATGATATCGCGAACCGCATCAGCGCGGTGAGCAAGCATCCCGCCTGCCGGGTGGTCGTGGTGCGCAGCGAGGGCGCGGGGACGTTCTGTGCGGGCGCGTCATTCGACGAGCTGAAGCAGATCGACTCGCCGGAGGCGGGCAAGGAATTCTTCATGGGATTCGCCCGCGTGATCCTGGCGATGCGACGCTGCACGAAGCCGATCATTACCCGCGTGCAGGGGAAGGTCGTCGGCGGCGGTGTTGGCATCGTCGCGGCGTCCGACTACGCGCTCGCGGTGCCCGAAGCACCGATGAGGCTGAGCGAGCTCGCGGTCGGACTCGGCCCCTTCGTCGTCGGGCCAGCGATCGAACGGAAGATCGGTGCCGGCGCGTTCTCGGCCATGGCGCTGGACGCCGATTGGCGGGACTCCGCGTGGTGTCTCACGCACGGTCTGTACACGCGCGTCTGCGACAACTTGCAAGCGCTCGATCAGGTGTTAGGCACGCTGGCCCACCGCATCGCGGCGTTCAATCCGGAAGCCATCTCGCAGCTCAAGTCCGCACTCTGGCACGACACGGACTCGTGGGATCAGCTACTGGAGGATCGCGCGGCGATGAGCGGGAAGCTTGTCCTCTCCGACTTTACCCGCAACGCCATAGCTGCTTTCGAGAAGCGATAGCGACCCGCGTTGCTATCAGACTGTCAGCCAGCTGATGGCTGATGGCGGATGGCTGTTAGCTCCCGCCGACGTCGTAGCGGAGCTACGACGTCGGCGGGTTGAATGTCTCGTGCTGTGACTCGATCCAGCTCTGGTGGTACTTCGGATCCTCGAAGGCGATCGCTGGCTTCGCCACCTTGAGCGGCTTGAATGAGTCCATCATCACCGCCAGCTCGTTCGTGTACTTCGCCCCGATGCTCGCCTCCGCGCGACCGGGATGCGGCCCGTGCGGAAGTCCGTCTGGATGGTGCGTGACGCTTCCGTACTCGATGCCCTTCCGGCTCATGAACTCGCTCGACGCGTAGAACAACACCTCGTCCGAGTCCACGTTGCTGTGGTTGTACGGCGCCGGCACCGCCTGCGGATCGAAGTCGTACGGGCGCGGACAGAACGAGCAGATCACGAAGCCATCGCCCTGGAACGTCTGGTGGACCGGCGGCGGCTGATGGATCCGACCGACGATCGGCTCGAAGTCGTGGATGCTGAAGATCCACGGATAGAAGTAGCCATCCCAACCAACGACGTCGAACGGATGGTGATCGAGGATCAACTCGTTGAGCGCATCGTACTGCTTCACGAGGAGGCGGAAGTCTCCCTTCTCATCATGCGTGCGCAGTTCGCTCGGGCGGCGGATGTCGCGCTCGCTGTAAGGCGCACC
>JAJKIV010000271.1 GCA_021154285.1 Gemmatimonas sp. | reverse complement strand
GCCGGAAACTCGAGCACCCTCGCACTCGCGTCGCCGAGCCGTGAGCCGTCGTCCACGAAGATTCGCGTTGGAACGTCTGGCGGGGCATTGAACGGAATCTCCACCTCGATCCGACCCCGCTCGCCAAGGAGATGCATGCGCTGGTAGTGCACCAGCTGGCCGGCACACGTGAACGTCGCGTAGCCTTTGGGGAATCGGAGCAGCGCAGACGTTAGGCGGTCGACGCCGAGCTCCGGATCGCGATCCGTCATCGCCACCACATCCGTCGGCTCCGTGCCGAACATCCACCGCGCGATGAAGATCGGATAGCATCCGATGTCCATCAGCGCACCACCGCCCCACTCCACGCGACTGCGTATGTCCGTCGCGTCGCGTTTGTAGTAGCTGAAAAGGCCGCTCACCAGTCGAAGTGGACCGATCGCGCCGCTCGCTATCAGTCGCTCCACCTCCAGCCACTGCGGATGCGTTCGCACCATGAACGCTTCGGCGACCTGAACCCCATTCGCATCGCGAGCCGCGAGCAGCGTACGAGCTTCGTCTGCAGTCAACGCGATCGGCTTCTCGCAGAGCACATGCTTCCCGGCCTGCGCCGCGCGGATCGACCACGGGACGTGCAAGTGGTTAGGCAAGGGATTGTAGATCGCTTCGATCGCCGGATCGGCAATCAGCTCCTCGTACGAGCCATACGCCCGCGGAACTCCGAGACGCTCGGCGGCGTGCTTGGCTTTCGTGATGTCTCTCGATGCGATCGCCACCGGGCGCGAGAGCCGACTCGCACGCATGGCCGGTATGACCTTGTTGACCGCGATGTTCGCAGCGCCGAGGATTCCCCAGCGAACCGGTTGGACAGTCGTCATAACGACAAGTTGCTGCTCAACCGGGCGCTACGCGAGCAACGTCGCGTGCCGGCGCTACTCCGAGCGCAGCGCGATCACCGGATCGACACCAGCCGCACGCCGCGCGGGCATCCATGCGGCGGCAAGCGTGATCGCCCCCAGCACGCCCGCGGCGACGACGAGCGGCAGGACCGCGAACGGGGACGTTCGATAGAGAACCGAGTCCAGCGTCGCGCGAAGGACGCGTGCGATCGCGATGCCTCCGCCAATCCCCGCGACTCCACCAACGCCGGCAAGCACGAGGCTCTGCCGAAGCACCAGCCTCATGACGTCACGCGTCGTTGCGCCCACGGCCATGCGGACGCCGATCTCGCGTGTGCGCTGCGCGACACCGAATGCAATCACGACGTACACCCCGATCGCCGCGAGCGCCAACGCCACCCCCGCAAAACCGAGCACGAGGCGCAGCACGAGCTGTCGAGGTGCAAGCAGTCGCGAGACGTACGTCCCAATCGGCTCGAAGGTCCGCCATCCGGCGCTACCCAGAACGGGGAGCTCGGGCTCGACGCTCAGGAGTGCGCGACGCAAGGCCGGCTCGAGCGCCAGTGGCTCACCGCGCGCACGAATCAGCAGTCCGATCCCCGGCCACACCTCGCGCGTGTACGGGACGTACACCTCGTCCATGGGATCATCCGATATCGAGATGTGATGCATGTCGGCGACGACACCGATCACCACACTCGGTAACGGGTCGCCAAACCCGGGTCGTGCTTGAGACGAGCGGAACACCGTGATCGGTTGGCCGACCGGATCCGCGTTAGGCCACACGCGCTTCGCCAGTCGCTCGTTGATCACGACGCCATCGGTCGCTCCTCGAACGTCCGCAGTGGTAAACCAGCGGCCACGCACGAGTCGCGCCTTCATGACGTTCAGGTAGCTCTCGCCGACGGTCTTGTAGAGCGCGGCGTCGGACCCATCCGCCGGGGCAGTGCGCCCGGGGACGACGTAGTTCGTGACGACGTAGCCGCCGGTCAGCGGCCCATGGTTCGCGATGGCAACTCCCTCGACGCCCGGCACCTCGGCCGCCGCATCCCGCAGCCGAGCGTAGAGCGCGGCCGCCTGGGTCGGCTGATCGTACTTCGGCGCCGGCGGCGCGATCCAGAACAAGGCCAGGTGATTCTGGTCGAAGCCGAGGTCGACCTTGCTCAGCCGGCGGAAGCTCTCGATCAATAGGCCAGTCCCCGTGAGGAGCGTGAGCGCGATCGCGAGCTGCGCGGCCGCGAGCGCCGAACGCCACCGGTTTCCCCCACGTCCGCCGGACGTCGGCTGCCACCCTGCCCGCAGCGGTTCGAGCGTATGTCGGCGAACGGCGCGGACGAACGGCGCGGACGCAATGATTGTCGTAGCAACCAACGCCAGCGCAGCGACGAGCGTTGCAGCGCGCACATCGAACCGGAGCTCGGCGGATCTCGGAACGCTGTCGGATCCAGCGCCTCGCACGAGCGCCAGTCCCCACCACGTGAGGAGCAGTGCGACGACCGCCGCGGCGCTCCCGACCAAGGCGCTCTCGACGAGCGTTAGGCGTGCAACGCCGGCGTGGCTTGCGCCGAGCGCCGTGCGGATGGCGAACTCGCGCTCTCGGGCAAATGCCCGGAGGAGGAGCAATGTGGCAACATTCACGCACGCCACGAGGAGTACCATGACCGCGGCACCGGCGAGCGTCTCGAGCGCAGGCGCCGACGTGCCGACGAACTCCCAGCTCAAGGGCTGAAAGTCGGCCGTGGTCCAGTCCGAACCGTGGTCGGCGTACGTGGCCGCAAGACGCTGCTGGATGGTGGACAGATCGCGCATAGCGGTCGCGGGCGCGACGCCGCTCGCCAGTCGGACGATCAGCCGGCTGTCAGTGTGGTGATGCCGTGACGCGAGTGCCGGGTCGGAATCGACGATGGCGCTGATCGGGCGCCAGAGGTCGGCCCAGAACGGGTACGCCATGGTGGTCGACATCACGCCGACGACGGTGACGGCGCGGCCGCTCAGCGTGATCGAACGACCAATGAGCCCGCGATCTCCGCCGAACTGCGATCGCCACAGGCGCTCCGAGAGCACGGCGGCGTCACCGCGCCCAGCCGACACCTCCTCGCTCGTGAAAAATCGTCCGACGAGCGGTGTAGCGCCTAACGTCTCGAAGTAGCCTGGTGAGACGAACCCGGTGGTCGCGCGCAGCGGGCCTTCTGCCGTCGACAGCACGTCGAGCTTGCCGCGAACGAACGCGAGGCCGGCGACCGACCGCGGCGCCTCCGCTCGCCAATCGAGAAACGTCGGATACGACGCGAGACGGTAATCACCACCTCTCGACTTCTCCCAGAGGATCAGGAGCTGCGAAGCGTCGCGGTAGGGAAGCGGTTCGCGGAGCGACTGGTTTGCCAGCGCGACGATCACGGCGGCTGCCGCGATCGCGATACCAAGCGTGAGTACAGCCGAGACCGCGAGCCCTCGCTGTTTGCGAAGGCCTCGTAGCGCGTGGACAAGCTCCGATGCGAGCATCTCGAGACGGGTGAGTGGTCGATTACCGAAAACAACTCAATGCCAATCCGCTTCGTCACCCCGCCAGCCGATAGCCCGCTCGACGGACCGTGACGATGTACTTCGGCGCCTGCGGATCATCGCCCAACCGCTCGCGCAGCGCTGCCAGGTGTGTCTCGACCGTCCGGCTCTCCGTTCCCGCGGCGTATCCCCACACCTCGCGCAGAAGGTCCGCGCGCGACAGCACGCGACCACGGTGTCTCACAAGTGCCGCCAGCAGATCGAATTCCTTGGGCCGCAGCGTGATTTCCACCGACCCTCGCCTCACGATCCGGGCGCCGAAGTCGATGCTGAGGTCGGCGACGCGGACCTCCGAGCGGGGCGCGCCCGCGCTGCTACTCGAGCGTCGGAGCAGCGCCTTGACTCGAGCCAGAATCTCGAGCAGACCACACGGTTTCACGACGTAGTCATCCGCGCCGAGCCCGAACCCGCGCAGCTTCTCCTCCTCGGTGCCCAGCGCCGTCATGATCAGGACCGGCGCTTCGCGCCCTTCATCGCGAAGCCGCTGCAGCACCGTGAAGCCGCTCATCGCCGGAAGCATTAGGTCCAGTATGATGAGATCGGGCGCCGTGCGCCTAGCGAGCTCGAGGCCGTCGACGCCGGTCGCTGCGTGAGACACCTCATATCCCTCGCGCTCGAGGTTCGAGCGGAGAGTGGCCGCGTAGTCGCGGTTGTCTTCAATGAGAAGAATGCTGCTCACGTTGACCGAAGCTCCATCACCACGCGGGCGCCGCGCGGTGCTCCGTCCTCGATCCACACGCGGTCTCCGCACGCTTCGGTGATCCGACGCACGACCGCGAGACCCAGGCCGGTGCCCGTTCGTTCGGACACCTGATCCTGTGGCAGCCGCGTGTACGGCTCGAAGACGCGCTTGCGCTCAGGCTCGGGCACGCCCGGCCCGTCGTCCTCCACGAAGATTCGCACGCGCTGCCCGAATCGCTCGGCGCCAAGCCGGATGACCTGTCCGGCACCGCCGTACTTGAGCGCGTTGTCCACGAGATTCACGAGTGCCTGCCTGACGAGTCGACGGTCACCCGTGACCTCGAGCCCGCGCTCGCCGACCATCTCGATCGTCTGTCCTGCGTCGTCGACGGCGAGCCGAACGCCGTCGACGACATCGTCGAGCAACTCGTCCACGGCAACCGGTCCCAGCGCCGGTGTGAGCTCGAGCGCGCCGGAGCGAGAGAACAGCAGCACGTTGTCCACGAGCCCGACGAGACGCCGAGTCTCTCGCACGATCGAGCTGGCGAGCGACACGCGCTCGGCGTCGGTGCGCTCCCGCTGCATGGCGAGCGTCTCGCTGGCGATGAGGATCTGCGCGAGCGGCATGCGAAGATCGTGCGACACGGCCGCGACAAAATCCGAGCGTGCGCGTGCCAGCAGCAGTTCTCGTCTCGACGCGGTTGCCGCGAGCGCGACCACGATGATCGTCGCGACGAGCAGCAGCGTGATGTGCAGCAGCTGGAGCTGCGACCGATTACCGCCGTGAATGGTCGCGACGATCGAGTAGATGGTCGTCGCGCCGAGAAAGCTGGCGAGGATCCAGAGTCGGCTGGACCAAAGGCTGCGGAGGCGCATCGTACCAAGAACATTTCATCTGGCCAAGCAGCGCGCTACGGCGCCAGTCGCCCCCTTTCAGATCGGCGTTGCAGCATGATCCACCTCTTCCCCCCTCGGCCCCACGCGAAACCACTCGATCTCCTGCGCGTGCCCGCTCGACTGCAGGGCGCCGTGTATCGCCGCGATGATCCCGTACGCCGCGTTAGGCGTCCCGTCCCGCGACCGCCTGAGGAGCCGCGCCAGCCTGCCCGGCCGCACCACGTCCAGCCAGATCACCCACTCCGATACCGACCCGTCCACATTGCCGCAGCCAATCCGGATTACGCGACCATGCTGCGCGACGCCGAGCAGCCAGCCCCAATCCTCGGGAACGGGCGAGTCGGCAGTGAATCCGCGCTCCTTGAGCCGAGTGGCAACCCAGGTGGCGAGTGCGTAGCCGTACCGCTCGGTGTTCACCTGACCCGGATCGACGGTGGCCGGAGTGAAGGCCGTGGAGTGGAAGCGAACGTGATCGCGCATGCGAGCGTCGAGTCTTGCCGCCGGGTCAGCGCAGCCGCACGCCTGTACTGCCTTCTCCCAGCACGCCCTCGGCCAGCATGGCGTCCAGCACCGAGACGATTGCCTCGTCCAGCGCCGCGCTCGTGCGCGCGAATCCCAGTACCGAGCGGACCTCGGTCACGAGCGCGGGTCGCGCGAAGCCGCGGCCGGATGCGAGCACGATAGTCACGGCTGCTCGATACTCCTCGGGCGCGATATGCTCGGCGGGCATCCGTGTGCCGGCGCGCGACCGGACGACCACCTCCTGCCCGGGGTGCCACATGAAATCTCCTCGGCGCTCGACGAGGTGCTGACGCTCGGCGAGCGTGCACGCGTCGATGATTCGAGCCTGGATCCGGGTGCCAGCGCGCGTGTCCCACATCCCGGCGACGCGGGCAACAACGTCGTCGATGTGCACCGGCGACTCCGTCTCGACGACGGACGCCACGGCCGTCGCCAGCGTGGCCGGCGGTTCGGCGAGCAGCTCGCGATCCGCATAACGACCTTCTCCCTCCGCGACGACGTACGGCACGGCAACCGGTCGCTCATACACGTCGGGCGTGGTCGCTGCGTCAGAGGTGGCATCGCCGGCCGAGTCAACGGGACGGGCGTCGGGCGACGAGGACCCGGCCGGGACGGGCGGCGTGACGCGAGCCCGGGCATGCTGACGCGCCTGGTCCACCTGCCTAACGATTCGCTCGACCTGGCCGGCGCGGTCCTTGAACCAGTCCGTGGACCACACGCGCAGCAGCGTCCAGCCGCGCGCTTCCAGCACCTGATGACGAAGCCGGTCGCGGTCGCGAGCCGTCTCGGACGAGTGGTACGCCACGCCGTCGCACTCGATACCACAGACGAAACGTCCCGGCGCGTCTGCGTCGACGACGCCCAGATCGATGCGATAGCCGGCCACGCCGACTTGCGGCACGACCTGGAGCCCGCGCTCGACGAGCGCGGTCATCACCTCGCGCTCGAATGGCGACTCGGTGGCTCCGGCGGTTACGCCCGCCGGCACCGCCAGTCGGCCGTGCTCCGCATAGTCGAGAAAATCCCTCAGGAGCCTCGGTCCCGCGGATGCGACGCTCGACGGATTGATGTCGGCCCCGCGAATCGACGAAAAGACGTGCATCCGGCGACGCGCACGCGTCGTGAGCACGTTGAGGCGGCGCCACCCATTCTCGCCGTTGAGCGCGCCGAAGTTGTATCGCAGCACGCCATCGGCGGCCTTGGCGTATGTGACGCTCAGGAAGATCGCGTCACGCTCGTCGCCCTGGATGTTCTCGAGGTTCTTGACGAAGAACGGTTCCGGCAAGGCGCGATCGAAGAACGGCTCGAGCGCCGGCTCATCGCGTCGCCGCACCTCGAGCTCATCCTGCACCGCGAGCTGCTGGCGAAGGTTGAACGTTCCGACACCTAACGACTCCATCGTCTCGCCGCGGGACCGCCGCTCGAGCTGCTCCCGGGCGAACGCGACGACGGCGTCGGCCACGCGTCTGGCTTCGGCCGAGTTGAGTCCCTTGCCCTCATACGTACCGCCTGCGACGAATTCGAATCGCAGCCCTGCCGCGGACGTCGTCGTCTCGATGCTCGGAAACGTGAACAGGTCCGCGTCGTAGAAGGCGACATTCGAGAAGCTGATGAGGCTCTCGTGCGCGCTTCGGTAATGCCACCGGAGCCGACTCATTGGCACTCCCGCGCCCATGAACTCCTCGAGCACGCTTTCGGCATCGCTATACAGTGGCGTCCCGTCGTCGGCGACCGGCGCGGCGTCAGGCGATGCCGCGACCATGAAAAAGTTCGTGGGTGGAAGCTGTTTCGGGTCACCCACGACGACGAGTTGGCGCCCGCGCGCGATGGCGCCCACCGCATCCTCCGACGGCAGCTGCGACGCCTCGTCGAAGATCACCACATCGAACCCGGGTTCCCCGCCGGCGAGATACTGCGCGACCGACAGTGGGCTCATGAGAAAGCACGGCTTGATCGCGCGAATCGCGGATTCCGCCAGTCTCAGAGTTTTCCGAAGCGGACTGTGATTGCGCTGTTTCGCCATCTCACGCTGCAGGAACGGCAGCGCTTCCCGCGCCTTCGCGTCCTGTAAACGCTCCTGCGCGCGATCCCGGAGGCGAGCAGTGAGCGCCGCCTGGTTTTCTGCCAGCACTTCGCGGTCGACGCGGCGGAACTCGGCGATTCGCTGCTCGTGTGTGAGGGCGTCGAAGCGGGCAAGCGGCGGACGCTGCTGAACAACCTCCGTGAGCCACTTCATATAGAACGCACGCAGGAACGCGTCAGGCAGCACATCCAGCGGCGGCGACCCACTCATCGCGCCGTCCAACAGCTCCCCGGCGATTCCCGAGGCGACCGTCTGACGTGCGCCTTCGAACGCCGCCCACCTCGGGCCGGCCGCTGCTCCGGCGACGAGCGCTTCGGCTCGCTGCTGCAAGTCCTCGAACGTGGCTGATGACAGGTATCCGCTCGGCCACCCGATCACCGCCCGTAATCGATCGAGCGTCCCAAGCGCGTCGGCCGTGGCGTCGCGCAACGCGTGGACCGCGGCGACGTTAGGCGACGGCTGCGCGGCGACAGCGATTGCGGCGGGACCGAGTTTGTACCGCGTCACGCAGGAGCGAAGGTCGACCACCCATTGGACGTACGCGTCGAGCGCGTCCCAGGAGCTTTCCTCCCCGCGCCAGTGCGTGCCGAACAGCGATCGCGCCGCGGCCTCCGAATCCTTCAGCGCTTTTCGCTCGGCGGTGAGGCGATCGACCTGCTTCATCTCGGCGCCTTGTTGCACGAGCGACGGCTGGTACGTGCTGACGCGATAGCCGGTCCACCGTGATCGAATCGCGCGCCATCGTCCGTCGAGGACGGCGAGGAACGCGAAGAGTCCTTCCGCCTTTCGCTCCACGTAGGCGACGTCGGCTGCGTGATCCTGCTCGAGCACCGCGGGGGTGAAATGCTGCTCCACCCGTGTGCGAAGCGCGGCGATGGATCGTCCGCGATCCAAGAGCTGCAGCGCGGCGCTGGGGGCGGTGTCCCAATGCGCGCTGCTGAGCACCTCGATGCTCGCTCCCGGCGAGCGGCTCATCACCGTCGCGACGCGATCCGCGGTGTCGACATCGGCGGCCGTCTGCATCGGCGCCAGGCCGAACGCTCGTTCGACCTCGGCTGCCTGTCGACGCACGTCAGCGATCCGCGTGGCGAGCTCGGAGGCGAGCTCGCGGACCGTGGCGATGTCATCTTCGGTGTAGAGTGTCTTGGTCGCGTCACGCCACGGATGCCGTGATGGGTCGCCCACGCCACGTGCCGCGGCGGCGAGCTCGCGAAGCTCCCGCACCGTCGAGTCGAGCGTTTCGCGCGAGACATCGTCGACGCGACGCACATACCGCACTCGCGGCGTCGTGGTGGCGGAGCTCTCCGCGGCGGATTGGTCTGCGCCGCGAACCGGGGCGAGCGCGCCGTACGCCGCGAACGGGGTCATGCACAGCGTTCCGTGCGGTGTATGCAGCGCTCGCACGTAGTCGTTGAGCGTGGTCCGGATGCCGGGGAGCGCGCCACCGGCCTGCATGCTGACGCTCACCGGCTGGAGCGACGCGTCGATCGCGGCAGCGAGGCTCCGCATCACGGTGCGCTTGCTCGCCTTGGTCGAGTGCAGCTCGAGGCAGAACTCGCCCAGCCCCGCCTTGACGAGGCGGGAATGCACGACGTCGAGGGCGGCCATTTTCTCTGCCACGAACAGCACGGACTTGCCGGCGCCTAACGCCTGAGCGATGAGGTTCGTGATCGTCTGCGATTTGCCGGTCCCGGGCGGCCCCTCGAGCACGAGATCGTAGCCGCGCGCGACGCCGGCGATGGCGCGCAGTTGACTCGAGTCGGCGTCCACCACTTGTGCCGTCGCCTCCGGAGCAAACTCGCGATCGAGCTCGAGGCGCCGAATATCGTCAGGCAGCCCGATGACGCGCTCGCCGTCACGGCCCACGAGCTGCCTCACGAGTCGATGCGCCGCGACGGCGGGCGCGTTCGCCTCGAGGTCCTTGTACATCACGAGCTTCTGGAACGAGAACAGCGCCAGCACGACGTCGGTCGTGATCGACCAGCCACGTCGTCCGGCAACGAGCTGCGATACGCTCGACAGCAGCGTTTGCAGATCGTAGTCGTCCGCGATCGTGGCCGAGTCGGGCAGTTCCGGCAGCTGAATGCCGAAGTCGAGGCGGAAGTACTCGGCAAGCGCGGGGTTGACTACCGGCTCATCGTCTGCAGCTCGAACGCCGTAGCCCGACCGCGCGGACTTTCGCGACAGCTGCACTGGAAGAAGCACCAGCGGGGCAGTGAACACCTGGTCCGAGGCGTCGGCCTCGGCGTAGCGCAACATGCCGAGGGCGAGGAACAGCGTGTTGACGCCTTGTTCCTCGATCGCGAGCCGTGCCTGCTCATCGAGTCGGCGGAGTGAACGGTCGAGCGCTTCCGGGGTCGCGCTGGTCTGGAGGAACTCGTCCGTATACCGATCGTCGAGCGCGGTCGCGTCGTACGGGACGAATTCCGGCTGTGGTGCCGCCGCGTCGAACTCCTCGTCAGGCCTCGCGTCGGCGCTCGTCGGCGCGGACGTACCTGCATCGGGCGCCGTGGGCTCCGCCGCCTTGAACCGCATCTCCCGTTCGGCGAGGTACACCAGCCGGAAGATCTCGGCCGGATGTTCGTCGACGATGGCGACCGTCGACACCTTCGTCGCGCGGAAGTTGAGCGCCCGGTTTCGCTTGGAGAGATCGAGGAGCTTTCGCTTCCACGCGTCGATCGACGCCGCGATCCGCCCGTCAGCGGCGGAAATACGGGGGGACCCCGTTTGGAGTGAGGGCGCTGGTTTCGTCGGTGTCGTCATCGGGAAGAATCGCGGCGCGCCGAATCTGTCGCACGCGGGCGCGACCGGCAACGTTTCAAGGGCTCTGACCCCTTGAAACTACCTGCGCCTAACGCCGCAGGTAAGGAATCGTGGTCGTCGTCATGGCGCCATCCGCGAACGTTACGGCAACGCCTGCGAAAGCGACCGGGGCCGAGAGCGTGGCCACCTCGAACGTTGCGGTCGGGGCCATTGGGCTCGCGCTTCGCGTCGCGAGCTCGCGGTGCGCCGAGTCGGCGACGAACAACTTCACCTCACGGACCGGGCGATTGGCGCCGAGCCAGCTCAGTCGAACGCTGTCACCCAGCGTCTCGATGGTGAGCGCGTCACCACCGCTGGTCGTCCCGCCGCCAACCACAATCACCTTCGAGCCGGGGTGGATTGGCTCGTAGGGCTGTTCTGCCGGTTGAGTGTAGGTCGTGCCGTAGTAGCCGTAGTCGAAATACGGCCACATGACCGCGCCCCAGAACGGGTATCCCACCACGAAGGAGCCGAGGAAGTGCCTGTGGTATCCGCGAATCCCGCCAAAGCAGTTGCCGAAGCAACTCGCGCCGGCGCCCCAGAGCGTGTATCCGGCTTGTCGGGGCCGCGAGCCTCCGGTCCCGATGGGTTGACCCGGTGTTGCCATCATGCCGTTGCGGTAGGCCGTGCCGGATCGGTACCCGCCACGAGCCTCGAGGCGAGGGAGATTCCCGCCGCGCGGAGCGGTCGGTCCGGCGGCGGGGTTCGCGTAGCGCGGGACGCTCATGCGGCCGGCCGGAGCCGGTGCTGCAGGAGCCGACACGATGCGCGGTAATCCGCCGCCGCGCTGCGCCAACGCTGCGCCTCCGGAAAAGAGCACGAATGAAGCGGCGATCCCCATGATGCGCACAGGCTGAGTCATGTCTGCTCCTTGTACGTCGCTCGCGGCAGGCGCGCGCCGCTACCACGAAAGATTGCGCCTGTACCTGGGGGAGTCCAGCTAAGCGAACGCTGCATGTACACTCTTCCGCAGGATCAGTACTCTACCGCATGACCAATCCGCCCAACCCAGCATCGAGCCGTCCGTCGACGGATCTCCGCGCTCGAGCCCGCGAGATCGCGACCGAGAACGGGTTCGTCACCGACTTTTCGCCGGAGGTCGAGGCGGAGGTCGCGGCGCTGTCCAAAGCCATTGATACCGCGCCTCCGGCGGATGAGGTCCGGGACCTTCGATCCATGTTGTGGTCGTCGATCGACAATCGAGAGTCTCGCGACCTCGATCAGGCCGAGTTCTGCGAGTCGCTCGATGGCGGGCGCACGCGACTTCGCCTCGGGATCGCGGATGTCGACCGCGACGTGCCAAAGGGCTCGCCGATCGATCTCAGAGCCGCGGCGAACACGACGTCGCTCTATACGGGCGTCGAGACGTTCCCGATGCTGCCGGAGGCACTGTCCACCGATTTGACGTCGCTGCTCGAGGCGGCCGAGCGACCGGTGGTGGTCGTGGACCTCGTGATCGACGATGTCGGCGATGTGAAGGAGGTGGGCGCGTACCGGGCAGTCATCGTCAATCACGCGAAGCTGGCCTACGAGGCGGTAGGCATGTGGCTCGCCGGCGGTGCCGCACCGGAAGAATTCAGGGCAATCACCGGCCTCGATTCGCAGGTGCGCCTCCAGGACGATCTCGCCCGGCGCCTCCGGGCGCGTCGTCAGGAACACGGAGCGCTGGATCTCGAAACGATCGAGGCGCAGCCGGTGACGTCGGCGACCGGCGAGGTGGTCGACATCGCAGTCATTCGAAAGAACCGCGCGCGCGACCTGATCGAGGACTTCATGATCGCGGCCAATGTCGCCGTGGCGAAGTTCCTCGAGGATCGCCGCGTCGCGTCGATTCGGCGGGTCGTTCACGTTCCGAAGCGATGGCCGCGGCTCGTTGACCTCGCGAAACGGTACGGCGAGTCGCTGCCTGACGCCCCGAGCTCGGCGGCGCTCGCGGCGTTCCTCCAGCGACGCCGCAAGGCGGACCCCGATTCATTTGCCGATCTGTCGCTTTCAGTCGTGAAGCTGCTGGGGGCCGGCGAATACTCTGTGGAGCGTCCCTGGGAACCCGAGGGTGAAGAGGGCCACTTCGGTCTCGCGGTGGACGACTACTCGCATACGACTGCGCCGAACAGGCGGTACGCCGATCTGGTGATGCAGCGGCTGGTCAAAGCAAACCTTGCTGATGCGCCCGCACCCTACTCGGCCGAGGAGCTAGACGCGATCGCCGCGCGGTGCACCGAGATGGAAAACGCGGCCCGAAAAGTGGAGCGCACGATGCGCAAGGTGGTCGCCGCAACGCTGCTTCAGGGTCGCGTTGGCGAGATGTTCGACGCGATCGTGACCGGCGTGAATCAGAGCGGCACGTTTGCTCGCCTCACGCATCCGCCCGCGGAGGGCCGGATCGTTCACGGTGAGCACGGCCTGGACGTCGGCGACCACGTGCGCGTGAAGCTCGTCGACGTGGATGTGGCAAAAGGCTACGTGGACTTCGCCAAGGCCTGACGAACGCTCGCACCCGCGCTCGCGCCTTCGACCCGTTTGCCGAGGCCGTTCACCGAAGGTTCGTTGCTATTGCGGCAGGATCGCGCTCTCGTACCCGGCGGCTTCCACCATTCTCCGGGAGGGACACGATATGCGCCGGTATTACTCGTTAGTGGTTGCAGCGCTGGTGCTTGGGTGCACCGATGATGCGTCCAAGACAACCGCCCCCCGGCTGAGTGGTGCGGTGGTCGGCGGCTCGATGGCTGGTCATGGGAACGGCTCGGTCAACAACGACGACAACGGTGGTCGCCGGTTGACCGTCACCCTTCTCCAGGGTGAAAACGAGGTGCCGCCGCATGTCACGGCTGCCTCGGGGCAGATCTCGCTCCGGTTGTTGGACGACGACCACATCGGGTACACGCTCGATGTCGCGAACATCACGAACGTCACGATGGCCCACATCCACATGGCGCCGAAGGGTGTGAACGGCGGGATCGTCGTGTGGCTGTACCCGAGCGTGAAGGGGACTGCTCCCTTGCCGGGTGGCGGCGGGCCGGTCGGGCGGATCCTGGTCTCCGGGACGTTCTCGTCGGCCGATTTCCGAGGTGCGCTGGCCGGCAAGACGATGGCCGACTTCCTCGCCGCGGTGGAAGCCGGGCAGACGTACGGCAACGTGCACACGGATGACGGCATCGCTCCGCCGAATACGGGTGCCGGTGACTTCCCGGGTGGCGAGATTCGCGGGCAGTTGGACGCGAATGGGAATATCTAGAAATAGGTGGCAGGCGGCCGGCGGCCGGCGGCCGGCCGCCAGTCGCCCGTCGCCTTACTCCGGTGCCGTCCCCCTCATTCCCAGATTGATGATCCGCTGCAGCAGCTCCGGGTACTCGATCCCCGCTGCCTGGGCTGCCGAGGCGAATTCCTCGCCTAACGCGATCTCGGGGTTCGGGTTCGCCTCGAGGAAGTAGAGGCTTCCGTCCGGCCGGAGCCGGAAGTCCAGTCGCGCGTAGCCTGTCAGCTCGAGCGTGCGGTAGATGCGCTTGGCGAGGTGCTCGAGGCCGGCCGCGACGCCATCGGGGAGGTCCTGCGCCGCGCGCTGGTCGATCCCGTGTCGCTTTTGGTAGTCGAGGTCGTGCTTGGCGCGCGCGGTCGCGATGAGGGGCGCGCCATCGGGCGCGTTCTCGAACACGAGCTCGCGCGGCGGTAGCGCGGTGAGCCGGTCGTTGCCGATCACGCCGATGTAGATCTCTCGCCCCAGGATGAACTGCTCGGCGATCGCGTCGGAGCCCAGGCGCCGGTGGACGAACGCGACGCGTTCGGTGAGCTCCTCGTCGCTCTTCACGAGGGACGCCTGCGAGATGCCTAACGACGCGTGGTCGGTGAGGCTCTTCACGAACAGCGGCAGCTCGAGCGACTTCGGCCGCTTCGCCTTGCGGCCGAACGGGAACACGTGAAACGCCGGGACGCGGATCCGATGGTAGATGAGGAGCTTTTTCGAGAGCGCCTTCTCGCGTGAGATGATCATGCCGCGCGGGTTGCAGCCCGTGTACGGCACGCGCAGGAGCTCGAGCAGGCTCACGACGTTGTGGTCGAACAGGACGTTACCGTGAAACTCCTCGAGGAGGTTGAACACGATGTGCGGCTTGAACTCCTCGACGGCGTCGCGGATGGGCACCAGCTCATCCTGGACGCCTAACGCCTTCACCTCGTGGCCGATGTCGCGGAGCGTGCGGCAGACGTCCCACTCCGTCTTCCAGACGAAGCGCTCCTTCTCGTCCCGCTCGGCCGCATCGTCGGGCGGCACGAGCTCGGGGTGCATCAGCGCCAGTACGCGGAGCTTCCTCATCGCGACGCCGCCCGCGGTCCGGGGGCCCAGCTCATAACGCGATCCAATCCCGTCTCCCCTGGCTGTAGAGGAAGTGCATCGTCTTTACAGTCAGCAGCACACAGAAGTCGGTCAACAGTGGCCGTTCGGGTCCGACGGCGCGAAGGCGCAGGTCCTTGCATCGTCCGATCATGTCGTCCAGCACGAGCTCGAGCGTGTACTGGAATTCGCCCGTCCATTTCGCCACCAGCCGGCGAATCTCGCCCTTGTTGCGACGAAGGAAGCGCGCGGCGGTCTCCTGACGGCGATGGCGTGGTTCCTCGGAGAAGAGACGGCGGAGGTCTGCGTCATAGGTGTTCGGAAACTTGACCGTGTATTTCTCACGGCGCGACTCGTAATGCTGGGCGAGCGTGTCCGTCAGCTTCGATAACGGGTCGATCACGCGCCGAGTCGAGATGAGCGGCTTCTGGTCGCAGATCTCGTTCATGAGCGTATCGACGTAGCGTAGCTTCTTGAGCGCCGGCCACCCTGCATAACGCGAGCGCCAGTCCGACCGCGGCCGGAGCCAGACCGCGAACGTTTCGGCGAAGTCTTCGTCGGGGTGGCTCTGCGCGTACCAGAGCCGCAGGTGCTGCACGTACCGCTTGCTCGACGGGTTGGGCCGGTAGTACTCGGGGTACGTGGTCGACGATTTCCCGAACAGCTCCTGCCACTTCCGACGCCGGTGCAGCTGGTACCCGTGCTGGATCGCGTGCCCGGTCTCGTGGCGCATGATGCGCATGCATTCGGTGCGCGAGGCCCCTTCGACGTCGAGGATCTGATTGCGCTCGAGTCGCCGAAGCCGCGGGTGCGCCAGGTAGAACGGGACGGCGAAACCCGGTACGCCGCCGGGCGAAAACCATTCGTCCGAGAGCCACACGTGTGGCTTGAGCACGAGCGCGCGCGCGTCGAGCTCCTCGTAGAGCTGTGCGACGCACCTTTCCAGCCACGTTCCCTCGATGGTGACCCCAAGGTCCTTGAGTCGGACCTTGAGCAGTCGCTCATCGCTGTAATTCTGCCAGGGAAAGCGGTTCACGCGTTAGGAGCCGGCGACGGGGGACGGACGACGGGCGACGGCAAACATCCGGATCAAGGGGTCAGAGCCCTTGAAACCCAATTTCAAGGGCTCTGACCCCTTGATCCGCGCCAAACGGCAACGAACGGAACAGGTCGACCGTCAACCGCGCAAGGCTGGCGGGGGTGAGTAGGTTGGTGGCGTGCCGACTCTCCTGCTATCCGCCGCGGACGTCCGCCGGCTCCTGGATCGTGAGGCGCTGCTACGCGCACTGCGCGACGCGTTCGCCCAATACTCGATGCGCAAAGCCATTCCTGCGCTCAGGGCAGGCTCGCCGCTCCCCGGGCCCGGTGGACGCACCGTCATGATCGTGTTCCCGGGGATCATCGACGGGATCCCCGCCTTCACGGTGAAGGTGAACACGAAGATTCCCGGCGCCACGCGCAGCGTCGTCGGGTCCATGAACCTGACCGCCATCGAGAGCGGCGAGGTGCTCGCGATCATGGACTCGATCGTCGTCACGGCCGAGCGGACTGCGCTCGCCGGCGCGTTGGCTGCGGACGTGCTCGCGAGGCGCGACGTGCCGCGCGTCGCGGTGATCGGCGCTGGCGTCCAGGGCGAGGCACAGGTTCGCGCACTCCAGCAGGTGCGGCACGTCGAGCGCGTCGACGTCGTCGATGCGCTGCCGGAGCGGGCGGAGGCGTATGCCGCGCGCGTCGGACCGGCGTTAGGCGTCGAGGTCGTCGTCCACCGTGATGTGGCCGCCGCCGTGCGCGACGCCGATGTCATCATCACGGCCACGTGGTCAAAGGAGCCATTTCTGTCCCGGTCGATGGTCAGGGATGGCGTCCATATCACGGCAGTAGGAGCGGACGAGCCGGCGAAGGGCGAGGTTCATGCCGATCTCATTGCCACCTCGCTCTTCGTCTGCGATGACCGTGATCTCGCGGTGCGTGGGGGCGCGATCGGCGGCGCCGGGCTTGGCCCCGAAGCAATCCACGCGGAGCTCGGCGAAGTCATCGCCGGCGTGAAGCGCGGTCGCACTCGACCCGATCAGATCACGATCTTCGGTAGCGTCGGCCTCGCCTTTCAGGACCTCGCGGCGGCGTGGCAGGTGTACAACCGCGCGAAGGAGCTCGGGGTAGGCACGCCGTTCGAGCTGTGATGCGGTCCGGCATCGCCTTCGATCGGTCGATCGATCGTAACGACAGCCTCACACCTCGCTTGCCGGTACCGACACCGCGAAAGCGAGCGCGCCGAGGAAACCGAAGGCGCTCGCGATGACGAATGGCAGCG
>JAJKIV010000270.1 GCA_021154285.1 Gemmatimonas sp. | reverse complement strand
CGCGCGTGGAACACGGTGAAGCTGTCGCCGGGCACGCCTGGTGGCGCAATCCAGCTGGCGGGCGGGGCGCCGTCGAAGATGGGCGTCGGCTGGGCGCGGGTGGGGGTCGCCGCGAGGGTGCCGACGATGACGAGAACACTCGAGGTGATAACCGAACGCGCGTGTGAGATCATCGAGCCCACCGAACCAAGATGGCGGCCTGGCCGTCCCTCCATCAACGCTTCGGCTCTCCCCTCAGTCACCTGCCCGATGGTCGGCTCGGGGATGTCCGCGACGCAGAGGCCGTCCTTCCCGTATCGCTCGACGACGAATGCCTTCATGTGCGCGCTAACGCCCCAAGGCAGTTGGTATGAAGCGGCTGGACCTCCATCACCCTTCGACCCACGCCTGGCCGGCGTCCAGGATTTCCTGCGACAGCGCACGATCATCGACGGCGCGCGCCATGATCATGGCGCCAACCAGTGTGGCGTACGTGCCGATCGCCTTCCGTCTTCGTGCCGCTTTCGACTTGCCCGGGACCAGCGTCGCCAAGAGATCCACGGCGGACCGCACGTAGTCCGTGACGGTCCGGCGGACTGCGTGACCCTGTCGCGACACGTCCGGTCCTAGCGCGGCGAGCAGACAGCCCGTGCCCGGGTTGTCGCGATGTCTGCTGCTCAAATAACCGCTGGCAAACGCGGCCAGCGGATCATTCCCTGCGCGCTCCGCTTCCTCGCTCAACAGCGCCAGCGTGTTCGTTGCCGCGCGTGCCGACGCCTCGGCGATCAGTTCCTCCTTCGAGGAAAAGTGCCCATAGAAACCACCGTGCGTCAGGCCCGCCTCCTTCATGAGATCCGCCACGCCAATCCCGTCGAAGCCTCGCTCGCGGAAGAGCTGAGCGGCCACGTCGAGGATGCGTTCGCGGTTCAGGGCGGCCTGCTGCCTGCTCACTTTCATCCCGATCTCCCCGTTGTGTCGCTTGACAATATACATGACGATCGACATATATACCAATAATGACGATCGTCATTTATAACGTGTGTTGCGCCACCCCGGCAGCTCCCGAATCGGGGGCCGAGAGGAGAGACTCCGATGAGTGATCGATACCCCGCCCGAAAGATCGCGCTCGTGACCGGCGCCTCCTCAGGCATCGGCGAAGCCACGGCGGAGCGACTTGCGCTGGCCGGCTACAAGGTGTACGGCACCAGCCGACGGGCAGCCCCGGCAGGCCGGCGATCATTCGAGATGTTGGCCCTCGACGTGACCAGCGATAGCTCGGTGGCGGCCGCCATCACCGAACTGGTGCGATTGCACGGCCAGATCGACCTGCTCGTGAACAACGCCGGATTCGGTACCGCGCCCGCCGGGGCGGAAGAGAGCTCCATGGATCAGGCGCGGTCGGTCTTCGAGACCAACTTTTTCGGGCTGGTGCGGATGACGCGCGCCGTCATCCCCCACATGCGGAGAGGCGGTGGTCGCATCATCAATATCGGCTCGGTAATGGGGTTTCTGCCGGGGCCGTACATGGCGCTCTATGCCGCAACGAAGCACGCAGTCGCGGGCTATTCGGAATCGCTCGACCATGAGCTGCGCGCGAAGGGTATCCGCGTATCGGTCGTCGAGCCGGCGTGGACACAGACGCCGTTCGACGCGCACTTGACGGAAGCTGACGCGAAGCTGGATGAGTATCGAGAGATCCGCGCGGCCGTCGGCCGAAGGGTATTGGAGTTGGTCGGTGCCGGAGACAAACCTGCTGTCGTGGCCGACGCCGTGCTCGAAGCCGCCGTCGCGACTCGTCCCAAGCTCCGATACCCGGTGAAAGGGCGTGCGAAGCTGCTGCAATTCCTTCGGCGATTTGCGCCCGCCAGCGTGATGGACGCGGGGATTCGACGAGACTTCCGACTCGACGCGATCCCGGCGTCGCCACCCGGAGCCCTGATCGCGGGCACGTCGGCGACGCGGACGTGACACTCCTCCGCACGCTGCGCTGACGCATCGAGTCACGCCGGGAACTTACGCGCGACGAGGTGTGTTGCCAGTTAACGCATCAAGTTGACCTGCAAAGGCACTTCATACGATGCGGCGGCGCAGCCGCCGCTTCCAGAGCGCCCTCGGCAGGTCCAACGCACGTTAGGCGATGCCGCGCTACGAAGCCACGAACTCGGGAACCGTGATCCGGATGTCGCGGCAGATCTGGCGCGGCAGAGTTGGCGAGATATCGCGGCCGGCGTGCATCGGCACGGTGACGTTGATCGCGTACCGCTCACCCATCGACGGCGACTGATAGAAGAACGACTCGACCAACTCGGTCGGGACGGGTCTCGCCTGGAGTTGCTGAGCGGCTGCGCTACCGCTGCCGACGAGAAGGCACGCCGCGATTGCGAGGACAACGCGCGTCATGAGCATGGGTCGAAGGAACGGAGCATTCTCATCTCCAGAACTTCCACCAGCTCCGCGACCGCTTGAGACGAATGAGCGGAATCGACTCCGGCTCCAAAAGCGAACTGTCGAGGTAACCCTCGAGCTGATACCCGAACATTGCCTGGAGCGCAGCTTCACCCAGCTCCAGCGGATGGAACGGGAAGGGATATGAAGCCGGATCCTCTTCCGGATCGAGCGCGGGATGCTCGCCGGCCCAGTACGACTCTTCGAATGGGAGCCTGTTTCCAATGTCTTCCATGATCCCGCTGTCCGGGGACAGGCTGAGCGAACGAACGAGCTTCCCACCTTCCCACTGGGCGAAGGCAAACCAGTCCACCACGCTGTGCATGGCGTGCAGATAGACGTTGGGGAACGGCGCGAGCTTGACGAAGCGCTTCGGTAGCGTGGATGGATAGTCGATCCCGAGCTCCTTCGCGGCTACGACGGCCACTCCCTGGAATTGACCCACGTGGATCTCATCGTCCGGCGGACACGTGCGGGACAAGTTTCCCGGTCGATCTGCGCGAGCGTCTCGCTGGCGAAGAGTGACGAGGCAAGCCGCAGCGATGCGTCGACGTCGAGCAGCGGCTGCTTTCCAATCGCGGCTCGAGCGTCGCCATCGGCATAGACCAGCATCCATGTTTTCGCTCCCACGTGCTCCTCGAATGCGTGTCTGGTGCCTAACGCGTCAGCCTAACAGAGATCCGATGAGTCAGGACGCAACCTGCTTCGTTGAGATCCACGCTGCCGCCGTCAAACACACGGTGATCGCGATCGAGAACGCGACGGGTATGATGAAGAGGTACCTCCAGCTCACAACCGTGATGGCGGCAAAGGCCAAGGCGAACGCCCACGCAGTGCCGCGCATGAGCGCCAGTGTCGCTACCGGGAGGCTACCCAGCTGCCAGGCGAATATTGCAGCGAAGAGATAGAACACGCCGACGGAGAATCCGGCTGCCACGAAGAAGTCCCAGAATGTGCGGTCGAATCCCTGCACATCGAAGTGCGTGGATCGCAGTGAGCCAAGCAGCGCGTCGACTCCCCATACGGGCTCAGAGTGGCGAAAGCCGAGTGTATGAGCTATCGCAAAAAGGAGCAGAAGAACAGCGGCGATTCGATAGAACGTGGAGGCTTTCATGCCAGCGATGACAGACGTTAGGCGGGGCCGCTCGACCTGAGCTCCTCGGCGAGCCCAATGAGAAGACCTTCGGGACCGCGGATGTAGCAGAGCCGATAGACCTGTTCGTACTGCACCACTTCCCCGACCAGTTGCGCACCGTGCTTGCGGAGCCTGGCGAGCGTGTCGTCAATGTCGTCCACAGCGAACATGACGCGTAAGTAGCCGAGGGCGTTCACCGGAGCGTTCCGGTGATCGGCGATGACGGGCGGCGTGAGGAACCGCGAGAGCTCGAGCCGACCGTGGCCATCTGGTGTCACCAGCATGGCGATCTCGACGCGCTGGGACCCCAGCCCGGTGACGCGCCCGGCCCACTCACCTTCGATCGTGGCTCGCCCTTCGAGTTTCAGGCCAAGCTCGGCGAAGAATGAGATGGCAGCATCGAGGGATTCTACCACGATGCCTACGTTGTCCATCCGCTTGAGACTCATACAAGCTCCACTCGCTCGTGATCGAACGCGGCCGGCGCTGCCACTCACACGGCGCCTTACTGTGCACGCGATTACGAACGGCCACGCGCCGAGAAGCATTCATCGTCCCGCTGCCCACGCCACCATCAGCGGGAATTCTTCTCGCCAGAATGCGCCACCGTGCGATCCAGCTCGCTCGGTCATGACGACATCCGCACCTGCGTCGCGAAGCGCGCTCGCCCATCTCCTGGCGTTCTCGAGAAAGAACGGCTCCTGCGCACCCGCGACAAGATAGGTGCGTGGAAGTGGACTCGGCATACTCGCCGGCGGCTTATACCCACCGCCAGGCGAAGCGCAGAAGACCACTCCGAAGACGTCAGGATGTCGAAGGCCAAGCGCGAGAGCCAGCTCTCCCCCCGCCGAGACGCCGAACACCGCGGTATGTGCAGGGGCCAGCACCGCACCAAACCGCGACTCCGTCCATCGGCGAACATCGTCGACGAAGAACTTCTCGTGGGCCGCGAAACGCCCCGGCGCAAAACCGGGCGAGTACTCATGGAGCCGCAGCGTGTCATCGGTCAGCCCATGGACACCGACGATCATGGTGGACGGAACGTCGCGTCTCTCGAGCAACGCGCCCCACTGCGAAATCCGCTGACCATCGCCAGCGAATACGACCAGCTTTGGCGGATCCTTCGGAACGTACACCGAGACCTGGCGTCCACCGTCGTACTCGAAGGATTCGGTGACGAGCTCTCCCGGCAACGCAGGCGTCGGCTGTGGCATCACCGCGGACTGCGCGCGCCCATCAACACCACCGGCTGCGGCCCGCCGAACGAGACGTTGTACTCCGACGCCACCGTGAGCCGCTCGCCCTTCACGCCGCTGAAGCGGAACTCGAGCAGCGAGTAGAACGGCGTCTCCGGCGCCACCAGCTTGACGGTGAAGACACTGTCCGTGGTCCACGCGCCGCTGAGCGCGACCGGCGCCGGCGTCGGAACCGCGAGCATGCGCTCGATTCCATTCGTATACCCGCTGTCGCTGCGCAGCCACGTCCCGAGCGCCAGCGGCGTGCGCTGTTCGCCGGACGCGGTGCGCACCACCAGCGCCGGTGCGCGCGGCGTGAGATCCAGCGACACCGAGCGGACGCCCCGATCGTTCTCCGCCATGTCGTACCGCTGGCGGGACACGGCCGCCGCCAGCGGCGAGGTCGTTCTCCCCCGCGGTGTGTGGACGCTGAGATGCGCCAGCCGGTCGTGCAGGGCACCTAACGATACCGCATCGTCCGCGAAAGGCGACGCCTGCATTGCGGGGAGCAGCATGTCCCACACAAGGGTCATCACCGACTGCATGTCACGCACGCCGCTCGTGATGGCCACGACAGCGTCCTGCTCCGGCAACACGAGCATGTACTGACCGAACGCACCGTCCCCGCGGTAGCCGTGACGCGACCGCCAGAACTGGAAGCCGTAGCCCTGATCCCAGTCGCTGGATGGGCTCGACCCGTTCGCCGTCTGTCGCGCGGTCGCGGTGTCCGCCCATCCCGCGGGGAGCAGCTGCTTCCCGTTCCACACGCCGTGGTGCAGGTAAAGCAGTCCTAGCTTGGCGATGTCTTCGGTCCGCACGTTGAGACCGTAGGCGCCGGCGCTGATTCCCTCCGGACTCGTGGTCCACGTCGGGCGCGCGATCCCCAGCGGCTCGAAGAGCCGCGGCGTTAGGTAGTCCCGCACCGTCTGACCCGTGGTCTTCTGCACGATGGCGGAGAGCATGTACGTCGCCGGCGAGTTGTAGAGAAAGTGCGTGCCGGGCTTGAACGCCACGGGATGCGCGAAGAAGCGGCGTACCCAGCTCGCGTCCCGCATCGACGAGTCGGCGGGCACGAGGATCGACGGCTCCGTCTGGTGTCCCGTGGCCATCCGCAGCAGGTCGCGCACGCGCATCGCTCGAAGGTTGTCCGACGGAGACGCTGGTGCCTCCTCCGGAAAGAAGCGGAGCACCTGGTCGTCGAGGGTGAACTTTCCTTCGGCGATCGCGAAACCCACTGCCGTGGACGTGAAGCTCTTGCTCAACGAGTACATCACGTGCGGCGTCGACGCTTCGTACGGAGACCACCAGCCTTCCGCCACCACTCGGCCATGTCGCACGATCATGACGCTGTTCATGCCGTCGATCGCGCTGTCGGCGGCCGCGACGAAGCGGAGGATTGCGGCCGAGGAGATGCCTTCGCGCTCGGGCGTGCTGCGGGAGAGAGCTGCGGAGGTGGCGGAGGCGATGGATGAAATCCTGATTCCCTTCGCCGATGCCTCACGAGAGAGATCGTCGTACGTCGTCTTGAGCTTGGCGATTTCGTCGTTGTAGCTGTGCAGGTTCTCCTTGCCATCGAACGCGGCACGCGCATGCGGCGAGAGCGAATGCACCGCCTCGACCCATTTGGACCACGAAGGGAGCGCCGTTAGGCGACCGCTGTACAAGTTGTTGAAGCCGTCGATGAGATACAGGTCGGTGCGGTCATCGTCGAAAGGCCCCGATCGTTTCTCCCCCGCAACGACGACGAACGGTACCAACATGTCCGCGGCGATCGGTTCCACAGCGGCAACCCGCGGCTTGGGCCGGTTCTCCATCGCCAGCCGCGCCGGAAGCCACTCGTTGAGCCCGACGACGCCGTAGGCGGGATCGGCTGGGAACCACGACTTCGTGGCATCGTCCCAGACTTCCAACCACACGTGATCGTTGTGCTGGAGCCCGAAGACCGAGTAACTCAGCCCCCGCTGCGTTACCATCGCTGCGGCATCGTTCTGTCGGCGCGGCGTCGGTTGCGGCTGCACGTTGATCTCGCGGATCCAGCGTGACCGTGTGCCCGAGGCATCGAGAAACGCTCGCAGCACCGACGCGAGCTCTGCACAATTCCCTGCGCGCCGCGCGACAATCTCCTGTGGCGTTCTCTTCACATAGTCGGTGTACGACCACGTGAAGTTGTCGTTCACCCAGTGTACGAGAGTACGGGTGCGTTCGAGGGTCGTACCTGTGGGTGCGACGGAATCAGCGAGCGCCTTGAGATCGACCGCAGGAGTCGCGTTCTGGGCGATGAGTGAGACGGGCAGCGATAGTAGGAGCCCAAATCGGGTAGCGGCACGCATAGCGTGGTCTCGATGGGTCGGGGTGGTCCGACGCCCTGTCGGACCGCTTCACGATGGCCCCGGTTAGGGCGGTGGAGCGGTGCCGATATTACCGCAGAACGGTAATCGGATCCACCCGCGTCGCCCGCCGCACCGGCACGAGCAACGCCACCGCCCCACACACCACGAGCACCGCAAGCGCCAGGGCCAGTGCGATCGGGTCGAACGGCGCGACCGCGTAAAGCATGGTGCGGACGAACCGCGCGACAAACACGACGCCCACCACGCCACCCGCCAGCCCGAGCACCATCCACACGGCGCCCTGCCTGAGCACGAGTGCTGCGATCGCGCCTCGCGTCGAGCCGAGCGCCACGCGCACGCCAAACTCACGTTCTCGCGCGGCGGCCATGCTCGCGAACATCGCGTACACGCCGACCGACACGAGCACGAGCGCCAGTACGCCGAACGCGCTCATGAGCAGTACCGGGAAGCGCCGGCCCGCGAGACGCTCGTCCACGATCGCCTGGAGCGTTTTCGGGTCGCGGAAGGGCACGGCCGGATCGAGCGCCGCGATCTCGCGCTGCACGGGGCGGAGCAGCGCGAGCGGATTACCCGACGTCTTCACGAGGAAGTCACGGCCGCTCCACGCGAAGTCCTGCCTGTTCGACGCGTACGCCATCGGGCCCGGCGTGGCGAGCGTGGGCGACTCTCGCGTGTCACCGACGATGGCGACGATGACGCCCCACCGCTCCGACGTGTGTGGGCTGATGTGAATGCGGGCGCCGATCGCGCCGCCGCGCGGCCAATAGCGATGCGCCATCGCCTCGCTGATGACGATCGCCGGCGGCGCGTTAGGCGTGTCGGCGGGACCGAACGTGCGGCCCTCTCGAAGGGCGACCCCGAGCGTCCGGAAGTAACTGTCCGAGACACTCATGTACGGAATGAACGTCGGGCCGTCGCCCGGAAGCGTCACTCCGTCGATCGTCAGAACGTTGCTGCTCATCGTGGGCGACGCGATCTGCGTGGTGCTCGCCACCGAAGTCACGCCCGGGAGCGACGCCATGCGCTCCTCGAGCTGCCGGAACGCGAGGGCACGGGCCTCGGGGGTCGTGAACGTCGCCGTCGGTAGCTCGAGGCGACCCGTGAGGATGTTCGCCGGGTTGAAGCCTAACGGGGCGGTCGTCATCGCCCACAGACTGCGCGCCAGGAGCCCTGCTCCCACGAGCAGACTCAGCGACACCGCGATCTGTGCGGCGACGAGCAGCCCACGGAGCTGGCGCGATCGGACGCTCTCGCTCGTGCCGCGAGTCTCCTCGCGCAACGTCCCTTGTGGCTGCCATCGTCCGGCGGCCAGCGCCGGCGCGAGCCCGAAGGCGCATCCGGTGCACAACGCAGCCACGAACGTGACGAGCACGGCTCCCGCGTCGAGCGAGAGGTCGGCGTACGGCGGCAGGTCGAGCAGCGCCATGCGTCTGAGCGCCGCCAGCCCCGCCACGGCGAGGATGAGCCCGATGACGGCCCCGGCCAACGCGATCACCATGCTCTCGGTGAGCAGCTGGCGGACGAGCCGCCCTCGTCCGGCCCCGAGCGCGACACGCACCGCGAACTCCTTACGCCGCGAGATCGTGCGCGCGAGCAGGGCCCCGGCGAGGTTCGCGCACGTGATCACGAGCACGAGGCCCGCACTCGCAAACAGCACGAGGAGCGGCGTCCGCGTGTCGCCGACCATCGCCGCACGCAGCGGGACCGCCGCGAACGTCCGTCCCACGTCGGTCTCCGGGTATTCGCGCGCGAGATCCGCCGCCAGCCGGTCGAGCTCGCGCTGCGCCGCGTTAGGCGGCACGCCCGCCGCCAGCCGGGCCACTGCGCCCAGCCAGTGTTGGCCGCGCGCGGTGGACGGGGTCTTGAGCATGGGCACGAGGTCGAGCGCGAACCACACGTCGGCGTCACCCATTGGTCCGACAAACCCGCGCGGCAGCACGCCGACGACCTCGGTCGGATTGCCGTCGATCCTCAACGTCCGCCCGATGACGTTCGGGTCACCACCGAACTCGCGGCGCCAGGCGGCGTCGCTCAGCATTGCCGTCGCATTGCCCGCGTCGCGCGCGGTGAGGGCGCGACCAACTGCGGCGCGTACGCCGAGCGTCTGGAAGAAGCCGCCACCGACGAGCGCGCACGTGAGCACGCGCGGCCCCGACTGATCGAGATAGGCGACGTCGAAGGTCGAGAAGTTGAACGGGGCGACGCTCGAGAACGAGCGGAGGCGCGTCGCGAGGTCCGTCGCCACGCCGGGGCTCACCGACTGCGCTTCGCCTGGCGCGTTCGACCAGTGGGAATAGATGCGCACGAGCCGGTCCGCATCCGTGTACGGCAGGGCATCGAGCAGCACGGACTTCACGACGCCGAACACCGCGGCGTTCGCGCCGATGCCTAACGCAAGCGTGACGATGGCGAGGAGCGAGAAGAGGGGCGCGCGCAGCGCGGCGCGCATGCCGAAGCGGACGTCTTGCCCAAGGTCCTGGAACCAATCGCGGGCGATGTAGTCGCGGACGCGCTGCTCGAGGTGGAAACCGAGCTCGTCGTCGACTTCGACCTCTGCCTTACGGGGAAAGATTCGAAATTCGCGCATGACTCCCTACACCGGGCTCACTATGCCTGTCTAGGTATAAATGGCTGCGGGGCCAACGGTGCGCAAGAGGTAGCCTTCCGCCCTCGGATCGTGTAAGTCTTTCTCGCCCCCCCCGAAACACCTCGTAACACCACGACGTGAGGAGGTTGGAATGCGGTTCCTCGACCTGGGATCGGTCGCATTACTGCTCGCGCTTCTCTCCCCTGTCCCAGCAGTCCACGCGCAGGGAGCCGCTTCAACTCTCCAAGTGAAGGACTTTCTCGACCTGGAAACCGTCAGCAATCCGCAGATCTCGCCTGACGGCAAGACGATCGTCTACACACGCGGCTTTGTCGACAAGGTGAACGACCACTGGGACGGAGCCATCTGGGTGATGAACGCCGATGGCACCAAGAACCGGTTCCTGACAAAGGGCAGCGGCGCCATCTGGTCTCCGGACGGGACGCGCATTGCGTACATCGATTCGTCCGACGAGCCGAAAGGTGCGCAGATTTTTGTGCGGTACATGGATGCCGAAGGTTCCACCACACAGATCACCCGCCTGACCGAATCACCAGCGAACATTTCGTGGTCACCCAACGGCAAGTGGATCTCCTTCACGTCGTTCGTGCCGAAACGTACCGACTGGCAGATCGACCTCCCGGCTCCGCCGCCTAACGCGAAGTGGACGGCGGCTCCGCGCGTCGCTGACCGGCTGCACTACCGGGCCGATCGCCGCGGCTACACGGACCCGGGCTTCACGCACCTCTTCGTTGTTGCCGCCGACGGCGGCTCGCCGCGCCAGCTCACGCATGGCGACTGGAACGTTGGCGCGGCGTTCGACGGAATGGTCATCGGCGGCGCACACAGCTGGACGCCCGACGGCAAAACCATCCTGTTCGACGGTTTCGCCGATTCGACCACGGACAAGAATTTCCGCGTCAACAATATCTATTCGGTCGATGTCGCGTCTGGCGTGATGAAGACCCTCACGACAACGAAGGGCGCCTGGCTCTCCCCCAAGGTTTCGCCGGACGGAAAGTTGGTCGCCTTCGCAGGCCGAGAACTGCTCCCGGTCGTTTGGCAAACGGCTGATCTCTATGTGATGAACATCGATGGATCAGGCGCGCGAGACCTGACGAGATCCGTCGACCGCGAGATGGGTACGTTCGGTGGCGCAAGCGCGATGTGGGCGCCCGACGGAAGTGGGCTCTACGTGTCGCCGCAGGATCGCGGGACGTCGAACATTCTTTTCGTTCCCCTGACGGGAGCGCCGCGCCCCGTCACCACCGGTACGCACCTGCTGTCGCTCACCAGCGTGTCGAAAGCCGGCGACCTCGTTGGCACGAGTACGTCGTTCCAGAAGCCTGGCGACGTGGTGCGGGTGGCGGTGGACAAGAAAGGCGCTGCGCAAATCGCTCAGCTCACACAAGTCAACGACGACCTCCTGCAAGGGAAGACGCTCGCAACCGCTGAAGAGATCTGGTACCCCTCGAGCGGCGGCGCGAAGATCCAAGGGTGGATCGTGAAGCCGCCCAACTTCGACGCCAGCAAGAAGTACCCGCTGCTCCTCGAGATCCATGGCGGGCCGCAGGGGATGTACAGCGTCGGCTTCGACATGATGTGGCAGGTCTTCGCGTC
Source organism: Gemmatimonas sp. (assembly GCA_021154285.1). GTDB lineage: Bacteria > Gemmatimonadota > Gemmatimonadetes > Gemmatimonadales > Gemmatimonadaceae > JAJKIV01. The sequence goes on along the minus strand of JAJKIV010000270.1, from coordinate 1,428 downwards.
GAGCGGCTTCGTGGTTCTCTATCTGAATCCGCGCGGCTCGACCGGGTACGGCGACACCTTCGTGCGCTCGATCGAAAAGAGTTATCCCGGCCCCGACTACGATGACCTCATGGCCGGTGTCGATACAGTCCTTGGACGCGGCTACGTGGATAACAAACAGCTCTACGTTTCGGGCTGCAGTGGCGGTGGCGCGCTATCGAGCTGGATCATCGGCCACACCACGCGATTCGCGGCGGCCGCTGTCCGTTGTCCGGTTAGCGACTGGATCGGGATGGCCGGTAACGCAGACGTTCCGTACTTCGCCTACGCCTTCTTCGACAAGCCGTTCTGGGAAGACCCGACGGCGTGGTTCAAGCAGTCGAGCCTCGCGTACGTCGGCAACGTCACGACTCCGACGATCCTGATGACGGGGGTGCTCGATATGCGCACGCCGATGCCGCAGAGCGAAGCCTTTTTTTCCGCGCTTCAGGTTCGTGGCGTCCCCTCTCGACTCATTCGATTCGAAAACGAATGGCATGGCACGGAGTCGGTTCCGTCCAACTGGATGCGCACCATGCTCTACATGATGAGTTGGTTCAAACAGTACACACGCCCGTCGATGTAACAAATGACGGAGTCCGCGACCGCCCGCTACGCGATGGGCTATGACGACCGGGAACGCCGGCGTCTTCAGCTCCAGGCCTCTATCATCAATCCCGTCACCGAGCAGCTCCTGTGGCGCGCCGGACTCGGTGTCGGGATGCGCGTACTCGACGTCGGCTCGGGTGTGGGTGACGTCGCGATCCTTGCCGCGCGGATCGTCGGGACGGCGGGTTCAGTCACTGCGTGCGACCTCGACGAGAAGGCCCTCGCGGTCCTGCGGGAGCGCGCGGCAAGCGAGGGCCTCGCCAATATCTCGACACTGGCGGGTGACCTGCACGCGCTCGCTCTGCCGCGCGACATCGATGCCGTGACCGGACGCCATATCCTGATCCACCTGCCCGATCCGCTTGCGACCCTACGCCTGGTCGCGGGACTCGTGAAACCGGGCGGCGTGGTGGTGTTCCAGGAATACGACTTCTCTGTCATGCACGCGGGGTTCCCGCCCACGCCATTGCGGGATCGGACGTTCGAGGTCTTCCGCGACTTCTTCGCCATGGCACGGCATGGCAACATCGGGACGCGGCTCCCGGTGTTATTTGCGGCTGCCGGCCTGACTGACATCGAGGCGCGCGCCGAGTACCCCGTTGGGGCTGGCGTGGCCGAGAGTCCGTACTACGAGTGGCTCGCGGAGTCACTGCGGTCGATCCTGGCGCGTGCGGTTGCCGCTGGCGTGCCGGGGGCGAGCGATGTGGAGATCGACACGCTCGAGGAGCGATTGCGCGCCGAGGGCGTGGCGAGCGGCGGGGTAACGCCGGCGCCGACGATGGTTGGCGCGGTGGGCAGGCG
>JAJKIV010000269.1 GCA_021154285.1 Gemmatimonas sp. | reverse complement strand
ATCGGCCGCCACTTCGCCGAGGTAGACCTCGCGCGGCACCATGATCGGGTCACCCGACTCCGCGCGTGCGAGCAGGAAGAGGTCATCGACGATCTGCTTCAACCGGTCGCTCTCGGCGCGGACGCGCTCGAGTGCTTCGCGCAGCTCCTCCGTGGATCGCGCGTCGCGTGACAGCGCGAGCTCCGCCTCACCGCTGATGATCGCCACCGGTGTACGCAGCTCGTGCGATGCATCCGCCATGAGCCTCCGCTGCTCGTCGAACGAGTCGTCGAGTCGCTCGAGCAGGTCGTTGAGCACCGCGGCAAGTCGGCCGAGCTCATCGCGCGGGTTCGGCACTGCGACGCGCTCGTGCAGCGATGTCGCGCTGATGCGCGCTGCCTGCTCCGCGATCGCGGAGACCGGCTCGAGGCTCTTTCGCGCGAGCAAGCTGCCGCCCGCTGTCGCCACCAACAGCATGAGCGGAATCCCGAACCCGAGTGCATAACGCGCCTCACGCAGCGTCGTTTCCTGCGACTCGAGAGAGCGCGCGGCGCCGATGACGATGTCCCTTCGTCCCAGCCGATAGGGAAGGGCGACCACGCGTACGGGACCGCCATCGCCGAAGCCTGTCGCGAACGTCGTGGGGTCGCCGGGCTTCGTGCGGGCGAGGATCGTGCGAAGATCAGGGAGTTGTTGCGCCGCGTGCGTGCGCGGCGGCGTCGATCTCCGTCGCGCTACGAGATCGACCATCGACAACTCGTCCGTCCGGCGGTCGAGCACCGTGACCGCGATGTCGCGGAGTCGGAATTCCTCGAGCACGTCATCCGTAATCGTGTCGAACGGCTTGCCGCTCAGGCGCTCGAACTCCATCGCGCCGGCGACGGCGCCGGCGGTCTCGGCGAGATACTCGTCGATGCGCTGTTGCGTCGTGTGACGGAGAAACGCGTAGCCGGCGAGCGCGAACACGGAAAGCAGCAGGGCGAACGCACCCGCATACCACGCCGAGAGGCGCGTGCGAATGGACGCCGCGACTTTCATTCGGCTCAGTCTTCCTCGTCGGGGCGTGGCGGAGTCGGACGCCCGGCGGCCACGCTCGCGCCGCGCTCGCCGCCCTCGGCCGACAGCAGGTAGCCGGCGCCGCGGCGCGTGTGGATGAGCGGCGTGCCGCCGGCGTCGTCGACTTTCTTGCGCAGTCGGTTGATGTAGACCTCGATCGCGTTCGAGAACGGGTCATGATTGGCATCCCAAACATGCTCGCACAGCTCCGCGCGGCCGATGACGCGTCCGGCGTTTCGCGCGAGGTACTCGAGCATCACGTATTCCTTGGTCGTGAGCGGGATGCGTCGCCCGGCACGCGCGACGTCCTGGCCGCGCGTGTCGATGATCAGGTCGTCGATGGTGAGCGTCGTCGGCAGAAGCGCGGGCATACGTCGCAGCAGGGCGCGCAGTCGGGCGTAGAGCTCGTCGAGCTCGAACGGCTTGACGAGGTAGTCGTCTGCGCCGGCGTCGAGTCCCGTCACGCGATCGGTGACGGCGTCACGCGCCGTGAGCATCAGGATCGGCATGGCGCGGCCCTTCGCGCGCAATGCTCGGCTGACTTCGAGTCCGCTCTGCTTCGGCAGGTTCACGTCGAGAATCAGCGCGTCGTATTCGTTGACCGATGCTTGATAGACCGCATCGGTTCCGTCGTGGGACACGTCCACGGCGTAGCCCTGCTCGCGGAGGCTGCGCGCGAGCATGTCGGACAGTTTCGTGTCATCCTCAACCAGCAATAACCGCATGGGTCGTCTTGCCTCGTGTGCGTTGCGAATACGTTAACCGTCGTTTAGCTCGCGCCCCGCATCATCAACTCCAACAACCGCGGCCCGCTCTGGCAACGGTTACGAGGACACGCTGCCGCACGATGCGGCTGCTTTCAAACATTGGAGGAGAGAATGCTCGCACGCAACGCACTCGCTCTCGTGGTTGCTACCGCCCTGACCGCTGCGGTCGCTGGCGCGCAGCAGCCGAAGTCCACCACGCCGACGAAAACATCGGCGACGCAACAGGCCCCCGCCGCGAAGTCGTCGTCGAAGACGTCGACCGCGAAAGCGCTGCCCGTCAGCGCCGATTCCGCCAAGAAGATCGTGGCCGCCAATGAAGCCGGTGCCACGGTGACGTCGGCGAAGCTGCACCACGCTTCGGGCAAGGCGTATTACGAAGTTGGTTACAAGATGAAGGGTGAGTCGCACACGCAGCACGCCACGGTCGATGCCAACACGGGCGAGTTCGCGCAGAAGCCCGCGTCGACCAAGTCTTCGGCGAAGAAGTCTTCCTGACCGGCGACCTGACCGGCGCCGTAGACGGTGTCTTCCGTACTTCCGCCCGGGCGCGCCAGGCGCGCGCGTCCGGGCCCCGCCGGTGCCAGCGTTAGGCCAAGTTCCGCCCATGCACAACCGCGAGTCCGTCAAGAGTCCGCCGATGCTTCGGGACCAGCGGCCGCAACGACTCCTTTGCGCGACACTCGAGCTGGGGTCGAGCGCAGTTCCACCCGCCGATGGCTCGTACCGGCCGTTGCCGTCACGCTCGGTGGCCTCGCGCTCCTCTCGCTCCACACACAACTCCACGCATTTCGCTATCGGCAGGTAGCCGCGGCGGTTCGCGGGCTGTCTGCTCGGTCGCTGCTGATCGCCGGCGTACTGACGCTGGCTGCGTACGCGATCCTTCCGGCCTACGACGCGCTCGCGCTTCGCTATGTCGGTCGGCCGCTCGGGTGGCGCCGAACCGCGTTCACCTCACTCGTCGCCTACGGGTTCAGCCAGACCATCGGACTGGCGGCGCTGGCCAGCGCTTCGATCCGGTACCGTTTCTGGACCGCCTGGGGGCTCTCGGCAGTAGAGGTCGCCGAAGGCGTCGCGTTCACGACGGTCACGCTGTGGCTCGGCGTCGCGACGGTCGGTGGGGTGGCCTGTCTCGTCGGCAGCGTCCCCATCACCGGGCTCGTTCCTACGTCGGCGGCGGTCCTGCGTTCGTTAGGCGTGGTGCTCCTCGCGATCCCGATCGCGTATTTCGTCTGGAATGTCCGGGCACGGCGAGAGGTTTCGATCGGCGGCTGGCGGCTCTCGGCGCCCGGCCCTCGACTCGCGGCACTGCAGATCCTCACCGCCGCGGTCGACTGGCTGCTCGCGAGTCTCGTCCTGTACGCGCTGCTCGCGCCGTTCGGCGTCGGCTTTGGCACGCTGGTGCAGGTGTTCGTCTTTGGCCAGGTGCTCGGGCTGGCGAGCCACGTCCCGGGCGGACTTGGAGTGTTCGAGTCGGTTGTGTTGCTCACACTCCGACCGATCGCGCCGCCCGAGGCGGTGTTGCCGGCGCTCATCGCCTATCGCGCGATCTACTATCTGATTCCGTTCGCCATGGCGGCCGTCGGCCTCGCGGTCTACGAGCTGACCAAGCGGCGATCGTCGGTCGCGTCTGTCGTGCGCATTGCCGGCGGTTGGGTACCGGGAACCATCCCGTACTTCCTCAGCCTGACGACGTTCGCGGCCGGTGTGCTGCTGATGTTCTCTGGCGCGACGCCTGGGATTCACGCTCGGTTGCGGTGGCTGGACGCCTTCTTTCCGCTCGCGGTCATCGAGGTCTCGCACTTCGCCGCGAGCCTGGCCGGGATGATTCTCATCCTGCTCGCGAACGGAATCCGCCGCCGGCTCGACGTCGCGTACCATCTCACGGTGGTGGCGCTCGCTGTCGGCATCGTTGGGTCGCTGCTCAAGGGCGCTGATTACGAGGAGGCCATTGCGCTCACCGTCGTACTTGGCGCGTTCCTGCCTGCGCGACGTCACTTCTTCCGTCCCGCCGCGCTCACCAGTGAGCCATTCACGCCGGGGTGGATCGCTGCCGTAGCGTTGGTGCTCGCCGGCACCGTTTGGCTCGGCGTCTTCTCGTATGGCCACGTGGTCTTTTCGCAGCGTCTGCTTTGGCACTTCGCGACCGTGGCGGACGCCGCGCGCTTCGTGCGCGCGATGGCTGGCACGTCTGCGGTTGTGATCGCGTTCGGGGTTGCCCGACTGCTGCGCCCGGCGCCCGCGCGCAGCGAGCCCCCCGCCGCTGCCGATCTCGAGCGCGCCAGGGCGGTGGCGCGTCGCTGCCCCGACGTGCGCGCTCACCTCGCCTTGTTAGGCGACAAGTCGCTGTTGTTCAGCGAAAGCGGCAACTCGTTCATCATGTACGGCATTTCGGGCCGCAGCTGGGTCGCGCTTGGCGATCCCCTTGGTCCCGAATCCGAGCACGCCGAGCTGGTGTGGGCGTTCCGTGAGCTCGCGCTCCGGCAGGGTGGTTGGCCGGTGTTTTACCAGATCACGCGGGAGCTGCTCCCGTTATGCATCGACCTCGGGCTCACCATGCTCAAGCTCGGGGAAGAAGCGCACGTGCCGCTCGCGACATTCTCGCTCGACGGCGGGAGCCGGCGAGGGCTCCGGCGGACACTCCACGACGTGGAGCGGAGCGGAACGACCTTCGAGATCGTTGCGCCCGAGCGCGTCCCGGCGCTTCTCCCAGCGCTCGAGGCGGTCTCGGACGCCTGGCTCGCCGCCAAGCGAACGCGAGAGAAGGGATTCTCGCTCGGGTTTTTTGACGCCGAATACCTCCGAAACACGCCCATCGCGCTTGCCTGGCGCGGGGGTGAGATCGTGGCGTTCGCAAATGTGTGGACGAGTGAGGCGAAGCACACCGCGTCAGTCGATCTCATGCGCTTCTCGGAGCAGGCACCTCGGGGCGTCATGGATTACCTGTTCGTGAAGTTGATGCTCTGGGCCCGAGACGAGGGGTACCGCGAGTTCGACCTCGGCATGGCGCCGCTCTCGGGCTTCGAGCGCCGTGCGCTCGCGCCTGCGTGGCAGCGCCTTGGCGCGCTGGTGTATCGGCACGGCGAGCACTTCTACCATTTCCGCGGGCTACGCCAGTACAAAGAGAAGTTCGACCCGGAATGGGAACCGCGTTATCTCGCGACTCCCGGCGGTCTGGCCATCCCGCGGATTCTGGCGAACGTGACGGGACTCGTTTCGGGTGGACTGGTCGGCGTGGTGAGGAAATGAACCCGCGCGCAGTCTCGATCGTCGCCGCAGCGTGGTTGGCGTTAGGCTCTGCAGGAACGTGCGCGCTGGCCCAGAACGCAGCCGTCATCCGAGACGATGGCGTCAAGGGTCTGCCCTTGTACGAGGTGCCGACGAAGTCGCCGGCAGCCGCTGCCGTTGCGATTTTCCTGAGTGGCGACGGAGGCTGGGCAGGGCTGGACCGCCGCATTTCCGACGATCTTGCTGCGCACGGTGTCGCGGTGGTCGGCCTCGATTCGCGCGCCTATCTCATGAAGACGCGGACGCCTGACGAGGCGGCTGCCGATATCGCCCGCGTGATGCGCCACTACACGGCCGAGTGGGCAGTGCAGCACGTGGCGCTCGTCGGCTATTCGCGCGGCGCCGACATGGCCCCGTTTGTCGTCAACAGGCTTCCGGGCGACCTCCGCTCCCAGCTGGCGTTGGTCGCGCTCCTCGGGCCGGCTGAGCGGGCCAGCTTCCAGTTTCATTGGACCGACTTGCTGACCGACACCTCGAAGCCGTCGGACCCCCCGATTCTCCCGGAGCTGGAGCGCCTTCGCGGGACGCCGGTGCTGTGCGTCTATGGGAGGGACGAGAAGGAGTCGCTGTGCCGCCTCGCCGACACGAGCGCCGTGCGGGTCGACAAGCGCAAGGGGCACCACCACTTCGACGGCGACTACGACGCCATCGCCGCCGAGATTATCGGACTCCTCGCCCCGGTGAACGCAACCAGTCGTTAGGCCGCGTCCCGGCGCGGAGGCGTAGTCTAGTGCGCGCCCGCGTGCTTGTCGCCTAACGTCGCGACCGTCTGCGGCACCGAATGGAAGCGGTACTCGCCGCGACGGTACAGATCGTCGGCCGACTGGAAGTAGGCGATGGCATCTTCCACCAAACGGCGTGCGCTGGCATCCGGCGTAGCGATCCGGTGCATGGCCGCGTTCGCGTCCAGATCGTACACCGTGGTTGCGCCGCGAAGTCCGAGCACCGCCAAGCGGTTGTCTCGCATGAGGGCGATCTCGTTGTTGTGCGTCATGACCGCGACGCCTGGTCGTGCATGAGGCGACAGCACGTCACGTCCGAAAAACTTCGAGTCGTAGTCGCCGCCGAGCAGCCCGAGGATAGTCGGCGGCACGTCCATGGACGACGCCAAGTCACCGACTCGCGCGCCCGCCGAGAGGATGCCCGGCGCGTAGAAGAGTACCGGCACCGCGTAGCTCGCGAGGGGAATCTCGGCGGCGCCGTAGACGCGCGCCCCGTGGTCACCCATGAGCACGAACACCGTGCTGTCGAAGAACGCGTGCGTTCGCGCCTTGCGGACGAATCGGCCGAGTGCCCAATCCGCGTACTGCACGGCGTTCACCCGCTTGTGCTCGTTAGGATTGGCGGTGATGCGGCCAGCCGGATAGGTATACGGCCTGTGGTTCGAGACGCTCAACACGAGCGTATAGAACGGTCGCCCGGTCGCGTGGAGCGAGTCCATCTCCGTCAGGGCCTTGTCGAAGATCGCTTCGTCCGACACGCCCCACGCCGTCGTGAATTCGCCGCTCGGGTAGTCCTTCTGCTCGATGACGCGCTGCATGCCGTTGTTCCGCATGTACGAGCCCATCCCATCGAACATCGCGCGGCCGCCGTAGATGAACTCCGTGGAATAGCCGCGCGTGCGGAGCAGGGTGGGCAGCGTAAACAGGTCCACCGACTCGGGTCGCCGCACGACGGAGACCCCGGGCAACGGTGGGAGCGACGATGTCGTCGCCTCGAGCGCGCGGATCGTCCGGTTGCCCGTCGAGTACGCGCGGGTCAACAGCGTCCCCTCGCCCGCGAGCGAGTCGAAATGTGGCGTTAGGCTCGGGGCACTGTCGGGATGCAGGACGCCGATGAACTGTGAGCCGAGGCTCTCTTCCAGCACGACGACGACGTTGAGGCGGCGGATCGGCCGCGTAGCGGTCACGTGGCGGAACGAGGTCCACGGCGTGAACGCAGCCGGGGGCGACGCGGCGTCGGCGAGCAGGCTGCGGAGTCGGGGAAGCGTCTCGGTGGAGTCGCGGCGCGCGTACAGCGCGTCGTAGCTCGTCCCCTGACCCTGGAACGCTTCCCAGAACGCGTAGTAGCCGTTGGACGCGACCTCGTTCAGCGCGCGGTCATCCGACACATGAGCGAGACTGGGCCGGGCGATGCTCGTCGAGGCCAGCAGGACGACGACGTACGCGAGCGCTAGCCCGAATCTCGCTCGCAATGGTGCCGCTGCGTCGATTGCCCTGCGAAGTGGGCGGCGCGACGCGTACACCACAACAGCGGCGACGAGCGCGATCGCCGCGAGGATCCAGCCTGTCGGATAGCTCTCCCAAATGTTGTTGACGACCTCAGTCGGATAGATGAGGTAGTCCACCGCCACAAAGTTGAATCGCCCGTCGAACTCGTCGAAGAACACGAGCTCCGCCACGGCGACGAACAGTGCGCCAGCGGTCGCCACAGCGACCGTCGCGACCAGCAGTACGCGATTGACACGCCGCGCGAGCCAGGATGGCGTCGCAATCGTTAGGTAGAACGTCAGCGGCAGCAGCAACCAGAGGGTCACCGCCACGTCGTAGACGGCGCCGACGGCGAATGCCCGTGCGAGCGCGGGCCACCGTCCGGCCGGCCATCCGCCGTGAACCGCGATGAGGAGGGCTCGCGTGATCAGCGATAGCACGAACACCACTGCGCCCAGGATGCCGACGGGGGCGTAGCGGACCAACGGAGATACGCCGCGACTGTCGGGAGTCGCAGCGGGAAGCGCGCTCGAGGATTTCATCCCGATGAAATCTCGCACTCGAGCATTAAACGACTATGAACGGCCCATGAACGCCCAATCCCCACGTTTCACATTGGAGTGCCCCAATCGAGCCCGGGCGTTCAACAACGTCGAGCAGCCGGGCCCGTTCATTATTAATACAGGTATGATGGCTAGGCTGTGACGTGTGAAGTCCCTAACGCTCACCGCTGCCGCCTTGGCACTGCTGTGGACCGCCCCGCTCTTGCAGGCGCAACAGTGCGACACCGTCACGTCTCGCACGTCGATGAGTGAGCTCAGCGGCGCGCGCATCCATTCCGTTCGGGTCGTGACGCAGGGCCCTCCCGCGTTCCCGGGCGTGGCCCGTGCGCTCGACGGCCTACACGTGCGCACCCGCGCGGCGACGGTGCGCCGGCAGATCCTGTTCGCCGCCGGCGATACCGTCGACACGCTTGCGGTGGGCGAGTCGATCCGGCGGTTACGGAGCCTCCGCTACCTGCGGGACGTCGAGCTGAGCGGTATTCGCTGCGGTAGTCGGCCGGTGGACCTCGTGCTGACGACGCGCGATGACTGGAGCGTCAAGCCGAAGGTACAGGTGCGCTCGGGCAAATCAGAGGTTGGCGTCACGGAGCGAAACCTCCTGGGCTCCGGTCGCGAGCTCTCGCTGCACGCACGCACTGATCAGGGACGAATCGGCGTGGGCGTGACGCTCAACGACCCGTGGTTCCTCAACTCGCGGTTCAGCGCCCAGCTGGGCGAGAATACGTACCGCGATGGGCAGGACTGGACGGCGACGCTCCGTCTGCGCGAGGAGAGCGTGCTCGCGCCCTGGGGAGCCGAGCTGGGCGGCATCGTCTCGTCGTACGAACCGGGGCTGGTCGGCAGCGACGCGTTCGAGCGCGCGTCCGGGCATCTGCTCATGAGACGTCGCCTCTTCGACACTCCGTCATCAGTGACGTCGTTGCTAGGCGGCGTCGAGACGGAGCGCGCCGAGCTGACGGCGGGAACGAACGCGCTCATCGCCGGCCCTCCGCGCACGAACCGAAACTTCATGGGGCTCTCGATCGGCGCCGCGCGATCGTCCGTTGGATACGACACGCTCACGTGGATGCTGCCGAACAAGGGGATCGTCGACGTCCCGCTCTCGTTCGAGACGGACGCGGTGGTCGGCCTCGGTCGTGAGTTCGTTCGCGACGTGCCGATGATGCATCTCGATCTCTGGGCGGGCAAAGCGTGGCTCCCATCGCGTCGGTCGCTTGCAGTGGCGGACGTGTGGGCCCTGGGATACGCGTCGCGCGGACAGTTCGACGCGGCGACCCTGCGCGGGTCGCTCGGCTATTTTCGAGCGGCGGCGCGTGGCTTCTGGGCCGCGCGCTTCACGGCCGAGCGACTCGTGAATCCGGACCCGGACGTTCGTTCGTTCGTGACGATCGATCCCACGACGCCGCTGCTGCCGGATGGAGAGCGGCTGGCGCAATCGGCCGTCGGATTCTCGGTGGAACGCGATGTCTCGCTCTTCCCGCTTTCGAGGTCATGGGCCCTGAACGGGGCGCTGTTCGGCTCGGCGTCATCGCGCTGGGAAACGGTCGCTCCCGGGCCGGAACACGCGGATGTCGCGATCGTAGGGCTCGGCTTCCGCCTGACGCCGACACGCCCAGGCCGCGCGACTGCCCGCCTCGACCTCGGTTACCCGATTTCGATCTCGGGCGCCCCGCTGGCGAAACGAGGCCTGTACTTCGGGATCGGACTGTCGCCCTGGTGGGGCGACGAGCGCCACCGGCCCAGCCGTCGCAACTAAAGCGCACGCCCGATACGCCGGGCGCGCGCGTTCCGCGTTAGGTGAGCGCGGCCGGAGGCTGCAGCGTCGAGAAGAGCGGCGCGAGGGCCTCGACTCGGCACCATCCGCGAGCCGGCCGAATCACCACCATGAACTTCACGCCGGCCGGCTTCGTCAGCTGCGCATATGCCGTCCAGAACGCACGCTCACGCGGCACGAAATCCTCGTACTGCATGACCGACATCGGGTCGGCAGCGTCGACGACGAAGGTGACCCACTGTCGTCCGGATGAGGTTCGCAGGTGCGCGACGACTGTGGCCTCCTGACCGAATACCGCCACCGCCAGCCCCGTCAGAGTGCGCTGGAACTCCTCGAGGCGGTGACGTCCGATCGCGCGGCCCACCGCCGCTCGGCGGGCGACGACACCCCCGCCGCCGTGTCGACGTTCGTGAAATGCCGCATCGCCGGGCACCGACCGCGTCGAGGGCTTGCTTCGGTTTCCGTTCTTGGTTCCACCCATCGTCGCCTCCCGGATCGGATCGTTATGCGGCTGCGCGGACACCCCGCGATCTTTGGAATAGCAAGGGACGGACCCTGCGCGGTGAGTGCCCGGCCGCGCCAGCGCACGGCCTGGGACGGGCACGCTCGTCGCAAAGGTATGATCACTTGTGGTTGGCGCCGACAGGCGAGGCCGTTCCGGCCTTTCTTGCTTCGCTCGGAACGACGAGGTATTACAGGCCTCGCCTCTGCTCGCTCCCCTTTGCAGCCAACCATGTCCATCCCCTGGTTCCGAATCACGCTCAGTACCATCGCGT
>JAJKIV010000268.1 GCA_021154285.1 Gemmatimonas sp. | reverse complement strand
TGTGACCGACGAGCGCATATGGGTGAAAATACCCACGGCGTCACCGCTGCCACATGGTGGATTTACCCGAGGCGCCGTCGGTAGCCGCGGCATAGGTTCGACTCATCGAACCCACCGGCAAACCCACACGGATAAACAGGCGCGAACATGACTGACACGCAACAGGACGCCGGATTTACGGCGACAGGGATATTGGACGGCGATCGCGACGAGCCATTGACCGCCGAGGCCGTCGTTCGTCGCCTGATCGACGCGGCCTTCAGCCAGGGTCACCTGGACGTCTGCGATGAGCTCATCGCAAACGAGATCGTGGAGCATCAGGACTACGGACCCGGGCATGCGGCGGGCGCCGCCGGCGTCAAGGCGGTCGTGACGTCGTTGCGGCGCGCGTTCCCCGACTTCAAGCTCGAGATCGAAGAGCTGGTTGTCTCCGGGGATACGGTCTGGACGCGCAACGTCGTAACAGGCACGCACGACGGCCCGTACATGGGCCACCCGCCGAGTGGCCGGACCTTCAAAGTCTACGTTTTCGATACGATGCGCGTCGTCGAGGGCCGCGTCGTCGAGCACTGGGGCGTCCCCGATCGTCTGGCAGTGCTCATGCAGCTCGGCGCCATCTCTCGGCCATCGGCGCCCGCCAAAGAACCCTAGCGACGGCCGGTTCGTTAGGCCTCAGCGCTTTGGTGACGGTCTCGCCTGACCGGCCGCGTCGCCGGCAACAGCCGCGACCGGAATCCGCCAGACCCAGTGGTGCTCGTGGTCCGCGACCCAGATCGCCCCATCGCCAACCCGGATCGCGTCCGCGCCGCTGCCTCCGACATACGCGTGTGTCACGCGGTTCGTGGTCGGATCGATCCGAATCACAGGCGCCCCATCCACGCTGTACCACACCGCGCCACCACCCGCCGCGAGGTCCCCGGCGCGGGTCGGCGACCCGGTCGCGATCCGCGCCACCTCCCGGTTCGTGCGTGGGTCCACACGCGAGATCGACCCGTCGGCTCGGTTCTGCACCCACAGTGAGCCGAAGCCCACCGCGAGGAACTTGGGCGCGCCGCCCACCTTGATGCGCGCAACCACCGTGTTCGTCCGTGGGTCCACGCGCGCCACAGAATCCACACTACTCTCCGCCACCCAGACGCTCCCGAATCCGCTTGCGACGGTCGTGCTCCCGCTATGCAACGGAATTCTGGCGACGAGCCGCCCTGTTGCTGCATCCACACGCGCGAGTCCCCGCGAGAGCGAATCGTCGGCGCCGAGGCGCACGGGCACCCAGAGACTGCCCGCCGACGCGGCCATGAAGCCCTCGCGCTGGGGATCGAGCGGGAGCGTCAGCCGACGCTGCACACGTAGCGTGCCGGTATCGACGGCCACCAGCGCGCCATCGCCGCACGCGCGTACCCACACCACGCCGGCAACGAGCGCGAGCCCCAGGCACGGGTCGCGGCCCACGATGACGCTCGCCGTCATGCGATTCGTGCGCGTGGCGATGCGGTGCAGCGCGCCAGGCCGGTAGGTCGTCACCCAAAGCACGCCCGGTGTCGGAGCCATCCAGTCAGGCGCGGAATCGACGCGGATACGTGCCGCGACGGGTAGCCGGTCCAGCGGATGGCTCGCGTTCGGCGGCGGCGCGGGTGGGACGCGTGAGGCCTGCGCCGCGGCGAAGCCTGTCACGAATCCGCCGAAGAGTACGGCCGCAATGGCCGATCGCAGAATTGATGTCATGGTGGTCGCGGCGTGCTCGTTGAAGCCTAACGCTACCCGTTCACCGGCTAGGGCAGGTCATAACGTGCGATGACGCACCCGGGCTTGACGAACGGCGACTACGCCTGCTACATACGGCCTCATCTTTTGAACCGCCAAGGCAGCTCAGCCCACGCACCCGCGGGTCCATGTGTCTTTTTCAGAAACATCGGTACGACACGGTGGGGTGCCGTCTCCACTCCGCACGCCGAAACGTTTCGCTCAGCGCTATGGCGGTCCGACAAGCCAGGAAACTACGATGACGTCTGCTGCCGAATTCGAGAGGAATATCGAGAAGGCGACCAAGAAAGGGATCGGCTCGAGCTTGAAGGGACCCGGCAGAACCGCCCCGATCGCCGCCGCGCTACGAGCGTACGAGGAGTCCGAAGCCAAGAACGAGGCGCAGGCCGAGCGCGCGGCGTACCTCTACCAGGTCATCAAGAACTGCAACGCCTGGAGCAAACTCAAGGCTGGCGAGACGAGTGGCAATACGGCCACCCGGCGTCGCGTCGTTGTAGCGCTCTACAACGAAGCGCAACTCGAGCTGCGGAAGTATCCGCTCATCATGAAGGCGCTCGACCAGTATGCGCGGAGAAAGGCAGGCGGCCCGAAGCGCCAGGGGGCGAGCCTCAAGGACGTGTATGTCCATGAGGGTCAGGCCTATAAGAATCTCAAGGCCCAGGGTCAGTTCGTCGATCCCGCTCAGCCCAGGTTCGCCCCCTCAGCGACCCTGTTCCACTCGAACGCACATAGCGACCCGCGGGCCGGGGGCACCGCGTTCGCGCAGGGGCAAACACCATTCAACAATCTGAGCTTCGAGGAGTTCATGGAGCTGGACCGTCTTCTGGCGAGCCAGTACCAGGTACTCTACCTGAGCAAGATGCAGCGTCTGTCGTACATGGCCGCTATCGAGGGCGGCAGGTTCTACCGAGTCACGACCGACTCGCTGCTCGACATGTCGGGGACCACCGTCGAGGACGACCTCGGCCAAGGGGATGCCGGCGAGTCGGCCACGGCGATCTTCGCATGCGATCGCTACGGAGGTCTCTTTATCGTCAAGAATGACATGAAGGACAAGGACGGGAACAGTATCCAGCTGAACCACTCCACTCTCCTCGCCGGAAACGAGGTGCTATGTGCGGGGACGATCTCGGTCAAGAAGGGCGTGCTCAGGGGGGTCACGAATCTGAGCGGCCACTACCGGCCGGACACGGACGCACTCAAGGCGCTCCTCAGAGACTGGCAGGGCGAAGGCGTAAACCTCCAATCGGTGATCGTCCTGGACGGCTTGTTAGGGATCGAGACCGTGGCAGCGAAGTACTTAACCGGAGACCACAAGGACCGGGCCAACGAATTTTTGATGAAGGGCCTCAAGAAAGGCAAGGGTTGACGAGATCGCTGCCGAGCGCCAGATCGACGTCACAGGCCTCGTTAGGTCCTCACTGACCGGCGGGCGGTTGCCACAGTTCGACCTTGTTGCCCTCGGGATCGATGACCCAGCCAAACTTGCCGTACTCCGAGTCATCGACCTTCTCGAGCACGTTGCAGCCTTCCGCTTTGAGCGCCGCGATCAACGCGTGTACATCGTCGACGCGGTAGTTGACCATGAACGCGGCGTTGCTTGGAGCGAACTGCTTGCTCTCCACAGGCGAAACGGACCACACGGTCATTCCGCCTGAGGGGTTGCCATCCGAGTCGGTCCAGGTGAACGCGGTACCGCCCCAGTCCTGGACGTCGATGCCGAGATGCTGCTTGTACCAGGCCCGGAGCGCTGGTGCGTCCTTCGCCTTGAAGAAGATGCCGCCGATGCCAGTGACTCGCTTCATGTAAACCTCCGATGCTCGGTGGGTTGCTAAGCACTCATCCCAGCGCAAAGAACAGATCGACGAACGACCGCGCCGACCCATCCATCCCCGCAACCTTCGGGTTCGCCGACTCCACGAGCCAGTACTCGTCAGGCGCATGCGCCCCGGCCCCGTGCCCGAGCCCGAAGATTCCGGCCGGCAGCTTGAGCGGCGCGCCCGTGAACGTGCTGCCCGGCCACGACCCCGCGAGCCTCGGCCACACCAGCGGGTCGATCCCCGACTTCCGATACGTCGCCACCATCGCCTGCACGAGCTTCGAGTCCGCGGGCGTCTCGGTCGGATCGTACCCGCCCGACATGTTCACCTCGATGTCCCCGAAGCCCTTCTTCTGCAGGTGCAGCTTGACCAGTTCCACCGTCTCCTTTGCCGTCATGTCCGGCACAAGCCTGATGTCGATCTTCGCGAGCGCCTTGTGCGGCAGGATCGTCTTGCCACCAGGGCCCGTGTACCCACCGACGAGCCCCTCGATGTTGATCGTCGGCTGCGAGACGAGCCGTACGAGCGAGTCGTGCCAGGGCTCGTCGCCGATCCAGTGCTCGACGCCTAACGCCTTCTTCGTCTGCGCTTCGTTCTTCCTCGGGATCGCCTCCTCGAGAATCTTCTTCTGCTGCGCCGAGAGCGGACGCACCTTGTCGAAGAACCCATCGACCGCCGGCGTGTGGCCGTCGGCCTTCACGAGCGTGTTCAGCGCCTGCACGAGGTGCCACGCCGGGCTGTCGACCTGCGCCGCAAAGCTCGAGTGAATGTCGAGCTTCGGTCCCCTGCCCCACTTCTCGCCCGACGACACCAGCTCGAGCTCCAGTGCGCCCTTGGCACCGAGGTCGACTTCCACGGCGCCGTCGAGCCCCTGGTTGCCTAACGGGATGATGATGCCGATGCACTTGCGGAGCGCCGCTTCCACCTCCGGCTTGAAGACGACCTGCCTGAAGTTCGGCGACGCGATCTCCTCCTCCCCCTCGGCCACGAGCACGAGGTTCACCGGGAGCTTTACGCCCGCTGCCTTGAACGCGTGCAGTGCGGCGAGACACGCCATCTCGGGGCCCTTCGAGTTCGTCGTCCCGCGGCCGACCATGATCTTGCCGACGCCCGGCTTGTCCACGATCCGCGCCTCCAGCGGCGGCGAGCTCCACTCGGCCGGATCGTATTGTTTGACGTCGTACATCATGTAGATCGCGAGCCACGTCTTCGCGCCAGCGTCGAGGGTCGCGAACACGCCGGACTTGCCGGCCGTAGGCACCACCTCCACATGGTCGAACCCCGCATCGCGGGCGAGCTTCGCCATGTACTCCGGCCCCTGCGGATAGTTGCGGTTCTCGGCCGCGATGGACGGGAGCGCGATCCAGTCCTGCAGCATCTTGACCGTCGTGTCGTGCTGGGCCGTGATCTGGGCGATCACCGCATCGCGGTCGTCGCCGAGGCGGAAGGCGGTGGGGCGGTCACCTAACGCGAACGCGGCGGTGCTCATCGCCGCGGTCTGGACGAAGTCGCGTCGGGTTACGGTGATGCCGGCAGCGGGGACGTCGTCGAGTCGGTTCGGTTTCACGGGATGCCAGGCCTTGAGGGTCGCGAGGTACCGCCCGCCGCTGGACCGGCGAGCTAGGCCTAAGCTGGCACCGTTTCGGCCACCCGCAAGTGGACTGGCGGGGGCGCGCCCTCACTGCGTTGCGCGACGCGGGACCCGGCCGTAGGCTAGTGTCGCCTTGCGACCCCGGAGATCCGAGTGGAGACCCTGACGCCCGCCGCACATCGAGGACCCGCGCTCATCCCGGACATTGCGGCCGCGCCTAACGCCTCATGGCTGGCGCCGAACGTCGGAAAGGCCGATTGGCCGTTCTGGCAGCGCGTGGCGTTTCGGTTCTTCTGCATCTACTGGCTGCTCAGGATCGAGCCCTGGGACTACTTCCGTTTGATCCCCGGTGTGTCGTTCCTGCTCCGTCCATACGACGCCGCGATGGACTGGGCCGTGCGAGCGAGCAACGCGCACGTCTTCCATGTCCGCGAGACGCTCATTCCGATGAACGGCAGCGGTGACACGTCCTATGCGTGGGCTCAGCTGTGGCTGCTCCTCAGCCTCGCGGCGATCGGATGCGTCGTGTGGACTCTGCTCGACCGAAAGCGTACCCAGTACGATCGACCGGCGTACTGGCTCCGCTTGATGGTGCGCTACTACATCGCGGCCGCCGCGCTGAGCTACGGGATCATCAAGCTGTTCGTGCTCCAGATGTCCTTCCCGACGACGAGCCAGCTCGCCACACCACTCGGCGATTTGCTACCGATGCGCTTCTCGTGGCTGTTCATCGGCTACTCCACGCCCTATGAGATCTTCTCGGGCGCTATGGAGACGGTTGCCGGGCTGCTGCTGCTCTCTCGGCGAACGGTCACGGCCGGGCTGTTCGCGGCAACTGGCGCGTTCACGAACGTGGTGATGATCAACCTCGCGTACGACGTGCCGGTGAAGCTCTTTGCGTCGCACCTGCTGTTCGCGTGTCTTTTTCTGCTCGCGCTCGACAGCAAGCGGCTCATCGGATTCCTGTTCCTGAATCGCCCCACTCCGAACACGACGGCATACGACCCGGTCTACCGTCAGCCGTGGCAGCGTTGGGCCAGCATCGGCGTGAAGGTGTTCATCCTCTATCAGATCCTGTTCACTCAGCTGCAGTTCAGTTGGACGCGCTATCAGATGGCGAAGCAACCGCCTCCGCCTGGGCCGTTCGTTACAGGCGTCTACGACGTGCGGAGCTACGTCGTGAATCGCGACACGATTCCGCTCACGAGCACCGACTCACTGCGTTGGCGCGACGTGATCATCGATAGCAACGCCGCGGGGAGCGTCGGCTCGCGCGACCCGGTATTCTGGCAGCGGTATCGCCGAGGGTACTTCCGATACAAGGCGGACACGGCGGCGCACACAGCGGCGGTGTGGAAGACGTCGACGATTCCGGGCGACAGCACGTTCATGTTCACCATGCGGTACGAGGTGCCCGACTCGACCACGCTGCGTTTCATCGCGCCGATTCGCGGCGACACGGTGCGGGTGGATCTCGTCCGCGTTCCGCGCCATTTCCAGTTGGCGGAGCGTCAGTTCCACTGGCTGTCTGAGTACAACCGATAGGAACCACAGACCAAGCGGGACCAAGGGGTCAGAGCCCTTGAAAATCGGTTTCAAGGGCTCTGACCCCTTGATCGGTTTTGGACACCCAGAGGTGGGACGAAACACATTCACGGAACCGACGGCTCATTCGGATCTTATCCGTCGAGATCAGCAGTTTCCGTGGCATCCGCTATCCACCAACTGACGATCAAGGGCTCTGACCCCTTGAAAGTCGGGTTTCAAGGGGTCAGAGCCCTTGATCTGCAATTTCGTACAAGACGGCCATCCGCAAGCGCCACGAATTGAAGCCATGATGACCCGACGAGAAGCACTGGCGGTCCTCGGCTCCATGGCCGTCGGCACGTTGGGCCTGCCACCCATTCAGGGCGACGCCACACCGCCACTCGCCCCGGGGGCGCCCGACTCGCCAGAACGAATGGCGCTGATCGAGGCGTTCCGAACCAGGTCCGACGGGATCGCCGACAAGTTCGAGGCGCGAACGCACAAGAGTGACTGGACGATGCCGTATCGGCTGTTCAGGCCTAACGCGTCCGGACGACTGCCGCTCGTCGTCTATCTCCACGGCAGTGGCGGACTGGGCACCGAAAACGTCAAGCAGATGGGGCTCGGGAACATCTTCGGGACCCGCGTGTGGGCGCTGCCGGAGAACCAGAAGGCGTTCCCGTGCTACGTCGTTGCACCACAAACCGACCGCGGGTGGGTCCGCTATGGAGACCCGAGTCCCGGTGACAGCGTGGCGCGAGTGGTGCCCGGTCTGGGAGACGGCGCCCGCGTCGCGTTCGAGCTCATCGATGCCCTCGCAAAGGAATTCCCAATCGATCGCCAGCGAATCTACCTCACGGGCCAGTCGATGGGCGGCGCCGGAGCGTGGCACATGCTCGCACAACGGCCTTCAGTCTTTGCCGCCGCGGTCATCTGCTGCGGCAGTCGGTCACTCGACGACCCCGCCGCGGCAAAGACGCCGCTCTGGAACTTCCACGGCGCCGCCGACGACACCGTTCCCGTCGCCGTGTCTCGCGAGCGGATCGCAGCACTCCGCAAGACCGGTCGGCACCCACTCTCCACCGAGTACGCCGGTGTGGGCCACAACGTGTGGCAATGGGCATACACGGAGCCGTCGCTCGTTAGGTGGGCGTTCTCGAAGCATCGCACCGTCTGACGCGCTACCCTGGCATCGCGTTAGGACCAGCTATAAAAAAACACGGAGAACGGTCCCGATGCCTACGCCGAATTGTTACGCCGGAATTGCGGCACCCAAAGCCTCGTGCAGTTCCACATCGGTCAGGACGATCGGATTACCCTGCATGCTGCTCGCCTGTCGCGCCGCCACCACCACGCGCGGAATGTCCTCGTCACTCACACCGTAGCTCGCGAGCCCCGGCACCGACAGCTCGGCGACGAGCTCGCGCAGCCAGACCGCCGCGTCCTCGGCACGCGCGTTCGCATCGCCCGTGACGACGCGTGCCACCTCGTCGTAGCGGCCAACCGCCGGCGCGTTAGGCGTTCTGGCGCGAAGGG
>JAJKIV010000267.1 GCA_021154285.1 Gemmatimonas sp. | reverse complement strand
ATGCGCGTGAATCGCGGGCGAGAAAAGGTGATCCATGCTCTGGTGTGCTGTGGTTTCATCTGTTTAGGTTGCGCGACCCGATCGACCTCCTCCTGCGTGACACGCGCCCCGCATCACGTTATGCAGACCGCGTCGATCACGCACGTGCTTCGTCGAGAGGTCGACGGTGCCGACACGCGTCTGTCGAGACCGCCAGGAAGGCGTGAGCCACCGGTCGAGATCGAAGCCGATTTCGATGATCGCAGTTGCCTCACCGTTTCACAGGAGTAGCCGAATGCACAAATCCCCGATCGCCCTTCTTGCCGCAGTCGCGTTCCTCGCGGCGTGTAGCGATTCGCCGACGACGCCGTCCAAAGCGTCGAACCTCGCTGGCCCATCGAAGCTGCTCGGGAATGGGTTCCCGTCGGGCGGGCACGACTACCACCTGAACGTCATCGGCGTCCCGAAGGACAAGAACGTCGCGATGGACAACAGCGACGGTCATCGCATTTTCGTTAGGCTCAATTCGACCAACGTGGTCACCGCGCCCGGCGGCAAGAACAACCAGCTCGCGAAAGGCGGTGGTGACGATCAGAATCACATCTATCTCTGTAACAGCACCAACGGCCTGAATGACGTGACCGACCCGCGCTGCGACGCATGGCGCGAGACGCACGCCAACCAGTTCGGCGTGATCGATGCCAACGCAACGGATGGCGACGGCGCGATCTTCGGCGTCCCGGATCCGTGCGCCGACGACAACCTCGCGTCCACGGCGTGCACGCCCGGCTACAGCGTCTGGGCCCGCACGCACGGCTTCCCGCGCGGCAGCGCGACGCTGACGACCTGCGCCACCGATACTACCGCGACCGGCGGCGACACGTGGTGTGGCAGCAACGGCATCACGCTCTACGCGAAGCAGAAAAAAGCCGTCGACATCTCGGGCGCTCTGCTCCATATGAGCCTGACCATCGACGGCACGCAGAACACGGCGCTCGCCGGCTGTCTCGGCACCACCACGACAGGCATAGCGACGATCGACGTGTACCTGTTCGACGACTGCTTCCAGAACTACTTCTGGAACTACGACAACAACGGTCTCAAGCTGATGGAGCTGCGGTTCTACTCAGACAGTTCAGCTCTAAGATGTTCCAGAAGGCAAAGGGCCCGGACGCACGCTCAACAGTTGTCCGGGCCGCTCATCGTGCCGCTGATGCAGCTGGGTCACCGGTCTCGAACGCGCTGATGAGCGATCGCAACTGCCGAGCGTTGCCGTCGATCTCGAGACTCGATGCATCGGGGTCCCTGGGCAGACCGTCGAGAAACAATCGTGCGATCTCGATGCCCTTTCCCCGAACGCGCAGATCCGGAGCCGGCACGCGACCTCGCCCGATCTCGGCGCGCCCTCCCCGCAGCACTATATGGTAGAAGGTGCCGTCGGCCTCCAACTCGGTCGACAGATTCACGTCACCGCGATAGCGCCGCCGTAACGCGACCAGAAGCCACTCGACGCTGCGCCGGTCACGGCTGGTCGGCTTGCCCATGCGCCGCCAGCCCCACCGCCCGAGCGCGTGGATTGCCGGCTCCAGATCGCGACCAACGGAGGTGAGCCGATACGCGGTCGCGTCGTTCGCGGCCTCACCATGCGCGATGAGTCCTTGGGCCTCCATCTCCTGGAGACGCTTGGCGAGCAGGTTGGTCGTGATCCCCGGAAGCCCGCGCAGAAGCTCGGAGTAGCGCTGCGGCCCGAGCAGGAGATTCCGTACGATGAGCAGCGTCCAGCGTTCCCCGAGGACGTCGAGGGCGCGGGCGAGGCCGCAGTACTGGTCGTAGGATCGCCGGGGCATGAAACTATTGATTTTTAAAGTCTGTACTTTACCTTCTGATAGCTGCATGAACCTACATCGGCTGGGGCTTATGGTCAACGCGTCTCCGGTGCTCGTCTGGTCCTTCGTTGCGCTCGCCGGTTTGGTTGCTGTCGTTTTCGTCGCTGCGGTTCACGTGTCAGGCGTCCGCGCGGCGCATTCATCCGCCCGCCGCGACACGCTGCTTGCAGCCGCCGCCACTACGGTGTGGCTCGCGGTTACGTTCGCGCTCGCAGCGAGTGGGCGGCTAAGCTTCACGTCGCGGCCGCCAACTGCCGGCATTCTCATCGCCGCCGCCATCGCAGTCGCCTTCGCTGTGGGCACCTCACCACTCGGCTCTCGACTCGCGACCGGAATTCCACTTGCGGCGCTCGTCGGCGTGCAGGCGTTCAGATTCCCACTTGAGCTGATGTTGCACCGCGCATATCGAGAGGGGCTCATGCCAGTGCAGATGAGCTACTCGGGATTCAACTTCGACATTCTCACCGGACTGTCGGCGATCGTGGTCGCGCTGTATCTCGCGAAGCGACCTGGCGCGATCATTGTGGCGCGCGTCTGGAATGCGGTGGGGATCTTGTTGTTGGCGAACATCCTCACGATCGCGGTGCTCTCGACGCCGACACCGATCCGTGTCTTCCACAACGAGCCGGCGAACGAGTGGATTGCCCACGCGCCGTGGGTGTGGCTGCCGGCGGTGTTCGTCGCGGCGGCGATCGTGGGACATATCGTCGTATTTCGACGCCTGCGACACGAATCCCGCGTGAGTGGCCACGCTCCGCGCGGAGTGGCGGCGCCGAGCGCGGCGGTGTCGTAACGGAGCGACGCAGCGACGCCTGTGAACCAGTCGTCGTTAGGTGCCGGGCTCGACCTGGCCTAGACGAATAAGCGCTGCTGGCTGCCTGCCGCTGCTGGCGGCGGGCGGCTGCTCGGCTGGTGGCCGACGGCTGCGCGCTGCTGCCGCTTGCTGCGAGCTGCTGCTAGTAGCCCAACGCGCCCGACGCCGACGGCCAGTCGCCAGTCGCCAGTCGCCAGTCGCCAGTCGCCAGTCGCCTGCCGCCCGCTCTAGCACTTCCCTCCCCTCGTGCGTAACCTCGGGTGAATCATCACCCGAACCCACGCGTGCAAATCCGGAGCGCAGTTATGTCCTCCCGCTCGCGGCACCTCGGTGCCATCCACGTCGCCACGGGGCTCACCGTCGCGGTCGCCTGTTCGGCGCCCATCGCGGCGGCGCAGACGCCCGCCGACGGAAAGCGCCCGATGACCTTCCTCGACCAGCAGAACATGCGACAAGTCGGGTCACCGACGCCGAGCCCCGACAAGAAGTGGCTCCTGTACACGATCTCCGTGCCGGACTGGAAGGAAGCCAAGCGCCAGACCGACATCTACGTCGTCTCGATGGACCAGGGCGTCCCGTCCACTCGTCAGCTCACCTACACGAAGGACAAGAGCGAAGCACAGCCGCGGTGGGCGCCCGATGGGTCGTTCTTTGTGTTCTCGTCGAACCGCGACGCGCCGGCGAACGCGAGCGGGGGCGAGCCCCAGGGCGGACCATTCGGCGGGCCGGTCGGCGGCCCCGGATTTCAGCTGTACATGATGCACCCCGACGGCGGTGAGGCACGCAAGATCACCGACGCAAAGGAGGGCGTGTGGACGTTCGCGTTCAGCAAGGACGGTAAGTGGCTGGTCTACCGGAGCGGCAAGGCCGGTGAGGAACAGCTCTATCGAATGCCCGTCGCCGGAATCGACAGTGCGAACGCTGAGCAGATCACGCGACACCCGACGGGCGTCGGCCTCTGGCGGTTCGCGCCAACTGCCAACCGGATCTACTTCATCACCGCGGATACGATCGACCTCGACGAAAAGCTCCGCCGCGAGAAGAAATTCACCGTCAACATTCGCAATCCCGAGACGCCGCTCTCGAGCCTCTGGGCGTTCGATCTCGACGGCAAGAAGACGACGCGCCTAACGAAGGACACGTCGGTCACCGTAACGGACTTCGAGCTTTCCGACGACGGCAAGTGGGTCGCCTTCCGCGGCATCGCGGCGAATCGGTACAAGCGCGGCATCACCGAGCAATCGATCAACGGCGACGACTTCCTCCTCGACGTCTCGAGCGGGCAGGTCGAACGCCTCACGAACAACACCGAGGTCCCGGAGAGCACGCCGAGCTTCTCGCCCGACTCCAAGTGGATCGCGTTCTCGGCACCGGATGATCTCACGAAGTACTCGATGAAGAACAATCGCGTGTACGTTCGCGCGGTGGCGGACAAGGGCGGCCAGTGGCGGAAGCTCGGATCGGAGTTCGATGGCGACGTGACCGTCGGCTTCTGGTCCGAGGACGGCAAGACGATCTACTTCAACGAAGGCGTCCGCGCGACGAACCAGGTGCTCGCGCTCGATGTCGGGTCCGGCAAGGTCACACAGCTGACGAACGAGAAGGCGTCCGTGTCGGCGACCATGGATGATGACACGCGCGCAATCCTGGTCAACTATGCCGACCCGGCGACGCCGACGACAATCTTCACGGTCGCGTCGATGGACCGGATCGCCAGCAAGGCATCCTGGAAGCAGCTGACCGACGCGAACCCGCAGATCCGCCATGTAGCGTTAGGCCAGGAGGAGGAGATCAGCTGGAAGTCGAGCGACGGCAAGACGGTTGGTGGGGTGCTCCTCAAGCCGGTGGGCTACCGCGACGGCCAACGCTATCCGCTCATCGTCGCGATCCACGGCGGGCCCGCCGGCGCGGACATTCTCAGCTTCAACGGCGGCTACGGCGCCCAGGCGTACGCGGGAGCGGGGTATGTCGTGCTCATGCCGAACTATCGCGGCTCGACGAACTACGGCGAGAAGCACAAGACCGACATCGTCGGTGACTACTTCCGACTCGGCTACGACGACATCATGACCGGTGTGAATCAGCTCATCGCTCAGGGGATCGTTGACAGCACGAAGATGGGGGTGTTGGGCTGGAGCGCGGGTGGTCACTGGTCGAACTGGATCCTCACGCACACGAACCGCTTCAAGGCGATCAGCTCGGGTGCGGGCACGACGAACTGGATCTCGATGTACGCCGAGAGCGATGTGCAGCGGAATCGTCAGTTCTATCTGGGCAACAAGCTGCCGTACGACAACTTCGATGCGTACTGGAACCAGTCGCCGATCAAGTACGTCAAGAACGCGAAGACGCCGACGATGATTCACGTCGTGCACGATGATCCGCGCGTGCCCCGTCCGCAGTCGGAGGAGCTGTACATGGCGCTCCGGCAGCTCGGTGTGCCCACGGAGTTTTATGTCTATCCTGGCGCGAGCCACGGGATCCCCGATCCGCGCAATCAGCTCGTGAAGTCCATGGCCGAGATGGCGTGGATGGATTACTGGGTGCGCGGGAGTGGCAAAAAGTTCGCGTGGCGGGATGTCCTGAAGACCCTCGATGATTCGACCGGTGTGAAGTCTCCTGATACGAAGGCGGTGATTCAGGATCGTTAGGCTGGCGGCTGGCGGCGGGCTGCTTGACGGTCGGCACCGCTGTCTTGTCGGCGGGGTGTCGAGACTCCGGCGGCTTACGCGCTACACGGCTCGAGCCAACGGGTACCAGAGTCCGAGTAAGGACAGTGGCTCGGCCCCGTTGTCTCGGGCCTACGCGCTAACGCCGCCTACGGCTCGACACCCCGCCTCCTGCCGCGCTATGAGCTGACCGTC
Organism: Gemmatimonas sp.; assembly: GCA_021154285.1. Classification (GTDB taxonomy): domain Bacteria; phylum Gemmatimonadota; class Gemmatimonadetes; order Gemmatimonadales; family Gemmatimonadaceae; genus JAJKIV01. Next base: position 581 of record JAJKIV010000267.1, on the reverse strand, counting down.
AGGAGCCAACGGCACGGGCGCGCAGCGCCCGCCGCGCGCGTCCCCGTACCGAGCACGTGCGCCGCCGAGGCTTGTTAGGCGCGCCCGGGCGGCGCGTTCGCGCCGCGGAGGTGTCGAGATCCGTGCAGGGCCAGCGAGCACTCTCTGGGTCGAGCCGGGTGCCGTCGGGCGCGGGCGCTCGGCGCAGGCGGCGTCGAGCGAGCAGTGAGAGACAACGGGGCCGAGCCACCGTCCGGACGCGGAGCCCACGTGCCCGTTGGCTCGAACGTCGCGAGCGGTGGCCGCCGGAGCCGAGTGCCCGCGCCCGACGGCACGATGATCTCGAAAGGCCCCGCGGCGCGATGATCTCGACGAGACTCGTGTTGACATTCTACCCAAGCGATGCAATACTCGGGTCGAATGCCGACCCGAGATGCCGAAGAGCGTGACACCCTCCTGCAGGGCACGCTCGACCTCCTGATCCTGCGCACGCTCGCGCTTGGCCCGCACCACGGGCAGGGCATCGCGCGCGTCATCCAGCAGCGCTCCGGCGAGACCCTGCTCGTCGACCACGGTTCCCTCTACCCCGCCCTGCAGCGGCT
>JAJKIV010000266.1 GCA_021154285.1 Gemmatimonas sp. | reverse complement strand
TCGTGGCGCTCGTGGCGCTCGTCATGGGTCGACCTCCACGCGCGCGCCTACACGATCCACCTCGCACACGCGGACCGACGACGTGATCGCCCGCGACGCGAATGCTGCCTCCATGGCCGCCGCGACTGCCTGCGCACAGGCGAGCTCGCCGGCGAGCGCGAATGTGGTCGGCCCCGCACCGGAGATCGACGCGCCAAGCGCGCCAGCCGTCAGTGCGGCTGCCTTGGCCTCGCGAAAACCGGGAATCAGCGGGGCCCGCGCCGGCTCGGCAATCCGGTCATCGATGGCGCGTCCGAGCAATGCCAGATCGCCCGACGCGAGGGCCGCGACGATCGCCCCGACTTGCGCCGCCTGATGCAGGGCGGTCGCTCGATCAATCATGCCCGGCAGCACCGCGCGCGCCTCGGCGGTCCGAAGACGCTGCGCGGGGTGTGCGAGTACGATGTACAACCCCTCGGGCACGCTCAGTCGGACGACGTCGATTGGATCCATCGAGCGAACGAGACAGATCCCGCCGAGCAGTGACGGCGCGAGGTTGTCGAGATGCCGACCCGCCACCGTGGACTCGGCCACGAGACACGCGTCGAGCAGGGCTTCCGTGGGCAACGGCGACCCGCATAACGCGTTGGTGGCGACGGCACCCGCCACTGCGGAAGCGGCACTGCCGCCCTGGCCCGCCGAGAGCGGCAGCTCTTTGCGGACCGTGAGCGCGATCCCGGAGGCGGGTGGGCGCATGCCGCCGCCTAACGCCTGACGAAGCACGGCCGTCGCGGCGATGGCTGATGCGTGCAGCGCCGGGTCCGCGGGCAGCTCCGGGTGCCCGGGATCGCGAACCACGACCCCGGGCGCGTCGCACCACTCGGCCATCACCGCGTCGCCGGCGCCGGTCACGGCGCACCCGAGCACGTCGAGCCCTGGCCCGAGGTTGCCGATGCTCGCCGGCGCGACCGCACGCACGTGCTTGGGGAAGTCGGTCACGATCTGGCCACTCCCTGATCTCGCATGCTCGTGAACGCCTCTTGGTTACCGGTCTTCACTCGTCGCTCGTCGCTCGTCACTCGTCTCCCGTCTCCGTCTCCCGCTTCGCTGAATCTCCAACGCTCACTGCCAGACCCGCGTAGAGCGAGCAGCGCGCTCCGGCCCCGGTAGCGCCGCGCGGGAGGGCCAAGTAAGCTAGCCGATCTGCCCTCCAAACACTGCCGAGCATCAAGGACCGGTCATGCGAGTGAACGTTCCCACAGTTCGACGCGCCATCCTGCTCACCGCCGTGCTCAGCGCGGTTGTGGGCGCCCAAACTCCGTCTGCGGGAAAGATCACTACGCCCAAGGAGTTCTTCGGCTTCAACATCGGCGACGACTGGAAGCTGGCCAATTACGACCAGTTCGAGGCCTACTGGAAGAAGATCGACGCCGAGTCCGACCGCATGCGTGTGGAGGAGATCGGCAAGACGGCCGAGGGTCGCCCGCAGCTCATGGCGATCGTCACGTCGCCCGAGAACTTCAAGAAGCTCGACCGCTACAAGGAGATCGCGAAGAAGCTCGCGCTCGCGGAGGGGCTGACCGATGACGAGGCGCGCACGCTCGCGCGGGAAGGCAAATCGGTCGTCTGGATCGACGGCGGACTGCATGCGACCGAAGTGCTCGGCGCCCATCAGCTGATAGAGACGAGCTACCAACTCGTCAGCCGCAATGATCCCGAGACACTCCGGATCCTGAACGACGACATCATGCTGCTCGTTCACGTGAACCCGGACGGGATGCAGCTCGTGTCCAACTGGTACATGAAGGACGCGGACACGCTCAAGCGCAACATGAACATCCCGCGCCTCTACCAGAAATACATCGGGCACGACGACAACCGCGACTTCTACATCCTGAACCAGCCCGAGACGATCAACGACGCGCGCATCGCGTACCACGAGTGGTTCCCGCAGATCATCTACAACCATCACCAGACAGGCCCGGCCGGCACCGTGATGTTCGCGCCGCCGTTCCGCGATCCGTTCAACTTCAACTTCGATCCGCTCATACCGGTGCAGCTGGATCTCGTTGCCGCGGCAATGCACACGCGCTTCGAGGCGGAAGGGAAGCCGGGCGTCACGATGCGGACTGGCTCGAGCTACTCGACGTGGTGGAACGGTGGTCTTCGCACGCTCGCGTACTTCCACAACATGATCGGCTTGCTGACGGAGACGATCGGCAATCCGACGCCGATGGAGATCCCGCTCATCGTGCGCAATCAGCTGCCGCGTGCCGACCTGCCGTATCCAATCGCGCCGCAGCAGTGGCACTTCCGCCAGTCGATCGATTACTCGATCACCGCGAACTGGGCGGTGATGGACGTGGCGTCGCGGTATCGTGAAACGCTGCTCTACAACATCTACCGCATGGGGAAGAACTCCATCGAGCGTGGCAGCCGAGACTCTTGGACGACGACGCCTAGCGAGCTCGATTCGCTCGACGCAGCGGTCGCGCGCGAGCGAGGCGAGCGGGCGGGAGGCCGACCGGGTGGTGTTCCGGGCGGCGCAGCCGGCGCAATCAATCCGTTCGGCGCCGCGGTGCCAGCCAAGTTCTATGCGGAGTACCTGCGTGATCCGGCAAAGCGCGATCCGCGCGGCTACATCATTCCGGCCACGCAGCCGGACTTCCTCACGGCAACGAAGTTCGTGAATGCGCTCCGCAAGGTGAACGTGACGGTGCTCAAGGCGACGTCGCCGTTCTCGGCCGGCGGTAAGAGCTACGCCGCAGGCTCGTACGTGGTGAAGACCGCGCAGGCGTTCCGTCCACACGTGCTCGACATGTTCGAGCCGCAGGACCACCCTAACGATTTCGCGTATCCCGGCGGGCCCCCCAAGCCGCCGTACGACAACGCCGGGTACACGCTGGCGTTCCAGATGGGCGTGCAGTTCGATCGCATCCTCGATGGCTTCGACTGTCCGTGTCAGCCGATTGCCGGCTTGGCCGAGCCGCCGGCGGGAACGGTCGCGTCGTCGGGCGCCGCGGGGTACTTGCTCTCGCACAATACCAACGACGCTTTCATCGCGGTGAACCGCGCGCTCAAGGTCGGCAACGACGTGTACTGGCTCAAGAGCCCGATGAGCGCGAACGGCAAGTCGTATCCGGCAGGCACGTTCTACATCGCGTCCAAGGGCAACACCACGCACATGCTGCAGACGCTCGCGAAGGAGAAGGGGCTTTCGTTCGACGGCACGTCCTCACGTCCGGGCACCGACGCGCTCAAGCTTCAGCCGAAGCGCATCGCGCTGTGGGATCAGTACGGCGGCTCGATGCCGTCCGGTCACACCCGCTGGCTGTTCGAGCAGTTCGAGTTCCCATACACGGTGGTGTACCCGCAGACGCTCGACGCCGGAAATCTCTCGGCGAAGTACGATGTGATCGTGTTCCAGGGCGGGGCCATACCCGCACCCGCTAGCGAGGGCCAGGGACGCCGCGGCGGTTTCGGTCGCGAGATCGACCCGAGCACCATCCCGGAGGAATTCCGCGGATGGCTCGGCCGCGTAACGCCGGAGAAGACGATCCCACAGCTCAAGAAATTCCTCGAGGATGGCGGTACGATCATCACGGTCGGTTCGTCCACCGCGCTCGCGTACTACCTCGGCCTGCCGGTCACGAATCACCTCGTCGAGCGCACGCCGCAGGGACAGGTGCGCGAGCTGCCGAACGAAAAGTTCTACGTCCCCGGCTCGATTCTGCGCGTGGCGGTGGACAACACCACACCGGTTGCCGCCGGCCTGCCTAACAATCTCGACGTCTTCTTCGACGAGGATCCGGTTTTCCGCCTGGATCCCGACGCGGCGCTCAAGGGCGTGCGTCCGATCGCATGGTTCGACTCTCCGCACCCGCTGCGCAGTGGCTGGGCATGGGGGCAGAACTACCTCGACGGCGGCGTCGCGATTGCCGAGGCGAACGTGGGGAAGGGGAGGCTCTACCTCTTCGGGCCCGAGATCACGTTCCGCGCGCAGCCGCACGGGACATTCAAGTTCCTGTTCAACGGCATATATGTAGGGTCCGCCAACGGGAATGACAAAGTCGTCCAGTAAGTTCGAACAGCATTGGAGCGCAGGATCCAAGGGGCGCACGGCCCAAACGACGCACGGCCCAAACGACGCACGGCCCAAACGACGCACGGCCCAGATAGCGCAGGACCCAGAGGTCAAGAGCGCCAAAACCTGAACGGCGGAAACAGCGCGTTTGCCTTTAACGCTCTTGCCGTTCGGGTCCTGCGTCTTTTGGGTCCTGCGACCTTTGGGTCCTGCGCCCCTCGGGTCCTGCGCTGTCTGGGCCGCGTATCCACGGACCTCGCTGGTAATTCCTGCCCATCCTTCACGGGCGAACTGACAGCATGTGTTGAATCGAAGCTTCCCATACCTCGTCGCCAACCACGCCATGACGAAGCTCCTGTCCGTCGGAACAATTCTACTGAGCCTTACCACCAGCGTCGCTGCCGCCCAGACCTATACCACCGCCGATCAGACTATCCGCCAGATCTGGGCGGAAGGAATGAGCAGCTCACAGGCGTACAAGCTTGCCCAGGTCCTGAGTGACTCGATCGGCCCACGCCTAACGGGCACGCCGGGCATCAAGCGCGGCAACGACTGGCTCGTCGCCACCTACAAGAGCTGGGGCGTCGACGCGCGCAACGAGCCGTACGGCAAGTGGAAGGGGTGGCGCCGAGGCACGACGCATATCGACCTCATGACGCCGCGCGTGCGCACGCTCGAGGGCACCATCCTCGCGTGGAGCGCGGGAACGGGTGGCAAGGACGTCGTTGCCGCGACCGTGATTCTGCCCGAAGTCGCCGACAGCTCCGCGTTCGTGGCGTGGTTGCCGCAGGCCAAGGGCAAGTTCGTGCTCGTGTCCGTGGCACAGCCCACCTGCCGGCCGGACGACAACTGGCGCCAATTCGGTGACTCGGCCTCGTTCGCGCGCATGCGCGCGATGCGGGACACCGCGAACACCCGCTGGAACGCACGCGTCGCCGCCGCCGGCTACGCACTCGGGCTCGGCACCGGAACGTTAGGCAAGCGGCTTCAGGAAGCCGGCGTTGCCGGCGTCATCGCGTCGCGCTGGTCGAACGGATGGGGTGTCAACAAGGTCTTCGATTCCCGCACCGACAAGGTGCCATCGATCGACTTGAGCTGCGAGGACTACGGCCTCGTCTACCGCCTTACCGAGAACAACCAGGGGCCCACGCTGCGCGTTAGGGCCGAGTCCGAGTTCCTTGGTGACGTGCCGGTGTTCAACACGATCGCGACGATCAAGGGCTCGCAGAAACCTGACGAGTACGTGATGCTCTCCGCGCACTTCGACTCGTGGGACGCGGGCTCGGGCACGACCGACAACGGCACCGGCACGATCACGATGCTCGAGGCGCTTCGCATCCTGAAAAAGGTCTACCCGAACCCGAAGCGCACGATCGTCGTCGGCCACTGGAGCGGAGAAGAGCAGGGACTCAACGGCTCGCGCGCGTTCGCTGCGGATCACCCGGAGATCGTGAAGGGTCTGCAGGCGCTGTTCAATCAGGACAACGGGACCGGCCGCATCGTGAACTTCTCTGCATCCGGGTTCACGACAGCGAGCGGCAACCTCGCGAAGTGGATGAGCAACATCCCCGCCGAGATTGCGCGCAACGTCAACCTGAGCTTCCCGGGCGCGCCGGCTGGCGGCGGATCCGACAACGCGTCGTTCGTCTGCTATGGCGCGCCCGCGTTCGGGCTGGGCGCCACGAGCTGGGACTACGGGACATACACCTGGCACACGAACCGCGACACGTTCGACAAGATCGTGCTCGATGATCTCAAGAACAACGCGACGTTGACGGCGATGCTCGTGTATCTCGCGAGCGAGGATCCGGAAACGCTCGCGCGCGACAAGCGCGTGTTCGATCAGGGTCCGGACGTGCATCGCCCGGCCAACGCGATCGCCGCCGGTCCGCAGAGCTGGCCGGCGTGCACCGAGCCGCTGCGCGACTACTCGCAGTATCGTCGTTAGTGCCTGACGCCGTCTCGCACCTCAACCTCGCCGAGATCGAGCTCGCGGCGAAAGCGCGACTGACGACGCTCGCGTACGAGTACTACGTGGGCGGTGCCAACGACGAGGTCACCGTACGCGAGAACCGGTCTGCGTACGAGAAGCTGTCGCTTCGCTATCACGTCCTCGTCGATGTCAGCAAACGTTCGACGAGGACGACCGTGCTCGGAGCGCCGGTCGACTTCCCCGTGCTCATCGCGCCGACGGCCTTTCAGCGTCTGGCGTGCGATGACGGCGAGATCGCGACGGCGTGCGCGGCGAAGGCGGCTGGCACCGTCATGATCCTGAGCACCGCATCCACCTGTACGATCGAGGACGTCGCAGCAGTTGGCGGACGGCAATGGTTCCAACTGTACGTTTACGCCGACCGCGGTCTCACGAAGTCTCTCGTCGAGCGTGCGGAAGCGTGCGGAATGGGCGCCGTCGTGCTCACGGTGGATGCACCGGTGCTCGGGCGGCGCGAGCGCGATCTCCGAAATCACTTTCACCTGCCTACCGGCGTTCGGCTCGCCAACGTTCCCTCGTCAGGCAGTGTTCCCACGCCCACGGGGTATGGCGGGTCGGGACTCGGGACGAATTTCGCCAGCGGCATCGACGCCGCGCTCAGTTGGCGCGACGTGGACTGGCTCTGTTCGATCACGCGTCTCCCGGTCCTGATCAAGGGTATCGTTCGAGGCGACGATGCGGCCAAGGCGGTCGATCACGGAGCGTCGGGTATCATCGTCTCGAATCACGGCGGCCGACAGCTCGACACGGCCATCGCGTCGGTTCGCGCGCTCCCGGAGGTTGTCGATGAAGTCGCGGGCCGCGTGGAAGTGCTGCTGGACGGCGGAATACGCCGCGGCACCGATGTGATAAAGGCCATTGCACTGGGCGCGCGTGCCGTCCTCGTGGGACGACCGGTCGTTTGGGGCCTCGCCGCGGATGGTGAGGCAGGGGCTAAGCGGGTGCTCGACCTGCTCAGGGCCGAGGTCGATCTCGCAATGGCGCTATGCGGATGTCCGACGATCGGCGACATTTCACGTGACCTCGTGGTCGCGTGAGGCGTTATTCGGCTGAGCTCTGGCCGCCGACGGCGCGCCCACCTGCCTCACGAGGCCGTTTACCGTGGACCACTTGCGCGCTGCGCGTACGCTGGCCTACATAACGTTAGATCCCTTACTCGTTAGAGACCTGATATGCGTCTACCCCGTTCGGTCGGTGCGGTCGCCGCGCTCGCACTTCTCGCCGCCTGCAGTCTCGACACCGGGCCCAATGTTCCGGCGCCGATCGACCCGGCGAACGACTCCTACGCGTCCTCGCTCAATGTCGACATCTCCAAGATGACGAAGACGACGAGCGGTCTGTACTACCGGGACCTCGCGCTGGGCGAGGGTGTGCCGGCCATGGCGGGTGACTCCGTTCAGGTCGACTACACACTCTGGATGACGAACGGCACCAAGGTCCAGTCGACCCTCGACACCGGCGGCGCACCGTTCGAGTTCCTGCTGGGGCAGAACCCACCGCACGTGATTCCCGGGTTCGACGAGGGTGTGCAGGGCATGCTCCCGGGCGGCACACGGCAGTTGGTGATTCCATCCCAATTGGCGTGGGGTTCGGCGGGTCAGTCGCCGATCCAGCCTAACGCGAACGTCGTCTTCCAGATCACGTATCTCAAGAAGTTCTGATCGGGTTGGCCGTCGGGGCATGAGCGAGCTCGCGCCGGCCGCCGACGTACCGCTGTGGTCCCCGTCGCCGGAACATGCGGCGGCTACCAACATCGCTCGATTCGCAACGGCCGCGCGCGCCCACGGGTACGAACCCCCGACCGGCGCCGCGGCCGTCGACTATCCGTCACTGCACGCGTGGTCCGTTGCGCATCCGGAGGCGTTCTGGCCCGCGGTGTGGCAGTTTTGCGGCGTCATTGCCGACACACGCCCTGACGGCTCGCGGTGGGACGCGGTCGCGCACGGACTGGACCGCATGGCGCCGCCCGCCCCGACGTCGGGCCCGCGATGGTTCCTCGGCGCGCGACTCAACTTCGCGGAGAATCTCCTTCGGTACCGCGACGATCATCCGGCGCTCGTCGGCCGCAACGAGCAAGGGCGAGGCCGGAGCCTCACGTACGCCGAGCTCGCGGCCGAGGTGGCGGACGTTGCCGCCGCGCTGCGCGCGTCAGGCGTTAGGGTCGGCGATCGCGTCGCGGGCTTCATGCCGAACATTCCGGAAACGGTGATCGGCATGCTCGCGGCAG
>JAJKIV010000265.1 GCA_021154285.1 Gemmatimonas sp. | reverse complement strand
CAGAGCGCCGCAAACGTCAGCTCGTAGGTACTGCGCGTCGCGAGCCCATCGGCGAAGGTGGTCGCCGGCGTCGTCGTCACGCGCGGCGCTCGCGCGTGCCAGCCATCGTGCGTCGCGGGGGCGCCGGCTGCCTGGACGGCGTACACGCGGACGTTTGGTCGCAGAGCGCGCATGACTGTCATGGCGCCCACGGCCTGTGATCCGCCTCCGACCGCAATCACGAGCGCGTCGAGACTCGGCTCCTGCTCCGCGATCTCGAGCGAGAGCGTCCCGGCGCCGGCGATGATGTGCGCGTTGTTCGTCGAATGCGCGAGGTACGCGCCCTCGTCGCGCACGATTCGCTGCGACACCGCGAGCGACTCATCGTAGTCCTTGCCCTCCTCGATGAGTCGCGCGCCCAGCGCGCGGATCGCCGCGTTCTTCTCGGGGTTGTTGCCTAACGGGACACAGATCGTGACGGGGATGCCGAACGTCTTCCCGGCGTAAGCGAGGCCGAGCCCGTGGTTGCCGCGCGTGGCAGCGACGACGCCGCGGCGCCGCTCATCGTCGCTCAGGGCCGTCATGAGCGAGAACGCGTTGCGCACCTTGAACGCGCCGGTGGGATTCAGGTTCTCGTGCTTGAGCGACACGCGAATGTCACCGCCCACGTCCGCGTCGAGTACCGGGTACTGCCGGAGCGGCGACACGGGCACGTACGGCCGAATCCGGTCGCGTGCAGCGGCGATGTCGTCGAGCGTGACGGGCCAGGCGGAGCGTGGCAGCGTGTCAGGTATCATCGGCAGCGTCGAGGTGAACGTGAACCGCCCCGGTCCCGTCGTACGCGACGGTGACCCGCCAGGGCTGACAGCATACCTGGCAGTCTTCAATGTACTCCTGCGAGGCGCCGCTTCCCGGATCGACGGCGATCTCGTTCGGCTCTCCGCAGTATGGACAGATCACATGAGCGATCGTGTCCGCCGTACCGTCGCCCAGTGGAAAGTCTTCGATCGGGTCGTCGCCATTCCCGCGCATGAACCGAGATGTAATTCGTCGTCCTTGGCGGAGGAATTGCAGTCGGGTTTCCCGATTTTCCGAGCGAGGGCGCATGGAACAGACAACGTTCACCGATAGCGACGGTGTGGTCTGGAACGTCCGGGAGGACGGTGCCGATGACCCCCGTGCGCTCACGGCGGACGTCCCGCCCGGGACCACGTGGCTTCGGTTCGAGAGCGAGCTGGAAGTCCGGCGCCTCTGGCACTACCCGGATGACTGGCGGGGACTGAGCGGCATTCAACTGGAGTCGCTGCTCGACCGCGCGAGCACGGTCATTGCACGGTTCAGGCCGGCAACGCATAGTGCGGCAGGTCGGGGCGCGGCGCTCGATCCAGAGCGGCCCGCACCTTTACCCGTTCCACCGACGACCAACCGGGCGGATGGATCGCCCGTCGACCCCAGTCGTAGCGATACGAAGTAGCGAAAAGGGGCAACTAGGAAGTCGCGAGAAGAACACCGAGGTTCGACCGGCCTCTGTCGGGGTGGCCGGTTCCCTTGTAGTCGCGTTGGCGGGGCGACCACTCTCATGGTGCGTCTCCGCACCGACGTGGAGGGTTCCATTGCCGTACCCTTCCACCCGCATGCTCAGACCACTCTCGAGGACCCCGCACATGCGCACCCGCTTCGTCGCCACGATTGCCGTCGCCACCCTTGCCGCCGTTGTTGCTTCCTGCGGCGAGGCGAATCCGACCGGCGGGCTTCTCTTCACCGGCAGCGTCAACGGCGCGAGCGTGCGGCTCATCAACGCGCTCACGGCCGACCAGGGCCTCGATTTCCTGGTCGATGGACGCATGGCAGCATCCAATACGCAATTCGGCAGCGCTTCACCCTATATCGCCGTCTCGGCGGACACGTTGCGGTTGCAGGCGGAAGGAAGCATCAGCGGCACGACGCTGGTGGATTTCACGCGGGACCTGAGTGGGGGTGGTTCGTTCAGCATGGTCCCGGCGCCAGGGCTCAATCAGTTCGGCGCCCTGTTCATTGCGGACGACCCATCGCCGGTAGCGGCCCAGGTCAAGCTGCGGGGCATCAATGTATCCGCGGCGACGGGGCCCGTCGCGATCTACTTGACCGGCCCGAATGACGACATTTCGTCCGCGACCCCAGTCATCCCGGCGCTCGTGTTTGCGACGGCGTCCGCGTATGTGACCGTGCCGCCCGGCAACTACCGCATCCGACTGACGCCCGTGAGCAACCCGAGCGAGGTTCTCGCTGACGTCCCGAGCGTGATACTGGGAGCGCGGACGGTTCAGACGCTGCTCGTGACGGACGCTCCGGGTGGTGGCCTGCCCACCACACTGTCGATCATCCTCGACAACTAGTTCGCGGTAGCGCGCTCCGCCGGCGCGATCCCGCCTCCCAACGAGAACGGCGAGGATCGGCGTCAGGCGCTAGCTTCGGACCATGCGACTCCCATTGGCGGCGACGCTCGTCGTCGGCGCAGTGCTGCTCTGGCTCGCGTCGCGACGCGAGCAATCGCGCGTGCCCCGGTGGGTGCCGACGCTCGCCATCGCGATCGCGGCTCTGGGCATCAGCGTGGCGGTCGCATCTCAGCCCGGGATCGGCTGGAGTATCTCGTCGATCTGCTTCAGCCTCATCGCGATCGTTCTGATCCTGGTTGTCATTCGCGAGATACTGAAGCGCTGACCGGCGACTGGCGACGGAAAACCTGACTGTCGCGGTCGGGCGCGTTGGGCTAATAGCGGCAGCTTGCAGCAAGCGGCAGTAGCAAGCAGCCGTCGGCTACCCGCTTGCGGCGGCAAGCAGCCAGCAGCCGCGCAGCCAGCAGCTCGGTGGTTCCTTGCGTGCGGTCTAGGCCGGATGGGACATTGGCCTCGCTCGAACCACCTTCCTTTCCTCAACTCCACCGACATGAGCGCAGTCCGTTGGATCGGTGCCGCCGCGATCATCATCGCTGCGGCGTGCACGCACTCCACGCCAGCCCAGGCCCCCGCTCGGCCGCAGCCACAGTCGCCACCGGCCCCGTCGCCTAACGCGCCGACGTCCTCGGCCGGTCAGGCGCCAGCGATCGCCACGAGCATCGCGAGCCGCACCGCCGGTATGGAACGTCGCGCCGGCCTCATCCCGCTGTACCTCGACGACCGCCAGGGAAAGCTCTTTCTCGAGATCCCGCGCGACTCCATGCGCGTGCTCGCGTTCTTCCTCCAATCCACCGGACTCGGGTCCAACCCGATCGGCGTCGATCGCGGTGCGAACGGGCCCGACCACGTCGCGCGCTTCGATCGCAACGGCGACCACGTGCTCGTGATATTCGAGAACTGGAACTACCGCGGCAACGCGCCCGGTCTCGCGACGACAGTCGCCGAGTCGTTCCCGGCAAGCACGGTCGCGGCGCTCCCGTTGCTCGCGGTGGAAGACGGGAAGCTCCTCGTCGACGCGACCGAATTCGTCTATCGCGACTGGCTCGACGTGTCCGGCACGCTCTCGCGCACGAACGAGGGCACGTACTCGTTGGTCCGCAACCGTTCGAGCATCGACGGCGCGTACACGAAAGCATTTCCCGAGAACACCGAGATCGACGTCGCGCTGACCTACGAGACGCTGGGGCGGCCTGGAGAAACGGTGTCGTCGATCGTCCCGGACGGCCGAGCGTTCACGCTTCGGCAGCACATCTCGTTCGTTCAACTGCCTGATGCGGAATACCGTCCGCGAACGCTCGACCCGCGCGTTGGCTTCTTCGGCATCACGTTCAAGGACTACGCGCAACCGATTCAGGGCTCGCTCGAGCAGCGCTGGATCTCGCGCCATCGACTCGAGCGCGTGAACCCTAACGATCCGAACAGCGCGTTCCGCAAACCCATCGTCTACTACATCGATCCCGGCATTCCCGAGCCGCTCCGCTCGGCCACGGTCGAAGGGGCGCGGTTCTGGGAGGAAGCGTTCAATCAGGCTGGTCTGCGCGGGGGGTTCCGCGTCGAGATGTTGCCGGCTGGTGCGGACCCCATGGACGCGCGGTACAATGCGGTGATGTGGGTGAACAGGAACGAGCGCGGCTGGTCGTTCGGCGGGTCGCAGGGCGATCCCCGAACCGGCGAGATCATCAAGGGTGTCGCCCACATGGATTCTCACCGCAATCGCACGGACTACAACATCTACGCGTCGCTGGTCGGCGCGGCGCCGGCAGCCGCCGACACGGCGTTCGTGCTCGCGCGCGTCAGGCAGGTGACCGCCCACGAGATCGGCCACACAATCGGCATGGCGCACAATTACATCGCGAGCACGTATGAGCGCGGCTCGGTGATTGACTATCCCGCGCCACGCGTTAGGCTCGACGCGTCCGGCCAGATCGACCTTCGCGCCGCGTACGACCGCGGCCCCGGTGCGTACGACGTCTGGGCAGTGCGATGGGCGTACGGCATCTTCCCGGCGGCCACCGAGCGTGACTCGCTCGAAGCGATCGTGCGTGAGGGTCTGCGAAAGGGTTACCTGTTCCTCTCCGACGCCGACGCACGCCCCGACTTCGCGTCGGACCCGCGGGTGAACCTGTGGGACGATGCCGCGACGGAGCTGGAGTTTCTCAAGGCGCAGACCGACGTGCGACGTGTGGCGATGCGACGCTTCGGGCTCGGGAACCTCCGGCCGGGCGAGCCGGTGGCGCTGCTCCAGGAACGACTCGCGCCGCTCTACTTCTTCCATCGGTTCGCGATCAATGGCGCGACCAAGGCGATCGGCGGCCTCGAATACAGCAACGCCGTTGTCGGAGACGGCCAGCAAGCATCGCGCTCCGTCAGCGCCGCTCGGCAGCGCCAGGCGTTGTCGTCCCTGATCGCCGCACTACAGCCGGCCGAGCTCGCGATCCCCGATACGGTGCTCACGCTGCTCGCGCCGCGGCCGTTCTCGTATAACGGCTCAGTCGAGCTGTTCGGAGCGCGAACGCGCCCGGCGTTCGACGAGCTCGGCGCCGCCCGCACGCTCGCGCAGATGATCATCGACGGCATTCTTCAGCGCGAACGCGCGGCGCGGCTCGTTCAGCAGGCCTCGTACGGTGATCGACCGCTGACGCTTTCCGAGACGATCGACGCGCTGGTCGCCGGCACGTGGGGCGGGGCCGTGCCTGCGTCCTCGAAGTTGGCTGCGCTGAAGCGCGTCGCGCAGCGCGCCGTGACCGATCGGCTGCTCATGCTTGCCGCCGACAGCGGCGCTGCACCCGAAGTGCGCGCGATGACGCAGTACAAGCTTACCGAGCTCGCCGCCCGCGCAAAGGCGCAGGCTCGCGCTGTCAGCGTCGAGCAACAGGCGCACTTCGCGAGCATCGCTTCCGACCTCACGAGATGGATCGAGCGCCGAGAGTTGCCGGCCTTGAGTCCGACGTTGCGTCCGCCGCCGGGCGATCCGTTCGGCGAGGACTTGCCGTGGTAGGGAGGCGGGTCAGAATGATTCGTGTGGGGTCAGACTCCTGATTCATCGTTCCGTTGCACCGCGGTGCAACGGAACGATGAATCAGGAGTCTGACCCCACACGAATCATTCTGACCCGCCTCCCTACCACGGCAAGTCCTCGCCGAACGGATCGCCCGGCGGCGGACGCAACGTCGGACTCAAGGCCGGCAACTCTCGGCGCTCGATCCATCTCGTGAGGTCGGAAGCGATGCTCGCGAAGTGCGCCTGTTGCTCGACGCTGACAGCGCGAGCCTGCGCCTTTGCGCGGGCGGCGAGCTCGGTAAGCTTGTACTGCGTCATCGCGCGCACTTCGGGTGCAGCGCCGCTGTCGGCGGCAAGCATGAGCAGCCGATCGGTCACGGCGCGCTGCGCGACGCGCTTCAGCGCAGCCAACTTCGAGGACGCAGGCACGGCCCCGCCCCACGTGCCGGCGACCAGCGCGTCGATCGTCTCGGAAAGCGTCAGCGGTCGATCACCGTACGAGGCCTGCTGAACGAGCCGCGCCGCGCGTTCGCGCTGAAGAATGCCGTCGATGATCATCTGCGCGAGCGTGCGGGCGGCGCCGAGCTCGTCGAACGCCGGGCGCGTTCGCGCTCCGAACAGCTCGACTGAGCCGTTATACGAGAACGGCCGCGGCGCGAGCAGCGTGAGCACCGTATCGGGGATCGCGAGCTCGGCCGGCTGTAGTGCGGCGATCAGGGACGACAACGCCTGGCGCTGCCGAGCGGCGCTGACGGAGCGCGATGCTTGCTGGCCGTCTCCGACAACGGCGTTGCTGTATTCGAGGCCGCCGATCGCCTTGGTCGCGCCATTGATCGCGAACCGATGGAAGAAGTAGAGCGGCGCGAGTCGTTCCTGGAGCAGCGCCACCGGCTCGCCCGGCCGGAGGTTCCCGAGCCCGAAGCGTCGCATCGCCACACGTCGCACGTCGGTCTGCGCCTTGAGAAACTCCAGCTCCGTCGCGGCATCGTCCCACAGGTTCACCCGCGGGTCCGACGCGAAGTCGGGGCGTGCGTCGGCGTCGGAGAGGAACAGGTAACCCTTTCGCAGACCCTCACGCACGATCGCTTCGAGCGAGTCACGCTCGGTGGCCGCCGGGAAGATGCCGTACGCCCATCGCACTGCCCAGACGTCGTACGCACCGGGGCCGCGGTCGTACGCGGCGCGAAGGTCGATCTGGCCGGACGCGTCGAGCCTAACGCGTGGCGCGGGATAGTCAATCACCGAGCCGCGCTCATACGTGCTCGCGATGTAATTGTGCGCCATGCCGATTGTGTGGCCGATCTCGTGGGCGGTCACCTGCCTGACGCGCGCGAGCACGAACGCCGTGTCGGCGGCTGCCGGCGCCGCGCCGACCAGCGACGCGTAGATGTTGTAGTCCGTGCGATTGCGGTGAGAATCCATGTGGGCGACACCCTTGATGATCTCGCCGGTTCGGGGATCGCCCTGCGACCCGCCGAACGACCAGCCGCGCTCGTTCCTGTTCACCCACATCACCGCATTGTACCGCGCGTCCATGGGGTCCGCACCAGCCGGCAACATCTCGACGCGGAACCCCCCGCGCAGACCAGCCTGATTGAACGCTTCCTCCCAGAACCGCGCCCCTTCGACCGTGGCCGAGCGGAGCGGCTCGGGAATGCCGGGATCGATGTAGTAGACGATGGGTTTGCGGAACGCGCTGTTCGGATCGTTAGGGTTCACGCGCTCGAGTCGATGGCGCGAGATCCAGCGCTGCTCGAGCGAGCCCTGAATCGGTTGCGCGTAGTCCTTGAACGTGATGCCGAAGAAGCCAACGCGCGGGTCGAGCGTTCGCGGACGGTATTCCGCATCAGGCAGTTGAACGAACGAGATGTGCTGCCGAAGCGTGAACGCTCGGCCGTCCGGGACGATCGACGACACCG
The DNA here is from genome assembly GCA_021154285.1 of Gemmatimonas sp. Taxonomy (GTDB): domain Bacteria; phylum Gemmatimonadota; class Gemmatimonadetes; order Gemmatimonadales; family Gemmatimonadaceae; genus JAJKIV01. Next base: position 3,613 of record JAJKIV010000265.1, on the reverse strand, counting down.
TTTCTCCAGGCCGCCCCAGCGTCTCGTAGGTCAGCGCGACGTCGATCTCGGTGTTCTCGGGAAATGCTTTCGTGTACGCGCCGTCGATGCTCGAACGGTTGCGGACCAACGAGTACGTGCCCTCGTTCGTGCGCGAGAGCGTGCCGGACACGTCGAGCCAGTCGCGATAGACGAATTCGGTCGCGTCGACGAGGAGCTTCCCGTCTTCCACCGCGAGCAACGGGAGCGCCGCGACCGTGCTTGCCGGGAACGACTCGGCGACTGTCGTCGCGAGACCGGGCGCGTTGCCGCGGTAGTTCCAGTTCTCGAATATCACGAGCACGTGGTCGCCGTTGCGATCGAAGCGCGCGACGTGGTCGGGCCCGTTCGCACCGCGATCGACGCCGATCGGGTTGGACCCGAGTCCGGTGGATTGGAGGAAGAACGCGAGCACGCGCATGGAGTCGCGCGGGATCTCGAGAAAGAGCTTTCCCTGGCGGTCGTCGAGGTACAGCGGGATGAGGCCGGCGCGACGTTCCATACCGGCGGTGCGGCTCGCGATGCTCGTGGCGATCGCTGGCGCCTGACCGGCCGAGGACGTCGGCGCGTTAGGCGACGGGGCCGGTGGCGACTGTGGCTGCGGCCGAGCGGGGGCCTGGGCTGGCGTGGAGTGCGTGCACGCCGCAGCGATGATGATCGCGGCGGCACCGATCCAACGGACTGCGCTCATGTCGGTGGAGTTGAGGAAAGGAAGGTGGTTCGAGCGAGGCCAATGTCCCATCCGGCCTAGACCGCACGCAAGGAACCACCGAGCTGCTGGCTGCGCGGCTGCTGGCTGCTTGCCGCCGCAAGCGGGTAGCCGACGGCTGCTTGCTACTGCCGCTTGCTGCAAGCTGCCGCTATTAGCCCAACGCGCCCGACCGCGACAGTCAGGTTTTCCGTCGCCAGTCGCCGGTCAGCGCTTCAGTATCTCGCGAATGACAACCAGGATCAGAACGATCGCGATGAGGCTGAAGCAGATCGACGAGATACTCCAGCCGATCCCGGGCTGAGATGCGACCGCCACGCTGATGCCCAGAGCCGCGATCGCGATGGCGAGCGTCGGCACCCACCGGGGCACGCGCGATTGCTCGCGTCGCGACGCGAGCCAGAGCAGCACTGCGCCGACGACGAGCGTCGCCGCCAATGGGAGTCGCATGGTCCGAAGCTAGCGCCTGACGCCGATCCTCGCCGTTCTCGTTGGGAGGCGGGATCGCGCCGGCGGAGCGCGCTACCGCGAACTAGTTGTCGAGGATGATCGACAGTGTGGTGGGCAGGCCACCACCCGGAGCGTCCGTCACGAGCAGCGTCTGAACCGTCCGCGCTCCCAGTATCACGCTCGGGACGTCAGCGAGAACCTCGCTCGGGTTGCTCACGGGCGTCAGTCGGATGCGGTAGTTGCCGGGCGGCACGGTCACATACGCGGACGCCGTCGCAAACACGAGCGCCGGGATGACTGGGGTCGCGGACGAAATGTCGTCATTCGGGCCGGTCAAGTAGATCGCGACGGGCCCCGTCGCCGCGGATACATTGATGCCCCGCAGCTTGACCTGGGCCGCTACCGGCGATGGGTCGTCCGCAATGAACAGGGCGCCGAACTGATTGAGCCCTGGCGCCGGGACCATGCTGAACGAACCACCCCCACTCAGGTCCCGCGTGAAATCCACCAGCGTCGTGCCGCTGATGCTTCCTTCCGCCTGCAACCGCAACGTGTCCGCCGAGACGGCGATATAGGGTGAAGCGCTGCCGAATTGCGTATTGGATGCTGCCATGCGTCCATCGACCAGGAAATCGAGGCCCTGGTCGGCCGTGAGCGCGTTGATGAGCCGCACGCTCGCGCCGTTGACGCTGCCGGTGAAGAGAAGCCCGCCGGTCGGATTCGCCTCGCCGCAGGAAGCAACAACGGCGGCAAGGGTGGCGACGGCAATCGTGGCGACGAAGCGGGTGCGCATGTGCGGGGTCCTCGAGAGTGGTCTGAGCATGCGGGTGGAAGGGTACGGCAATGGAACCCTCCACGTCGGTGCGGAGACGCACCATGAGAGTGGTCGCCCCGCCAACGCGACTACAAGGGAACCGGCCACCCCGACAGAGGCCGGTCGAACCTCGGTGTTCTTCTCGCGACTTCCTAGTTGCCCCTTTTCGCTACTTCGTATCGCTACGACTGGGGTCGACGGGCGATCCATCCGCCCGGTTGGTCGTCGGTGGAACGGGTAAAGGTGCGGGCCGCTCTGGATCGAGCGCCGCGCCCCGACCTGCCGCACTATGCGTTGCCGGCCTGAACCGTGCAATGACCGTGCTCGCGCGGTCGAGCAGCGACTCCAGTTGAATGCCGCTCAGTCCCCGCCAGTCATCCGGGTAGTGCCAGAGGCGCCGGACTTCCAGCTCGCTCTCGAACCGAAGCCACGTGGTCCCGGGCGGGACGTCCGCCGTGAGCGCACGGGGGTCATCGGCACCGTCCTCCCGGACGTTCCAGACCACACCGTCGCTATCGGTGAACGTTGTCTGTTCCATGCGCCCTCGCTCGGAAAATCGGGAAACCCGACTGCAATTCCTCCGCCAAGGACGACGAATTACATCTCGGTTCATGCGCGGGAATGGCGACGACCCGATCGAAGACTTTCCACTGGGCGACGGTACGGCGGACACGATCGCTCATGTGATCTGTCCATACTGCGGAGAGCCGAACGAGATCGCCGTCGATCCGGGAAGCGGCGCCTCGCAGGAGTACATTGAAGACTGCCAGGTATGCTGTCAGCCCTGGCGGGTCACCGTCGCGTACGACGGGACCGGGGCGGTTCACGTTCACCTCGACGCTGCCGATGATACCTGACACGCTGCCACGCTCCGCCTGGCCCGTCACGCTCGACGACATCGCCGCTGCACGCGACCGGATTCGGCCGTACGTGCCCGTGTCGCCGCTCCGGCAGTACCCGGTACTCGACGCGGACGTGGGCGGTGACATTCGCGTGTCGCTCAAGCACGAGAACCTGAATCCCACCGGCGCGTTCAAGGTGCGCAACGCGTTCTCGCTCATGACGGCCCTGAGCGACGATGAGCGGCGCCGCGGCGTCGTCGCTGCCACGCGCGGCAACCACGGGCTCGGCCTCGCTTACGCCGGGAAGACGTTCGGCATCCCCGTCACGATCTGTGTCCCGTTAGGCAACAACCCCGAGAAGAACGCGGCGATCCGCGCGCTGGGCGCGCGACTCATCGAGGAGGGCAAGGACTACGATGAGTCGCTCGCGGTGTCGCAGCGAATCGTGCGCGACGAGGGCGCGTACCTCGCGCATTCGACGAACAACGCGCACATCATCGCCGGCGCCGGGACGCTCTCGCTCGAGATCGCGGAGCAGGAGCCGAGTCTCGACGCGCTCGTGATTGCGGTCGGAGGCGGATCACAGGCCGTGGGCGCCATGACAGTCATGCGCGCTCTGCGACCAAACGTCCGCGTGTACGCCGTCCAGGCAGCCGGCGCCCCCGCGACGCACGATGGCTGGCACGCGCGAGCGCCGCGCGTGACGACGACGCCGGCGACCACCTTCGCCGATGGGCTCGCGACGCGCAGTACCTACGAGCTGACGTTTGCGGCGCTCTG
>JAJKIV010000264.1 GCA_021154285.1 Gemmatimonas sp. | reverse complement strand
GTCCGGCCGTGCCGCGTGTGTGGGTTCGCATTGGACCTGAATGATCAGGTGAGGAACGTGCAGCCCGCAATGGCGAAGTGCGCGGTCGCTGCCGGAGCCCTGTCGTCATCAGCGCGCGAGGCATAGGATTTCACCTCCGGACCCGCTCGCTCACGGTGAGGTCGAGAGCACAAGATCGCCCGATGCCCCGCTGGTGCGGATTACGGGGACGGCGTTCATGAGCGCAGTCGAAGTGAAGGTGATCGACCCGAATGCCCCGACCTGGTTCCAGAAGCTCCGCGCGCGATGGACCGCGGGAGTTGGTTGACCGCTGGCGACTCGCTACTTCGTCCGCTTCCCCTCGAGCGCTCCACCGGCGCCCGGATTCAGGCTGATCGCCGTGGCGCGACCGGACGCGTCGCGCTTGAACGACACCTGCCAGCCTAACGACGCCAGCACGAAGCTCGTGTCCGACTTCGGGATGAGCTCCTGATCGGGAAGCTGCTTCGGCACTCGCAGCACGAGCCGGCCGCTGTCCTGCTCGACACGCGCCTCGAGACCCTGAACCAGGTACGTGCCGACGAGTCCCGCCACCGCCTTCGGGTCGAGCGTCAGCGGCGCCACCCGTTCCGCTCCATAGTCAGGCCACCCATACTCGGCAGCGAGCGCGCGCAGCACTTCCGGGATGAGCAGTGGTCCGCCGTCGCCGTTCGTCATGATGGCAGCACCGACGCCTAACTCGGGATACATGACCAGCTGCGAGTGGAACCCTTCGTTCGCCCCACCGTGACCGAAGTGGAAGTTGCGCCCGGTGCCGCCGACGAATGGACCAAGCCCGACCTCGTTCTTCTGCGCCGTGAGCATCTGCTGCGTCATGCTCTGTGAGAGCAACGTCGTCGAGCGGCCGGCGCGCGCGTCGGTGATGGCGATCGCCCACTTCAGGAGGTCCGTGGGCGTCGTCCACAATCCGGCCGGCGCCATCTCGGGATACACGTGCCATCCACCCGGGATCTCCTTGCCGTCCTGCCTGTGCGCATGCGCCGCCTCGGGTGCGCGCGCCGCGGGGATCGGCTGCTCATAGGTGCTGCTCGTCATGCCCACCGGGCCAAGCACGAGCTCCTGCATGAGCGCAGGGAACGGCTTGCCCGTCACATCGACGAGGAGCTGCTGCATGATGGTCGTTCCGCCGCCGGAATAGCGCTCGATTGCACCCGGCGTCGTGTCGACGCGCACGGGATCCGTGTTCGCGGGCTTCACGCCGTCGAGCACCTGCACGACCGTCGGTATCGGGTCGGTGGTCGCGTAGCCCGGGAACCCGTGTACCGTGAGGCCAGCGGTGTGGCTCACGATGCGGCGCAGCGTGACCTTCTCCGTCGTCGTGAACTTGTTGTCCGGCACCTTCCACGACTTGAGGTACTTGTTCACGTTCGTGTCGAGGTTCAGCGTGCCGCGCTCGACGAGGCGGAGCATCGCCGTCGCCGCGACGGGCTTGCTGATCGAGGCGGCCTGGAAGAGCGTGGTTGGCGTGACGGGGTCGGTCTTGCCCGCCTCCTTCACGCCGAACCCGCGCGCCCACGCGATGCGTCCGTTCTGGATGACGGCGATGCTCACACCCGGCACCTTGTAATTCGTCATCCGCTCGGCCAGGGTCCAGCGAGTCGCTGGTTTTCCCTCGATCTCCACCGGCGGCCGGAGGCCGCTCACCACGCGATCAATGTGGGTGGTGTCATCCACCGCGTCGGCTCGAGCAGTGCCGGAGTCGGCTCGCGGCGTTTCCGAGCGGGCGTTGCAGCCGGCGAGTGTGGCGACGGCGATGAGGGTCGAGATCGATCGGGGACGGATCACAGGCATTGCTCACGAAGGTGTGTGTGGGTCAGTCTACGACACTGTGCCGGCGCTGCCAAGTCGAGATTCATTACGGTGCCGCGTTCCTCCACAGATCGATCGGCTTCGCGATCCCGTTAGGCCGAAACGGCATCGTGATCTTGCGCCCCTGCCCCGCTGACGCGTATGCCGCGTACATCACCTCGAGCACCACGCGTCCCGTTTCGCCATCGGAGATCGGCGTCTCCTTGCCGCGCACGCAGCGCGCGAAGTGTCGCATCTCCTGGGGGAAGCCGTAATTCCAGTGCTCCTCGAACACGGGCCACGACCATCCCTTGGTCGACGCCGCCTTCTCGACCGCGTAGCCGTAGCCACCCTCGGAGTACGTCGGCAGCGCGTTACCCATCAGCATGTCGGCGTACGTCTGGCCCTGTGCGCCGAAGACTTCGATCGAGTCGTCCATCCCACCGAGTCGCGTCCAGCTGTTCTCGACCACGCCAACGGCGCCGCCCTCGAACTCCACGATCGTGAGCGCCTCGTCGTCGCCGGTCGTGCGGTTCGCGTGCACCTGCGTCGCGAGCTGTGCGTAGACGCTTTTCACGTTAGGCTTGCCGAGGAGCCACCAGCAGAACGCGATGCCGTGGCAGCCGAGGTCCATGAGCGCGCCCCCGCCCGATCGCTCGACGTCCCAGAACCAATCGGCGTGCGGGCCGTTGTGCTTCTCGCTCTGCTTGACGAGATGGACGCGCCCGAACGCGCCTTCGTCCACCATCTGCTTCGCCTTCACGTACTTCGGCGCGAAGAAGAGCTCCTCGGCGTAGAGGAGGAGGACGCCGGCTTTCCGACAGGCGTCGATCATGGCGTCGGCTTCCTCGAGCGTCATGCAGAGCGGCTTCTCGCACACGACGTGCTTCCCAGCCTGCGCCGCCTCGATGGTGATGCGAGCGTGGACGTTATTCGGCGCGGAGATGGAGATCATCTCGATCGCAGGGTCGCGCAGCATCTCGCGATAGTCCGTGTGGAACGAGGCGATGCCGTGCTTCCGCGCGAACGCCTCGGCGTTGCCGGGCGTGGGCGACGCGACGGCGACGACCTCCGCTTCCTCGGGCATGGATTTCACGGAGGCGGCGATGCAGTCGGCCTGAAATCGCGACCCGACGATTCCGATCTTTACCTTGGGCATGGCGAGGCTGTCTGGAGGTTCATTTCCCACAAGATTGCACTACCCGGTTGTCGCGACTAGTCCACTGCAGGCATGCATCGGATCCGAGTGATCCGCATCATCCGAACCCCCGTCGTCTGTGGGCCGGCGCTCCCAGGTCCGGCATGAGCAACCGTAAGCCCCAACGGAGCGAGCTGCGTCTGTCTGCGTGCGCAGCGTCTGCGTCTGTCTGCGACGTGCTTTTCGGCCGCCGAGACGATGCGTGGTCGATCTCGTCACCTCTCGTTCGACGTACCTTCAAAGCCACTCATCCCCACAGGAGGTGTACAGATGCGAAAGCTCATTGTGTCCGAGTTCATGACGCTCGACGGCGTCATGCAGGCGCCCGGCGGCAAGGACGAGGATCGAGACGGCGGGTTCGAGCACGGCGGATGGACCATCCCCTACTGGCACGACGACATCGGCAAGAGCTTCGGCGCGCTCATGGCCGACACCGACGCCTTCCTGCTCGGTCGGCGCACGTACGTGACACACGCCGAGGCGTTCGAGCCGCTGCCGCCCGGAGATCCGTTCGGCGACATGATGAACGCGCCGAAGCACTATGTGGTGTCGCGGACGCTGAAGGATCCCATCTGGCGCAACACCACGATCATCGGGGACAACGTGATCGAGTCGGTGCGGGCGCTCAAAGCGGAGCCGGGGAAGAACATCCTGACGGACGGCAGCAGTCAGCTGGTGCACGCGCTGTTCGCGCATGATCTGGTGGATGAGCTGCACCTGCTGCTCTACCCACTGGCGTTAGGCAGGGGCAAACGGGTGCTGCCCGCGGAGGGGCTGACGAAGTTCAGCCTCAAGTCCGCGCACCCGTATCCGACGGGAGTCGTTGGGCTGCACTATACGCGTCAGCGGAGTTGACTAGCGTCGACGCGACCCGGCCTTCGAGCCACGACCTGTCGTCTGCACGGCTCGCCAGCTCGTCTCGAGCAGCTCCTTCAGCGCAGCGTCGCTCAGTCGCTTCACTCGTGCGAGGACGCACGGATAGTTCACGTAGTGCGGCTTGAGATAGTAGTGGTCCGGCTCGGCGTCGAGACGCAGGTCGCGCTCGACGAAGCTGAGTCGAAACACGACGGACTCCGGCTCGGCCTGTTTGTTCGTGGGAATGCAGGCGAACATCTTCCCGCGGACTTTCAGCGCCGGCGCGCCCCACGACGTGGCCGCTTCGACGTCGGGCAGCCTGAGTCCGAGTCGTCTCACGCGGTCGAAGACGTCTTTTTTCGCACGGCGGGGCGCACTCGACGCCCGCTTTCCACGCGCCTCGGCCGAGAGCCCCTTCGGTGCGCGTTTTCGCCACGCGGCTTCGAGCGCAATGCCCACGGCTCGCTTGCTCGCGCCGCGGAGGAGGATGGTCGTGCTGCCCGACGCGCCCCACGCGCCGGCCGCGGGCGCGAATGTCTTAGGATGGTCCTTCACGAGCAGGTCCTGATCCTGCGGCGTCAGCATCGCGGCGGCGTACCGCTCGTCAGGGTAGCCGAGCGTGGCGAAGACCTTCCCGCCGACGCGGAAGTCCGCGTGGCCCATGTGGGACCCTTCGACGACCCCGGGGAAGCTCAGCGCCAGTCGGCGGAACTCGGCCGCGGTCATTTCGAAACTTTCGGCGAGTCATCGACAGCCCTGGCAATCAGCTTCAGGAAGCGCGCTCGCGTCGCCGAGCGCTCGGGTGAGGTCGCGACCGGCCACGCGCTGTTGATGATGACGACCATCCCCCGGCTCCGATCGATGTACAGCAATTGGCCGTGAATGCCGAACGCGGCGAATGCACCGCCGTCCAGCGTCCACCACTGGTACCCGTATCCGCGATCGGGATACGTCGTGTCGAATCGCCTGCGCGTCGCGTCCTCGAACCATCCGTCCGGCACAACGGCCCGGCCGTCGATCCGTCCGCCATCCAGCACGAACTGACCGAAGCGCGCGTAGTCCCGGAGCCCCGCCTGCAGGCAGCACCCCGCCAGCTCGTCGTTCGTCCGGTCGATCGACCACGACGCGGCTTGCTCCATGCCGTACGGTGCCCAGATCCTGGCAGACAGATAGTCCGCCAGACGTTGTCCCGTTGCGGACGCAACGAGGATGCCTAACAAGTGCGTCTCGCCGGTCTTGTAGACCCACTTCGCCCCCGGTGCCGCTTCGCGCGGGAGCTTTCGCATGTAGCTCACCGTGGCGCTCATTCCCGGGGTGATCGGATCGACGTAGAACCGCGCGATGTCGGACGTCGGGTCGGTGTAGGTCTCGTTCCACTTCACGCCCGAGCTCATCGTCATGAGCTGGCGGATGGTCACGCTGTCGTACGGGCTGCCGCGAAGTCCGGCGACGTACTTCGTGACAGGATCATCGAGGCTGGCAATGAAGCCGTCCTTCATCGCGACGCCGACGAGCGTGCTCGTCACCGATTTCGCCACGGATTGTGAGGTCCAGCGACCGCTCGCGCTGTGGCCAAGCGCGTACCGCTCGAGCCTGGCGGCGCCATCCTGAAGGACGATGAGCCCTGCAACCTTCTCGGTCGTGATGAACCGTTCGAGCTCCTCACCGCCGGGCGTTCCGGGCAGCAGCGCGGCGAGCGGCTTGCCGGCTGCCAGTGGCCTAACGTGGGTGCCTCGCGGGACCGGCCGCGTCGGAAAGACGGCATCCCAGTGACCGAACCCGAATTCGATCTCGGCCTGATTCCACGTGAACGACGACCGCCGGAGCGTCGCCGGGTCCGGCGTAGCCGGCGATGATTGCGCGTTACCTGAGCGAATAGCCATCGCCTCGAGGAATGCGACGCACAATGCGGCTCGACGCGGCATCGGCTGCTCCCATAGCTGAGCGTTCGGTAGGTGGATCGTGGTCGACCCACGATGAACAAACTGACTTTGGTAATAGTATATTGTGCTAGTACAGACTACATGTAACAGTCACCCAATGGCAAACCCATCTCCGAAGCGCGTGCGGGAACAAGTCGTGGTTTACCTCGACAAACGAGATCGCGCGCTGCTCGAGCAATTGACCAAGGCGACTGGACTCCCGAAAACGGAGCTGTTCCGCCGTGGGCTGCGCCACCTCGCCGATCAAGCGCTGGCCGGCACGGCACCCGGATTCTCCTTGCGCCAGCTCGTCACCACGGCCGCCAACGACGACCTCCCGCCCGACGTCGCCGAGCGCGCAGATGATTATCTCTATCGGGGGAAGTACCAGCGACGCAAGCCGCGAAAGCGTGCGCGCCCTCGTTGACACCGGCGCTCTCCTCGCGCTCAGCCGGCGGAAAGACCAACATCACGCGCGCGCCATCGCCATCGCCGAGCGACACCTCGGTGCGGGCGGGCAGTTCGTCGGGACTACGCTGATTCTGGCCGAGTTCCACTCGCACCTGCTGTACCTGCGCGGGCCCACAGAAGCGCGCGTCGCTATAGCGGCGTTGCTCGAGGACCCGGTGCACGAGTGGCTTCCAGTGTCTCGAGACCTCGAGCGCGAGGCTGTTGACAGATGGTTGGCTCGCTTCTCCGATCAGGAGTTCTCACTGATCGACGCCGTCAGCTTCGAGGTCATGCGTCGAAACAAGTTGACTCACGCATTCGCGTTCGACCGGCACTTCGAGATCGCCGGATTCGAGCTGCTCGGCTAGTGTTCATGATCTCGACGCCACCGTAACGATCGGACGGGACGCATTCCGACCGGTTGGGCCAGTGACATGTGCGCCAGCCATCAGGAGTCGGTGCTCAGTCATCAGTCCCCGGGTCGTCTGACTTCTCATCGCCGGATCGTTCGATATGGGTTCGACGTTTGTCTTCGCAGGTCGCCATCGGGGACTGACGACTGGGAATCTCCCGACTGATGACCGATGACTGACGACCGTTTACTCGGGACCGACGACTTGCATTTCCACTCTCGCGAACCACTCGGAAGGCCCCCGCGCCGGCAGCGCAGTCATATCGTTCTCGTCGCATAACGACTACCTCGGTGCCGATGCGGTCCTCTCGGCCGCCTTCACCCGTTGGAGCTCCGGGATACCGGCGGTCTTGAGCGAGGCCGGGTTCCCGTCGGCTCCGATGGTGAAGGTGACGAACGAGCGGTCCCGCGTCGGGCGCCGCCATTGGACCTGGAACGTGTCGTAGTGCCAGTGCACGAGATCGCCGGTTGCCGTGCCGTAGCGCATAACGAGATGGTCCCCTTCCTCCTTCACGTCCGCCGCGCCATACGCACTGTCGGCATACGAACCGACGTACTTGTCGAGCGGCAAGGAAGGCGACGTTCCCGCGACGCGCTGCGCTTCTGCCTTCGCCCGTGCGGCCACGGCGGCCGTTATCTGCGCCTTGAACGACTGGAGGATCTCGCGGCTCCAGTCGCGCGTCGCTCCGCCGAAGTACTCGTCGAACGCGCGGAAGACGATCGCGATGTCGGCCGAGGTCGGATTCAGGTTGGTGAGTGCGACGACGCCGAGCCGTTCTTCCGGCACCATGCCGACCATCGCCCTCATGCCGTCGATCGCGCCACCGTGGATGACGACCTTGCGGCCGCGATAGTCCTGCAGGAACCACCCCATGCCATAGAGCGCGAAGTGCGAGCCAGGGATCATGAGCTGGTGATTGACCGGGCTCAGAGTCGACAGCCACGGCTCGCGGGGAATGACCGTCTGCGGCTCGTGCAGCTCCGCCAGCGTCTTGCTCGCGATGAGCCGCTTGCCCCGTACGTGCCGCCGGCGAGCTGCAGGCGCATCCACTGCGCCATGTCGATGGCGCTGGAGTTGATCGAACCGGCCGGCGCGATGTTGTCGATGTTGTGCCACGGGACCGGGATCACCTGGTAGTCATCGACGATCGCATGTGGCGTGGCGACGTTGTCCATCGACGCGAGCGGCTTGGTGCTGGTGCGGGTCCGGCGCATGCCTAACGGCTCGAAGATTCGAGCGCGGACGAAGTCGTCCCAGGACGTGTCGGTCACGACCGGGACGATCTGCCCGGCCGCAAGGAACATGTTGTTGTTGTAGCCGAAGGCGGCGCGGAAGCTCGCTAGGCGTCCGAGGAACCGTTGCCGGCGAAGCACTTCGTCGCGGCTCAGGTCCGTGAGCTCCCAGAGCGCGTCGCCACGGTCGAGCCCCACGCGGTGCGTCACGAGATCGCGCACGGTGGGCTCGCGCGTGACCCACGGGTCGGGGAGCTGGAGCGAAGGGAGGTATTTCGTCGCAGGATCGTTCCACCGGAGCTTCCCTTCATCCACGAGCATCCCGAGGGCCGCCGTCGTGAACGCCTTGGACGCCGAGCCGATGGCGAACAGCGTGTTCTCGTCGGTCTTGCGCGAGCCGCCGATCTCCAGCGTTCCGTATCCTTTCGCGAAGACGACGGAGTCATCCTTGACGATCGCGACGGCGATCGCCGGCACCTTCCAGTCGACGCGTGTCTTCTCGATGTAGGTGTCGAGTGCGGCGAGTCGCGGATCGGGCCGCGGTTTCTGCGCGGCGAGTGCCGGGGCGATGCACACGCCGAGTGCGAACGGAACGACTCGGCCGGGAATTCGAGCGTGAGCGAGCATCCGTGAGAGTCCTCCGTGCAGGAGAATGTGCGGCTCGAGTCTATCGCCGCTCGAACACGACGTCGTACGCTCGGCTGCCGGCAGTGTGAAGCGCGGTGACGCGGCCCGACGGGTCGCGCGTGAACCACACGCGGTCCTCTAAGCCGGTGAACGAGTCAGTCGACGCTGGATGCAGGGTGATGCGTTCCGCGGGGCGACGGAACAGCGTGAGCGCGCCGTTCGTGACGGACACCTCGAGCGTGGTCTCGACATCCGGGCTGTAGTAGGTGCCGGCGTACGCGGCGAGCTCGGACGCGTTAGGCTTCCACGTCACCGAATCGGGACGCGGGCGCTCCGGCCGAGCCGCCACGGGGCCCAGCCCCGGGAGCAGCGAGTCGACGAGCTGACTGGCGTACAGCACGGGGTTCGCGTTGGCGGCGTTGCACAGCACCGCGACCGCGAGACCTTTGCCCGGGAACCGCAGCAGCTCGGCGCGGTAGCCCGCGGTCGCGCCGCTATGCTCCACGCGGTGCACACCGCGATAGTCGCTGATGAAGAGGCCGAGCGCGTAGCTGATCGTATCGCCGTTCGTGAGACGCCCGCGTACGTGCATGGAATCCACCAGTGGCTTCCACGTCGGCGTGGGGTGCTCGAGCATGGCGGTCCACGTGAGCAGGTCGCTGACGGTGGTGAGGAGCCCGCCGTTGCCGTGGACGTTCTCGAACGGCATCTCGAGCTCCCACTGACCACCATTCTCGCGAGAGTACGCCTGCGCCCTGCCCTTCACGACCCGCCGGAAATCGTCGCGCCACTGTGTGCTCGTTAGGCCGAGTGGCTTGAAGAGGCGCTCGCGGGAGAAGGTGGCGAATGGCTGCCCGCTCACGCGGGTGACGATGATCGCGAGCAGGTTGTACCCGCTGTTGGTGTACGAGTATTTGTCTCCGGGCGGGTAGTTGAGCGCGCGCTGACGCGAGAGGATGTCGAGCACGTGGTCGTGGGTGTGCACGCGCGTCTCACGCGGCCATCCGGCGAGCCCGGCGATCTCACCCCAGTCGCGAAGGCCGCTCGTGTGGTTCAGGAGGTGGCGGATGGTGATGGGTCGCTCGTACTTCGGCAGCTCGGGAACGTATTTCCTGACGTCGTCCTCGAGATTGAGCTTCCCGTCGAGCGCGAGGAGGACTGTCGCGGCGGCGGTGAACTGCTTCGAGATCGAGCCGGCCTCGAAGATCGTCGAGGGCTTGTTCGGGATGTCGTATTCGAGGTCCGCCTCACCGAACGCGCGCGTGTAGCGCGGCTGCCCGACGCGGTCGACGCCGACGGCACATCCGGGACCGGTGGTCGAGTCCCACCGGGCGAAGACGGACTTGGTGAGCGGCGTGAGGTCGCGCGACGCCGACTGTGCCGTTAGGCACCCGGGGAGCGCGATGGTGACGACCGTGGCGAGGATGAATCGACGGACCATGAGCCTGGCGGTGGGAGACGGCCGCAAGCTGGTGGAACGCGCGGGGCTGGTCAACCACCCTCCCGCTCCGCCCGGCGCCAACCCATGTTGGTGGCGAGACAGCCTCCGCCCGACGCGCGGGTGACGATGAGCGAATTCATGGATCGGTTCTTCGCTGCAGTTGCCAGCCGCTATCGCATCGAGCGCGAGATCGGCTCGGGGGGAATGGCGACGGTCTATCTCGCCCGCGACCTGAAGCACGACCGCGACGTCGCCGTGAAGGTGCTTCGGCCCGAGCTCGCCGCGGTGCTCGGGGTCAACCGATTCCTGAACGAGATCAGGATCAGCGCGCAGCTCGACCATCCCCACATCCTCACGCTGATCGACTCCGGAGTCGCGGGCGGGTTTCCCTACTATGTCCTGCCATTCGTTCGCGGCGAATCGCTGCGGGGCAAGCTCGAACGAGAGAAGCAACTCGCTATCGACGAGGCACTCGATATCGCCCGGCAGGTGACGTCGGCGCTGGACTATGCGCACCGCCACGGGATCGTGCACCGCGACATCAAGCCCGAGAACATCCTGATCCACGAAGGCGAGGCAATGCTCTCCGACTTCGGGATCGCGACGGCGGTCAGGGAAGCGGGTGGAAGTCGCCTGACGGAAAGCGGTGTGTCGCTGGGCACGCCGCAGTACATGAGTCCCGAGCAGGCCTCGGGCGATCGCGTCCTCGATGCCCGCAGCGACATCTACTCGATCGCCGCCGTATTGTACGAGATGCTCGCGGGCGAACCGCCGCACACCGGCGCGTCGGTGCAGGCGGTCATTGCCAAGCTCCTCACCGAGCGGCCTACGCGTCTTCGAGTGATTCGCGATAGTGTTCCGGAGTCCGTCGATTCGGCGGTTGCGAAAGCTCTGGCCAAGCTGCCCGCGGATCGTTATGCAACGGCCGGCGATTTCGCACGAGCGCTGCTGAGCGGGGCGCCGCCAGAGCGAACGGCGAACACATCACGGCGATGGGTTCCGATAGCGTTAGGCGGTGGCGTTGCGATCGCCATCGCGATCACCGCGTTGATCGTTTCCCGCAAACCCGCTCCGCGTCCACTGCCGGACCGCGTGCAGCTGACCCTCACTGGAAATTCGATCGCGCCGTCACTGTCGCCTGATGGAACGCGCCTGGCGTTCGCTGAAGAGCAGTGCAACCAGGCGGGATCCTGCACGTATCAACTGGTCATCCAGGACCGTGACGGCTCGGGCCGCCTCGTTCTCACGCGCAACATCGGGTACATCTATAAGACGCAGTGGACTCACGACGGCCGCTTCATCGAGTTCTCCGGCTCGTACCCCCCGTTGCGCCACGGGTCATTTGCCGTCTCGACGCTCGGCGGCGAGACGAGGTTTCTTGGCTGCTGCGTCAACGATTTGCTGGCGGGCGACACGTCCTTCCTCCACGGTGGGGGAACGGCGCCGGGAATCGACCGGGCGTGGGTGCGGCGAATCACCGTTCACGATGGTCAGATCGTGGATAGCATTCCGATTCCCGTTCGTGAAACCAACGCGCCTTACTACGTAGTTGGTTTGTCCATTCCGGATCGGCTCATTGTAGCGCTGGGAAAGAGTTCCGAGACTGAACCCGAGCTTGTCCTGAGTGACTTTCGGGGTCACGTCATAGACCGCCTCACGCCGCCTTTCACGTCGCTGGGTCGCGCGTCCTTCTCGCGCTGGGTGCCTGCGAAGCAAAAGCTGCTTATCGCTTCTCAGCGTGAGCTCGGCGGCAGCGAGTTCGACATGCTCACGATGAACGTCACGGCGTCCGCCATCGAGCCAGACGTCGACACCGTATTTTCCGGCCTGCAGCTCGGGAGTGGAATCGTCGACGTCTCGCCGGACGGTGAGCGTCTGGTCTACAGCGCGGGGCCCGTCGAGACGTCGCTGTCAACGATCGACGTCGATCCGACTGGGCAAACGCGGTTGGCGGCAACTCAGGTGTTGTCTTCGACAACTCGTCTCCGGGGACGAATTTCCCCCTCGGGCGACAGAATTCTTCTCGCACGCGATGCTCCGCGAGGAGGAACTCACGCCTCGCAGTTTTCGATCGTCCCACGCAATGGCGGCGTCGAATCGCAGATCCCCGTCGCAGTCGAGAACCTGCTGGATTTCGCGTGGGCTCCGGATGGCGCCGGGATCATGTATCTGCATGGAATCGGCGGGAAGAAGATCCGGTTGATCGAGACGGATACGACCGGGCGCGGGCTGCGAGAGATT
This sequence comes from Gemmatimonas sp., assembly GCA_021154285.1. Lineage (GTDB taxonomy): Bacteria > Gemmatimonadota > Gemmatimonadetes > Gemmatimonadales > Gemmatimonadaceae > JAJKIV01. Next base: position 3,253 of record JAJKIV010000264.1, on the reverse strand, counting down.
GCTCGGCTCGAGCAATCTGCGGCTACCGAGTTTCAGCCACTGCCGGATAGCGCGGTCTGGATCATGCCAGGGGGGCGCCGTTCATTCTCCGTCATCCACCGAGTCGGGAGAGGAGACGTGACGTTCCAACTTCCCGCGTGGATCGCCGCCATCGGCAGCATTTCTCATTCGCCCGATGCGAAATCGCTCGTTGTGGAGGGGATGAACCGATCGGGCGACTCGGTCGTGGTGGCAACCGTGGATATCGAGAGTGGGCGCTTTACCAGAATAGGAGCGTTTGCCGGCTCGGATCCGACAGGCGTCGCATGGCTCGAGGATGGCGCCACCATGTCCATTTTTCGCGAGCCGCAAGGCGCCTGGGCGCTGTACAGAATTCCTCGAGGCCTGCCCGCCCAGCGACTTGGATTTCTGCCGCATACGCGCGCGGATTTCACGGTCTCGAAGGATGGCAAGCATGTCGCGATGTTCAGCTACGTCGACAAGAACGACGTCTACATGATCCGGAACTTCGGCAGCATGCTGCGCCGATGAGCGCCTAACGGTTGTGTCGCGGCGATCGCTTGGTCGTGATCACGATGACCCCGTTGGCTCCACTCGGCCCGTACTCCATCAATTCGTGAGGGGCCTTCAGCACCTTGATGTCGGCAATGGCCTCCGGCGGGAACCAGTCGATGCCGCGTTTCGCGTCGACGCTCGTGGGTGCTCCATCGATCACGTACAGCGGGTCGCCGTGCCCCATCATCCCACTGCGAACCTGGATCAGAAATCCTGAACTGGCGGTTGGGACGATATCGACGCCCGCGAACGTTCGTATTGTCGTTTCGGGCACGCTCGGCTGAGGTGTCGTCGATGGCGCGCGGCGGCATCCGCCTGCCATGAGTAATGCTGCGGACACAGCAACGGCCAGCACTCGATGCGATAGCGTAGGCATGGCGACCCGTGTGAGTTGAAGGGTGACAACGTCCTTCCACTCATGGGAACGGAATCGCGCGTCAGACCGGCTCAACCACGCTTGCTGCATCGACGGCAACTGGGTATCGTGGCGTCCCCAAGCCTAACCGGAAGCGATGGGATGGACTCCACCCCGCCCGAGGTTACACTCCTCTTGCGCCGTTGGAGCGCGGGGGACAGCGACGCCCGCACTCAGCTCATCCCGTTGGTGTACGACGGGCTGCGCGAGCTGGCGCGACGCCGGCTCGGGGGCGCGCCATTCGAGAACTCGCTCGATACGACCGAGTTGGTCCACGAGGCGTACCTCAAGCTCGTCGACGCGCGTCACGTCGAGCTGCAAGATCGCGCCAATTTCCTGGCGCTCGCCTCGGAGGTCATGCGCAACTTGCTCGTGGATCGCGCACGCGCTCGTCTCGCTGCCAAACGCGGCGGCGGCGCGATACCGGTGGACATCGAGATCCACGAGCTGGTGTCCGACGAGAATCTCGAGGTCGTGACGGATCTCGATGAAGCGCTCCAGCGCCTCGCGACACTGAATCCCCGTCAGAGCCAGCTGCTGCAGTACCGCTACTTTGGCGGCCTAACGCTGGAAGAGAGCGCCGCGGCGACGGGAGTGTCACTCGCGACGGCCAAGCGTGAGCTTCGTCTGGCTCGCGCGTGGCTCGCCCTCGAGCTCGAGGGCGAGCCGCTCTTGTGAACGCGCAGCGCTGGGAAGAGCTCCAGCTTGCGTTCAACGAGCTCACCGAGATGGATGAATCGGGGCGCGCGGATCGGCTCGCGCGTCTGGCAATCGGCGATCCCGAGTTATATCGCGCGGTCGTGGCGTTGCTGCAGGCCGACGCCGATGCGGACGCACGCCTCGCACCGATCGACGCGGCGTTGCTGCTCGGGGATTCGTGTCGATCCGATCCGCTCGGCCTCGCCGGACGTACCGTTGCTCACTTCCGTCTCCACGAGGCGCTCGGGTCGGGAGGCATGGGCGTCGTCTATCGTGCCGACGACACACGCCAGGGTCGCGCGGTCGCACTCAAGTTTCTGCTGCCGCACCACAACCTGGATGGCTCGGCCCGGGCTCGCTTCCTGCGCGAAGCGAACGCGATCGCGATGCTCGACCACCCGAATCTCTGCACCGTGTACGAGTTCGGGACGAGCGACGACGGCCGGCTGTTCATGGCGTTGGCGCTCTATGACGGCGAAACGCTACGGTCGCGACTCGCTCGTGATGGTCGCGTTTCCATCGCGGACACGATCGAGATATCACGTCAGATCGCCGCAGGGCTGCACGCCGCGCACACCGCCGGATTCGTCCATCGCGACTTGAAGCCAGCCAACGTCATGCTGCTCCCTGATGGGAGCGTGCGAATCCTCGACTTTGGCCTGGCGAAAGCGCGCGACCACAGCCTCAGCACGATCAGCGTCCGCCTCGGCACCATATCGTACATGTCGCCCGAGCAGGTCCGCGCCGGAGACATCGATGCGCGTGCCGACCTCTGGGCGTTAGGCGTCGTGCTCTACGAGATGCTCACCGGACGCAAGCCGTTTCGTGGCGATGAGAAGGTGTCGATAGCGGACACGATCCTCCACGCTCAGCTCGAGCCGCCTTCGAGGTACCGACCTGACGTCCCGGATGCGCTCGACCGCCTCGTGGTCCGGCTACTGCAGAAGGACCTAACGAGGCGGTACGCGACCGCGGCTCATGTGCTCCGAGATCTCGCTCACATGCCCAATCCCGCCTGCTAGAGACCCGTCCACTTACGCGCCGAGACGCCGGTCACCTGTCCGTCAGTCCCGGGAACCGCAGGCCGTAAGTCTGGCAGATCTCCATGGTGCGCTCCGGCTGAAACTCGATCGCGAAGCGCTCCGGGAGGTCGGAGTTGGCCAGCACGGCACCGGGATTCGGGGCGTTCACCGCCGCCATGGCTTCGCCGAGCTCATTGAAGAAGTGCTCGAAGCCGGGCTGCGCGATGATCTCCAGGATGCGGCATGCGCCGTCGCCGGCATTCCAGAACGTGTGCCACTGGTTGCGCGGCTTGTAGACGAGGTCCCCCGCCTCGGCGTAGACCGTGTCGTCGCCGAGCAATGCGCCCATGCGCCCCTCGAGCACGTAGCTGTATTCGTCTTCGCGCGCATGACGGTGGTAAGGGGCGGCGAGCGTTTTTGGCGGGATCGGATGCTCGACTAGCGAGAAGAGGCCACCGGTCTCCGCGCCCCAGATCATGAACCGCACGCCGACGCTCCCGAGATCCGTGAACTTGCCGTCGCGAGGGCCTACGATGCGCGGTCCGGTTGAGCCATCAAACCG
>JAJKIV010000263.1 GCA_021154285.1 Gemmatimonas sp. | reverse complement strand
CGCCCCGAACCCCGAGTACGCGCCCTCATAGGGCCCGGTGTTCCATGGTCCGTCGAGCACCCACCAGAGGTAGCCGTACCCAACGCGGCCGCGTCGCACAGTAGACGGGTTGAGCTGCGAGACCGGGGTGATGGCACTCGTGGATTTGGCGACCCAGTCGCGTGGCACGATCTGGCGGCCGTTCCAGTTCCCGTTGTGGAGCATCAGGAGCCCGATGCGCGCCATGTCGCGCGTGGTGAGGAAGATCGGGTAGGCGGGATGGATCGACCGCGTGGCGTCGCCGTCCTTCTTCTGCAGGTCGCGGCGGAAGTCCTGCATGTGAATGGGACGCGCGAGCTCGTCCTGCAGGGCGTCGTAGATGTTCCGCTTCGTTTCCTGCTCGAAGATGGTGCCGAGCGTGTTGAAGTCCCAGTTGGAGTACAGCTGGTAGGTGCCGCGCTTCTGCGATCCGCGCGGCGGCGCCTCGGCGAGAAAGTCGCCGGGGTACGAGGCGATGTGATAGACGCCGGACCGGGCACCTAACAAGTCCTGGATGGTGGCTTCCTTCTCCCGCGGCGATAGGCCACCTACGTCGTCGATGCCGAGCTGGGCGAGCGTCTTCGCAGTGTCGACGTGGCCGCGGGCGATCTCGATGCCGTACAGCATCGACAGGATGCTCTTTCGCACGGAGGCGAGGTAGCTCTGCGCGGTGAGGTCGCCGTAGGCGTAGACGATCTTGCCGTGCTCGACGACGACCATCGCGCTCGAGTTCATGCGGGAGATGAGCGCCTGGACGGAGTCGAGGCCGGCTTTAGTCCAGCCGATTTTCGTGGGGTCGGCGACGCGCTGCCAAATGTCGCCGGGGAACGTGGCGGCGGTTGGCTGCGCGAGGGCGGCGGCAGGCGTCGACGCACCGAACGCGATGGCGAGAATCGAGGCAAGACGGGCGAATCGCATGGTGTGAGAAGTGGGCTCGGCGTCACGTTACGGATCAAGGCGGATCAAGGGGTCAGAGCCCTTGAACGACCGCGATCAAGGGGTCAGAGCCCTTGAACAGAATGCTGCACCGCGCGTGGAACCGATGCGAGGACTGCTGTGTGCCGTTCGCATATTCGGCCGAACGACTCACCGCCGAACAACATCAGTCCCGCGACGCCGTCCTCCGTCAGACACCGCCCATGCCACGACTGCCTCGACTCGTCATTCCCGGAATGCCGCTGCACGTGATCCAGCGCGGCAACAATCGGGCTGCCACGTTCCGTTCTCCGGGCTACTACATGCGCTATCGCGACATCCTCCACTCCGCGAGCCAGCGTTCCCGATGCGCGATTCACGCGTACGTGTTCATGCCAAACCACGTGCACTTGCTGCTCACGCCTGAGGAGGACGAAGGGCCCTCCAACATGATGCAGCTGATCGGCAGTCGTTACGTGCATTACGTGAATGCACGCATCCCCCGTACAGGCACGTTATGGGAGGGACGCTTCCGCTCGTCCATCGTAAACACAGATCGGTACTTGTTGGCGTGCAGTCGGTATATCGAGCTGAATCCCGTCCGGGCGCGCATCGCAGACGACCCGCGTCGCTACACGTGGTCGAGCTACCTCCATAACGCCGGCGGGGTGCACGATCCGTTGATTACGGCGCACGAACTGTATCAAAAACTTGGAACTACCCCCGGCGACCAGCAGGTAGCCTATCGTGCATTGTTCGCGGATGCGTTGAAACCGGAAGCGCTCGACGCCATCCGACAGGCAGCCAGCACGGGAGACCTCCTTGGGGACGATGATTTTCGTCAGGAGGTGGAGGAGCGGCTCCAACGGTCACTGCCTCGGCGGCACCACGGTGGCGATCGTCGCAGCGACGCCTTTCATGCGCTCAAGGCCCCCGATGGAGCGCTTTCCGGACGTTCAAGGGCTCTGACCCCTTGAAAGCGTCCGATCAAGGGCTCTGACCCCTTGAACGGGACTTCACCAGCGTCCGGATCTTCTCCACCACCGGCTGACTCCCCCCACCGTAGTTCGACATCACTACCGCCACGTACCCCGTCCCCTTGAAGATGTCGAGGTTCGAGCTGATCCCCGGGAACCCGCCGCTGTGGCCCACGATCCTGGTCTCGGGATCCACGCCGAACCCATACCCGTACTCCGGCGAATTGACCTCGGGCTTCGGCGTCGTCATGAGCTCGAACGTCGCCGGCGAAACCAGCTTCCCCGCCTTGAGCGCCTCCGCGAACCTAACGAGATCCTCCGCCGTCGAATATCCGCCACCCGCCGGCCCGCCGCGCATGACGTGCATGAAGATGTTGTTGCGGAACGTCTTCGTGCCGTCCTCGCGGAATTCCCGCTGATACCCCACCGCGAGATTCGGGTTAACCCGGTCGAGCTCGTACGCGTCCGTGCTCACCATCCCCGCCGGCTTCGACAGGTGCTCGCGCACGTAGTCGAAGTAATCCTGCTTCGTCACGACCTCGATCACCTTGCCTAACACCAACATGCCGGTGTTGCTGTAGGACCACCGCGTACCCGGCTCGAACGCCAGCGAGTCGCCCTTGGCGAGCTGCATCATGTCGTCCACGGTTCGGAACCGCGCCCGCGACGACCGCTCGAACTCCTCGTTGAAGTAGCTGCCGAGCCCCGACGTGTGCGTGAGCAGATGCTTGATGCGGATCTTCTTCGCCGCCTCCGCGCTCGGGAAATCGGGGAGGAACTTCGACATCGGGTCGTCGTACGACAGCTTGCCCTGGTCGACGAGCTGGGCGATCGTCACCGCCGTGAACATCTTGTTCATGGAGCCCAGATTGAACTTCGTGTCGAGCTTGTTAGGCACGCCGAAGTCCTTGTTCGCCTCGCCGAAGGCGCCCGCGTAGATCGTCTGGCCATCTTTCGCCAGCATCACGGTCCCTGAGAACAGATCGGCCTTCACGAGCGTCTGGACGTACTGCTTGATCGCCTCCGCCATCTCGGCGTCGCTCGACACGGCCGGCGCGGACGCCGCCGCCTTCGGACGAGGCGGGCGCCCGCCGATCCCCGCAACGCGATACGGCGGCGAAGACTCCACCTGAATCGCGATGGCGCTGTAGTCGCCCGTCAGTTTCTGCTTGAGGAGTGCCGTCGTGCGGCCCGATGCTTCCTCCTGCACCTCGACCCAGTCGAATCCGCCCGATTGCTCGCGCTGCCCCATGAAGAAATCGATGTGGGCGGACATCGGGAGAGAGCGCATTCGACCCGCGAACGCCGAATCTACATAGGCTCGGATCGCCGGTGGCGTGGCGGTGTTGATCAGCGCGACGACCTCTCGCGCGCGTTTGGTGGCCGGGGAGGTACCCTGGCGTGGACTCATGGTGAGGACGCCCGCTACAATGGCTGCCGAGACGAGCACGTGGCGCGGAGTCATGTCTACGCGGTCCGTTCAAGGTGGATCGAAGGGATCAGGGCCGTTTCAAGTCGGTCCCTTCTCGCAGCCAAATGGTTTCTAAGGAGTCTGACCCCATACGAACCAAAACGATGCCTCGATCACTCCGCGGGCTGGCGGGCGGAGTCGACGCGAATCTGCGGGAGTGCTTCGGCGAGATCGGGCGGCGGAAGCATCGGTGGTGCTGGCTCCGATGAAGCAGCCGGTTCGGTATTGGCTGCAGCAGGCGCCGGGGCGTCCGCCGCGCGCTTGAAGAACGCGCTCAGCATGTCGATCGGCACCGGGAAGATCGTGGTCGAGTTGTTCTCGGTCGCGATCTCGGTGACTGTCTGCAGGTAGCGCAGCTGGAGCGACGCGGGCTGAGTCGCCATGATGCGTGCGGCCTCGGCCAGCGTCGTCGACGCCTGCAGCTCGCCCTGTGCATTGATCACCTTCGCGCGTCGCTCGCGCTCGGCTTCAGCTTGTCGCGCGATCGCGCGCCGCATGGTCTCGGGGAGCTGGACGTCCTTGATCTCGACGGCGGAGATTTCGACGCCCCAGAAATCTGTGCGTTCGTCGATGATCTGCCTGAGCAGCTCGTTGACCTTTCGCCGGTCGGCGAGCAGCTCGTCCAGCTCAACCTGCCCGAGCACGGAGAGCAGCGTCGTCTGCGCGAGCTGACCGGTAGCGTACAGGTAGTCCTGGATCTCGAGGATGGCGAGACCGGGGTCGGAGACGCGGAAGTAGAGCACCGCGTTCACGGTGACCGAGATGTTGTCGCGCGTGATGACTTCCTGCGCCGGGATGTCGATCGCAACGACGCGCATCGACACGCGCTTCATGCGCGCCAGGATCGTCGGCACGAAGGTGAGCCCGGGTCCCGTCGTTCCGGTGTATTTCCCCAGGAAGAACATGACGCCGCGCTCGTACTGATTGAGCACGCGGAGGCTCGAGAGCACGTACGCTCCCACCACTCCGAGCGAGATCAGCAGTATCTCCATCAGGCCTCGTTCACTGGATCCTGTGCTGGATCATACGCGCCGGATCGTCACCCAAGCAATTGCTCCACCGCTCGCTTCCCTTCTGCGGTCGCGTCTCGCCAGTTCTGGTGGCCGTTGAGCTCCGAGTTTGCGAACGCTATTCGCCCGATCGGCCGTCGCAACACCTCGGGTGCCGCAGGCTTCCCGTCACGCCCGAAGTAGAACCCGGGCGCGGGACACACGTACGCGTGGCCCCAGCGGTTTAGAATGATGCCCGCGATGTCCTGGCGTGGATCGAAGCCGGCGCGCCCGAACAGCCTGACGAGCTGCTCGCGAATCTTGCGCTCATAGTCGCGGTAGCTGGTGCCGAGCATCTCCGTGCGAGCCGCGCCCGCCTGCGCTTTGATCGGCGTGCCGGGCCGCTCGAACGGAATGTAGAACGTGAGGATCGTCGGTTTGTCGGGGTGCAGCGTTGGCCGGTAGTCCCCGACGATCATCGATTGCCGGATGTTGCACGAGAAGCCGAAGAGGTCGCGGTAGCTCGCTGCCGTCAGGCCGAGGTCGTACATGAAGCGCCAGCGCTTGAGTGCGACGTTCACGACGAGCATCGGTGCGCGGACGAAATCGGCGAACGCCTCGCGGTGGTCTTCAGGGACGTCTGCCACGATGTACTGTGACGTCCACGCACCGTTGGCCATGACGACGCCGCTAGCGGTCGTCTTGTGCAACGCGCCGCCCTGGTGATACACGACCTCGACCGACCCGTTAGGCAGGGTAGTCACGCGCACGACGGTAGCGCCAAGTCGGATTCGCGTCGGGTTGGCCGGGCGGTCGAGCGCCTCGAATCGAACGGGGCCGTTCAGCACGCCGGCGAAGCCCTGCCCGTTGATCGCGTCAGGCACGAGCTTCTTCAGCACGTGGCGCATGATGCCGTCGTTCCCGCCAGGGAATGACGAGATGAAGCCGAGCGTGTCGGACAGCTTGTGGGTGGGAATGCGCAGGGTCTGCCCGTTCCCGGTACCGGGAAGCCCGATTTGGCCCGCACACTGGGCGGATATGACGTCGCTTCCGAGCCCGCCGGCGGCGCCGGCGAGAATCGGGTCTGCATAACGAGCCACCGCGGGGTCGAGGTTCAGGTGCTTCACGAGCAGCTCCTCGTACGTCATGCTGTCGAGCCATCGCGGGAGGTCGCTTCCGTCGTAGACCTTGGGTGACGACCGCCACTTGGTAAAATCGGCGCGCAGCTTCTCGGACCACGGCGTCTCGTTGTAGCCGGCGCCGAACGCGTCACGGACGAGGCGTAGTGATCCGTTAGGCTCCTTGAAGAAGAAGCCGTGGCTCGCGAACTCGTCGCCCCAGAGCTGGAAGTAGTAGTGCTCGCGGGCGATCTCGAGTGGTTTGACGCCCGGAGCCCACGGCTGATGTTCGAATGCATCGTTGCCGTACGGAAGCCCGAGATCCTTCCAGTAGTCGCCGACCCAGCCGGACGACAGCCTCGTGCCGAAGTCGTTCGAACCCTGTGGTCCGATGAGGCGCACGCCGCCGACGTTGAACTCGTTTCGCTTGGCTTCGCCGCCCACCATCGGATGGTTATCGAGGACGAGCACCTTACCGCCCTTCAGCTTCTGGAAGAATGCGGCGGCACCAAGTCCCGAGATCCCACCGCCAACGACGATGAGGTCGTAGCGCTCACCAGTGTCGGTCGCACGCTTGCCGGCTGCTTCACCGCCAAGCTTGCCGTCGCGGAGCTCGTGCGCCGTCGAGACGGTCGACCACATGTTGCCGTGCGAGCGCGCGTAGTCCCCGACGCCGCCGGGTCCTTCCCACGCGAGCCCGGTTGGCGCCTGCGGCTGCTGCAGCAGTGGCGCTTTCGCGTTCAGCAGCAGCGCGCCACTCGCGAGCAGCGTGGAGTTGAGAAAATCCCGCCGCGTGATCGACACGTCGAGCCCGAGGTCACGGTCCTTGTCATCGAGCGGCTCGAGCGGCTCGAGCGGCTCGAGCGGCTCGAGTGGGTCGAGTGGGTCGTCGTTAGGGATGCGAGTCATGGTTTCCGTTTGGGTGAGCGATCCTCGGAGCACCGGCCTCGAACACCCAAACTACACCACGCCGGGAGAAGTGCGACGGGTGACGGCCACTGGCATCATATAAGTTATCGCTTATATTAAGCCCTCGACCAGAGCGAACCTTCCAGACACAGGGTGGCACATGGAATTCGACGTCCCCCGTCAGATCGGCGCCGTGACGCGCAAGGTCGAGACGCGCTTGTACGAAGGGCAGCCGGCGCGAGTCGTCGTGGCGACGCGCGCCTACGACACCACGCTCGACGACCTCTGGGACGCCGTGACGAGCAAGGAGCGCATCCCGCGATGGTTCCTCCCCGTCTCCGGCGACCTTCGCCTCGGCGGCCGATACCAGCTCCAGGGCAACGCGGGCGGCACGATCACGCGGTGCGAGCCGCCGCGGGTCGTTGGCATGACGTGGGAGTTCGGCGGAGAGGTGACCTGGCTCGAGGTAACGCTCGAGCCGACACCAGACGGTCGTGCGCTGCTCCGGCTCGAGCACGTCGCTCATGTTACCGACGCGCGCTGGGATGAGTACGGCCCGGGCGCCGTGGGTGTCGGCTGGGATTCGGCGCTCCTCGGGCTTGGCCATCATGTCGAGAGCGGAGCCACCGTGGATCCGCGTGAGGCAATGGCGTGGCTCGGCTCGGAGAACGGCCGTGAGTTCGTCCGCCACAGCAGCGACGACTGGTGCCGCGCCTCCATCGACGCCGGGACTGACGCGGCGGCGGCGCGGGCGGCTGCCGCTCGGACCACCGCCGCGTATACGGGCTTGCCTGTCGATACGGCCTCCGCGTCCGGGTAACTCGCGTGACGCAGGCGTTCGACGTCCTCGGGAGTCCCGTTAGGCGCCGCATCCTCGAGCTGCTCGCCGAGCGCTCGCGCACGTCCGGTGAGATCGTCGAGGCGATTCAGCGCGAGCTCGACATCTCGCAGCCGGGCGTCTCGCAGCACTTGAGCGTGCTTCGCGAGAGCGGCTTCGCCACTTCACGTGCGGAGGGCCCGCGTCGAGTGTACGAGCTCGGCGCGGTGCCGTTTGGTGAGGTGGAGGCGTGGCTCGATCGCTTCCGTGGTGCGTGGGGCGAGCGGCTCGATGCGTTGGCGACGGAGGTGGCGCGTGGCAAGCGTGAGCGTCGGCTGCAGAGGGCGAAGGAGCCAGTTCGGCGTCGCGCCTAGAGCCAAGGGCGATTGAACCGTGGTGCGCCAGTGCGGTGCTGCTGAGTCGATTCTTGTCCAACATGCTGTTCGCCACGGCCACGACTGATCCACCCACGTACATAGCCGTGGTGTTGGTCCTGCTCGCGTCGGCGGCGGTCGCGAGCTATCTGCCGGCGCGCCGTGCGGGGAGGGTGGACCCGCTGGT
>JAJKIV010000262.1 GCA_021154285.1 Gemmatimonas sp. | reverse complement strand
GATCCGATTTGGGTACGAGTCGAATTTGGCATGCGCCACGATAGCGGCGCCCGTCAGTTGAGCGTCATTTGCCGCCTGCCGCCTGCCGCCTGCCGCCTGTCCTCCAACGCGACGCGACTACGTAGCCCCTGGTAGAACCCAACCAGGTGCCCCGATGAAACGAATGCTCCCCGATCCAACCTTCTACCCCAGCCCCGCACTCGCGGCCGAGGCGCCGGCGGAGGGGCTCGCGTACGTCGCGCTGCTCGCCAGCGGTGAGAACGGCAAGACCGATGCGCTTGGCGTCGTCGACACCGACCCCACGTCGGCGAGCTACGGACGACTCGTTGGGCAGGTGGACTTCCCGCACGGCGGAAACGAGCTCCACCACTTCGGATGGAACGCGTGCAGCTCCCATCTGTGCCCGTGGGCGCCTAACGCGCACGCCGAGCGGCGCTACCTCGTCGTGCCCGGCACGAGCTCGTCACGCATTCACGTCGTCGACACGAAGCCAGACCCGCGAAACCCGACCCTCGTGAAGGTAATCGAGGGAGACGAAGTCATGGCGAAGACCGGGTACGCGGCGCCGCACACCGTGCACTGTGGGCCCGATGGGATCTACCTCAACGCCCTCGGCGCGCCGGACGGCAACGGGCCGGGCGGGATCTTCATGCTCGACCACGACACGTTCGAGGTGAAGGGGAAGTGGGAGCACGACCGCGGCCCGCAGCATCTCGCCTACGACTTTGCCTGGCACCTCGGCCAGGACACCATCGTGACGAGCGAGTGGGGGACGCCGAACATGGTGAAGGACGGCGTGAACCCCGAGCTCTTGTTAGGCGGCAAGTACGGGCACTCGCTCCACGTGTGGGACATGAAGAAGCGTCGCCACTTGAAGGAGATCGATCTTGGCGCCGAGCAGCAGATGGCGCTCGAGCTGCGGCCCGCGCACAACCCGACGCGCGCGTACGGGTTCGTCGGCGTCGTGATCTCGCTCAAGGATCTCTCGTCGTCGATCTTCCTCTGGTATCTCGACCGTCGCAACGGCGACGGCCCGGGCGAGTGGAAGGCGAAGAAGGTCATCACGATCCCGGCGGAACCGGCTGATCCTGCTGACCTCCCGCCGCTGCTCAAGGGCTTCGAGGCCGTGCCGCCGCTCGTCACGGACATCAACCTGTCCGTCGACGACCGCTTCCTCTATGTGTCGTGCTGGGGAACGGGCGAGCTCCGGCAGTACGATGTGAGCGATCCGTTCAACCCCGTGCTGGCGGGTTCGGTGCGACTCGGCGGCATCGTGCGGCGCACGGCGCATCCGCGCATGCCGGCGACGCCGCTCAACGGCGGCCCGCAGATGGTCGAAGTGAGCCGCGATGGCCGACGCGTGTACGTCACGAACTCGCTGTACAGCCCGTGGGACGCGCAGTTCTATCCCGACGGGATCCGCGGCTGGCTCGCGAAGTTGGACGTGGGGCGCACGGGCGGGCTCGCGCTCGATCACCGCTTCCTGCTCGAGTTCGAGGACGGGCTGCGGCCACACCAGGTGCGGCTCCAGGGCGGCGACGCGTCGTCCGACTCCTTCTGCTTCTCGTGAGCCGGCGATGCCGACGAATACGTGGGCCGCGGCGGGCGCGCTGCTTTCGTTAGGTGCCCTCCACGGCCTCAATCCGGGGATGGGGTGGCTGTTCGCCGTGGCGTTAGGCACCCAGCACGGCGATCGCCGAGCGGTGTGGCGCGCGCTCGGGCCCCTCGCGCTCGGCCATGCGCTCGCGATCGCAGCGGCGGTGGCCATCGCGCTCGGGCTCGGGGTCGTCGTGCCGAGTGCCGTCGTCCGTTGGGGAGCGGCGGCGCTGCTGCTGGGGCTCGGGATCTGGCAGTTGCGTGGCCATCGACACATGGCGCTCGGGCGGTGGCGCGTCGGACTGCGCGCGAGTGGGCGCGAGCTCACGGTCTGGTCGTTCATCGTCGCAACGGCGCACGGGGCGGGACTCATGGCGGCACCGATCGCGCTGCGCGCCGTGCAGTCGGGAGCGGTCGGCCATGCGGGTCATGCGAGCCACGCCGCGCCGACCCTGGCGGGCCTCGTGTCGGTGGACTGGCCGACGCTTTGGGCGACGAGCGTGCACACGGCGGGCTACCTGCTCGTCACGGCGGTGCTGGCCGTGGTCGTCTATGAGCGCGCGGCGCTGCACCTGCTGCGGCGTGCGTGGATCAACGTCGACCTCCTATGGGCTGTGGCGCTGGTGCTGACGGGCGTCGCGGTGGCCGTCGTCTAGGGAAGCCGAATCGGGTGCGCGCATGGCATAGCTGAACCCTGCGCGCGACGATAATTTCGCGCGTCCTTTCCGTGCGATGGCCGGAGGTCGCGCATCCGTGAACACTCGAGCCGGAACTGCGAGCTCGTTCGACACCCTGAGCACCGCCCTGGCCGATCGCTATCGCCTCGAGCGCGAGCTCGGCCACGGCGGCATGGCGACCGTGTACCTCGCGCACGACGTCAAGCACGACCGCAAGGTCGCTATCAAGGTGCTGAAACCGGAGCTCGCCGCCGTGCTCGGCGCCGAGCGGTTCGTGGTCGAGATCAAGACCACGGCGAGCCTGCAGCACCCGCACATCCTGCCGCTCTTCGACTCTGGTGACGTCCGCGGAGCGGATCCCGAGCGCAGCGAGGGACCTTCCTTTCTGTACTACGTCATGCCGTACGTGCAGGGCGAGACCGTTCGCGAGAAGTTGAATCGTGAGACGCAATTCGGCATCGACGAGGCGATTCGCATCGCGCGTGAAGTGGCGGATGCGCTCGACTATGCGCACCGGCATGGCGTGATCCACCGGGATATCAAGCCCGAGAACATCATGCTGCACGACGGCCGTGCGCTCGTGATGGATTTCGGCATCGCGCTCGCCGTGAGCGCGGCGGCGGGTGGACGGATGACGGAGACCGGCCTCTCGCTCGGCACGCCGCACTACATGTCGCCCGAACAGGCGACCGCCGAGAAGAGCGTCAGTGCGCGGTCCGACATTTACTCGTTAGGTGCCGTGCTCTACGAGATGCTCGCTGGTGACCCGCCGCACGTCGCCAGCTCGGCACAGGCGGTGATCATGAAGATCATCACCGAGCCCGCGCGGCCGGTCAGCGAGCACCGGCGCTCCGTACCGCCGAACGTCGTCGCCGCGGTCGACCACGCGCTCGAGAAGCTTCCTGCCGATCGGTTCGACAGCGTGAAGGCGTTCGGCGACGCACTGGTGAATCCGTCATTCACGACGCCAACGCTTGCGAGCGGCGCGATCAAGCCGCAGTCCGGGATACGTCCCATCTGGTTCTGGGCGGCGACAACGGTCGCGGTGCTGTCGTTCGCTGGGCTGGTGTCGAGTCGACGGCGTCCCGACGTGCCGCGCGGCGTGACGCGGTTGAGCGTTGCGCTGCCCGATAGTCAGCGCATCGTCTACGGAGAAAGCTTCTCTCGGCTGGCGCTGTCGGCCGATGGGCGCATGCTCGCCTACGTCGGGCCCGGCGCGTCCGCATCGAGTGCCCGCCTGTGGGTTCGCCGGCTCGATGAGCTGCGCGCGACGTCGCTCCCGGGAACCGACGGCGCGGCCAATCCCGCGTTCTCGCCCGACGGCAAGCGCATCGCGTTCGTCAGCGGTCCGCCGTGGAGCGTGCGGGTCGTTCCCGTGGCCGGCGGACCGCCCGTCACGCTTACCGACAGCGGAGTCGGCAGGGGTGGTCTGTCGTGGGGCAGCGACGGCTACATCTACTTCGACGGCGATCTCGCCCACGATGGGATCGCGCGCGTTCGGGACACCGGGGGAAAGCCGGAAGAGGCGTCGACCCCGGACCCGAAGACGGAGCTCTTTCACGTCAATCCGTCCGCCATGCCTAACGCGCGTGGCGTGCTTTTCACCATCGCGCGCGTCGGCGGCCTGCCGTCGTTCGACGTCGGCGTGCTCGACACCCAAACCGGGAAGCACGCCGTGCTCGTGCATGGGGTCATCGGCCGCTACGCCGCCTCGGGACACCTCGTGTACGTGACCAGCGACGGGCTCATGATGGCGGCGCCGTTCGACGCCGATCGATTGCGGATCACGGGCGATGCCGCTCCGATCGCACAGAACGTCGCCGTGCGCGTTCTGTCGGGCGGTGACGTCGCGATCTCACCCGCCGGGATACTGCTCTACTCGACGGGGGGTGAGATCGCGGGAGACCAGGAGCTGGTGTGGGTCACGCCTAACGGCAACGCCACTCCGGTGGACGCGAGCTTCACGCATTCGTTTCTGGGGCGAATGCGGCTCTCGCCTGACGGCAAACAGGTGGCAATCTCTGGTCCGGGCAACACAGGCAGATCCCTCTGGGTCAAGCAACTCGATCACGGCCCGGCGTCGACGGTACAGGAAGAGATGACCCCACAGTCGTGGTCGCCGGACGGCAAACGTCTGCTGATGACCGGGCCGAACGGGCTGTTCATCGCGCCAGCTGACGGCAGCGCACCGCCGACCAGAATCGACACACTCCACAAGACCCAACGCCTCGCCGATTTCTCGCCCGACGGGAAATGGATCGTCTACGCCGATGGCGACAGTATCTTCGCGGTCAGCGTCGGCGCCGACACGACCAGGCGCCTGCTGACCACCGGCCTCCGACCACGAGTACCGACCGTCTCGCCTAACGGGCGATGGCTCGCGTACACGTCGGAGGAATCCGGCCGCGCCGAGGTGTACGTGCGGCCGTTCCCGGACACGAGAGCGTTCAAGCGTCAGGTGTCGGCGGCCGGAGGCAGGACGCCGCGATGGTCACACGACGGCCGCCAGCTGTTCTTCGTCGACGAGTCACGATACATGGTGGCGGCCCCGATTGCCTCGGGAGAGACCCTCGCCGTCGGCGAACCGAAGCGATTGTTCGACGCGACGGCGTACAACCTGGTGAACGTCTTCTTCGACGTCGCACCGGACGGTCGATTTCTGATGATCCGATCCGTCGGCATGTCCTCCGTACGTCCCACTGAGCTCGTGTTCGTCGAGAATTTCTTCCAGGAGCTCACGAGCAAGGCCAAACCGAAGTAAGACACTCCACCCTTCCGAGTCACCCTACCATGGCCAAGTACGGCTTGCAGGCGTCCTACGGCGACCCCGAGAATGGCATGATCCAAAGCGACATGCAGGCATCGCTCAGTGTTGCCAACGCCCTCGACGAAGTGATCATCTTCCGGTCCACCGGGCCGTGGTCGCAACGGTGGATCAAGCAGTCCTATCCCACCAAGAACTTCCACGTCAAAGGCAAGAGCTCCGACTG
>JAJKIV010000261.1 GCA_021154285.1 Gemmatimonas sp. | reverse complement strand
TGGCTGAGCGTGCGCGGCGACGTGCACCGCCTCGAGGCCGACACGATCCTCCGCGATGTCGGGTCGGCGATCGATGAGATGTGGATCGTGCTTGCCGGACGCGTGGCCGTGCACGTCGCGAAGGGCGGTAGCTGGCGCAGGTTTTACGACACGGGCCCCGGGTCCGTGATCGGCGCCATGCCGTTTTCGCGCATGCGGAATGCACCCGCGAGACTCGTGGTCGAGGACGACACAACGGTGTGCGCGCTCGCGCGCTCACACTTTCCGGACCTCGTGCGTGAGTGTCCGGAGCTCACGTCGGCGCTCGTGCACCATCTGCTCGATCGGACACGCAACTACCGCACGGCGGAGTTGCACGACGAGCGGTTGCTGTCGCTCGGTCGTCTCGCAGCGGGTCTCGCGCATGAGCTGAACAACCCGGCGTCAGCGGCGTCGAGCCACGCGCGAGCGCTCGCTCCCTTGCTGGACGACATGCAGTCGGCGGCCGATGCCCTGGCGCACGCACGTCTGACTGACGAGCAGCTCGACGCCATCAACGACGTCAGGCGGATGTGCATGGATGCGTGTCAGCCGAGGAGTCCGCTCGAGGCCGCGGACCGCGAGGACGAATTCTCGGACTGGCTCGTAGCGCACGACACCGATCCAGCGGCCGGCTCGGCACTGGCGGCGACCGACGTAAATCTCGCAGCGCTCGACCACGTCGCCCGGGTGCTGCCGAAGGAGACGTTAGGCGATGCGATCGGCTGGGCCGCCAGCGAAGCGGCGGCTCGTCAGGCGACGGGGCACATCACGTCGGCGACCGCACGTATCCACGCGCTGGTGAGCGCCGTCAAAGGGTTCACCTTCATGGACCGCGAAGCCGTGCCCGATCACGTCGACATCGTGCGCGGCCTCGCCGATACCGTGGCGATGCTCGAGAGCAAGTCGCGCTCGAAGTCGGTTCGCGTAAAGATCGAGACACAGGATGACTTGCCCGCGGTCTTCGGCTTCGGCAGCGAGCTCAATCAGGTGTGGGAAAAGCTGATCGACAACGCGATCGACGCGGCACCCGCCGAGGGGAACGTGACGGTGACGGCGGCGAAGCGCGGCGATGTGGTCGTCGTCCAGGTGATCGATGACGGTCCTGGCATTCCCGAGGAGCTCCGCGCTCGGATCTTCCATCCCTTCTTCACCACGAAGCCCGTCGGCTCGCCAGGTCTCGGCCTCGACATCGCGCGTCGCTTCACGCATCTGCACGACGGTGACCTCGACTTCAGCTCGGAATCGGGACAGACCGTGTTTCGAGTGCGATTGCCTGTTTCCTCGCCCCGGTTGGTACGATCCGCCCTCTGACGACAATAGACGACATGCTTACGTTCGCGTCGATTCGGCGCTTCCCATTGGTCGCTACCCTGGCTCTCGCCACGACAACAGCCGCGCCACACAGCGCTCGTCGCGCGCTGGCTCCTGTGCCCGCGGCCGCGATCGCCGATTCGCTGAGAATCCTCTACATCGGACGCCCAGCGGGCTGGGAGCACTACGAGCTGTCGCCCAGCGATGGCGGGATGAAGCTGACGTCCGACTACGACTGGGTCGACCGCGGCAAACGCAATCACACGCAGCTGACCATCACCACCGGAAAGGATTACGCGCTGAAGACGTTCGAGACAGCGCGCA
This sequence comes from Gemmatimonas sp., assembly GCA_021154285.1. GTDB lineage: Bacteria > Gemmatimonadota > Gemmatimonadetes > Gemmatimonadales > Gemmatimonadaceae > JAJKIV01. Next base: position 10,014 of record JAJKIV010000261.1, on the reverse strand, counting down.
TCGGGGATACCAGTCGCACCGTCACGGCGTCGGTCGAGCTCGACGGCACGCACGCGAAGGTCACTCGGAACGGCAAGGCCGCGGATGTTCCCGTCCCTGACGTCGCGTACGCCGTGTCTTCGTACTACCCAACGGCGCAGCACCTCGCACTCATCCGCTACTGGCAATCGCACGGAAGTCCGAAGACGATCGCGGTCGTCCCGGGAGATCCGAATCCGTTGACGATCAAGAAGCGTGGCGTGGACACCGTCGGTTCCGGGGCGACTCGCACCGTGCTCACGCGCTACACGATCGATGGCGCGATGTGGGGGATCAACTATCTGTGGCTCGACGGCGAGGGACGGCTCGCAATGTTCGCGACTGGCGGCGGTGCCGGCCTCTCGTTCAAGACAGTGCGGGCCGCGTTGATGCCGTTACGCGACGAGTTGATGCAGGTCGCCACGCGCGCGCAGATGGCGGAGCTGGTCGACATCACGTCGCGAACCAAACCGTTGGCCGAAAGCAAGCTGGCACTCGTCGGTGCGACGCTGGTGGACGCGACCGGCGCACCGGCGGTGCCTAACGCGACGGTCGTCGTCGATAACGGACGGATCGTCGCCGCCGGCCCGAGCGCCAGCACGCCGGTGCCGCCGGGCGCCCGCCGGATCGACGTCGCGGGCAAGACGATCATCCCGGGCCTCTGGGACAGCCACGCGCATCTGCACCAGATCGAGTGGATTCCGACGTACTTCGCCGCCGGCGTCACGTCGGTGCGCGACATGGGCTCCGAGTGGCCGCTGCTCGTCGCGATGCGAAAGGCCATTCGCTCCGGCCAGGTGACCGGACCGAACCTGTTTTTCGCGGGGCTGATCGACGGACCTGGCCTGACGGGGTTCGGCGAATTCAGCGCGGCGACGCCGGAGGAAGGCCGCGCGCTCGTGCGCCGCTACCACCAGCTCGGGTTCGAGATGATCAAGATCTACATGGCGCTCGCGCCCGAGGTGATGGCAGCCATCTGCGACGAAGCGCACAAGCTGGACATGAGGTGTACCGGGCACGTACCGAACTCGATGGATCTTCACGAGGCAATCGACGCGGGGATGGATCAGCTCGCGCACTTTCCGGTACGCGGCGACCTCACCACCGACGAAGGGAAGAAGCAGATCGCGCATTTCCTCGCGAAGAAAACGATCTTCGACCCGACGGCGTCGTGGGGTGAGATCGGCGGCAAGTCCGCGGCGGAGCCGATGGAAAACATTCAGCCGGTGCTCCAGCACCTCCCGCGCCCGCTGCTGGAGGAACACGTCGCGTCGTTAGGCCAGTCACCGTCGGACACGGCGACGTCGCACGCGCGGCTCGCGCGGATGCTCGCGAACATCAAGGCCGCGCACGAGGCGGGAGTGCCCATCATCGCCGGCACCGATGAAGGGATCCCGGCCTACAGCGTGTACCGCGAGCTCGAGCTGTACGTGAAGGCGGGCTTCACGCCCATGGATGCACTGCGCGCCGCGACAGCCGTCGCGGCGCAGGCGATGCGGGTCGACAAGGACCTCGGCACAATTGCAACGGGGAAGCGCGCGGATCTTCTGGTGCTCGACGCGAACCCGCTCGAGAACATCTCGAACGTTCGCACCGTCCGGTTCGTGATGAAGGACGGACGGATGTTCGAGAGCGCGGCGCTTTGGACGGCGGCGGGGTTCACACCATAGTCCGATTCCCTGGCGGAAGACCGATTTTGTCGTCATGCTCAGGTACCAACCCACCCCGAGGGAACATGTCCACGCATCGACGCGTCGCGCTGATGAGCCTCCTGGCTCTCGCCGCCGCCCTGCCAAACGCCGTCGCGGCACAAGGCACCGAGTCGTTGGCCGGAACCTGGAAGCTGAACGTCGCGAAGTCGAAATGGAGTCCGGCATCGCTCGGCAGCAAGAGCGGCACGTCGACGTTCACGTTCAGCGGCAAGAGTGTCACCGCGAACGTCGACCAGGTCAACGCCGAGGATCAGAAGGTGCACTTCGAATACACCGCCCCGATCGATGGTGCCGACAGTCCGTGGAAGGGAACGACCGATGGTACGGCGACCGCGTCACAGGACGCGGTGAGCTTCAAGAAGCTCGACGCGCATACCTATCACATCGAGAACAAGTTGAAGGGCAAGGTGGTGACGACCAACCACATCGTGGTGGCGGCGGACGGCAAGTCGCGGACGGTGACGGTCACCGGAACGGGTCCAGAGGGGCAGAAGATTCACCACGCCCTCGTGTACGACAAGCAATAGGCGACGCCTAACGCGATTTCTCTTCCTCGGACGAGGCCTTCGACCCTCCCGGTCCGTCGACGGACGGGAGGGTCGTGGGCGCGACGCTCGGCGAGATTCCCCGCTCCAGAACAATCTTCCTGTTCGAGTGTGATATCGTTCCGTCCGATGAAACCGTGGTCCACGTGGCTGAGTAGCCGTTCCCCGTCCTCGACCTGTGCCAGTTGGCTTCCGGCGCGAACAGCCGATTCAGTACACGTTTCCACCAGGACAGCTTAGGCTGCGCGGCCAGAAATTCCTGCGTCGGCGGGATCGGCGGCTGCGACTTGATCGGCATGGGTGACTCCACCCGAGCTTGAAGGGGTTCGCGCCAGCGGCTCTGTCAGAGAGCCAGCTGGCGCACGGCGGCGTCCTATCATAATGAGTCGACTTTTCGCGGCAAGCCGGCTCACGTTACTGCCGGGACGTACCTCGCCCCTTCGACGGCGCGCGCTTACTGCCCCTTCACCTGTTCGGCCCAGGTCTGGGATCCGCCCTTGCCGTCGAGGAACGGGAGCAGCGTTGGCGCGAGGGCGGGCGAGAGGAACATGTCGTAGTGCGTGACATCGGGGAGGATCGCGAGCCGCGCGCGTGACATGTGCTCGCGCTGCCAGCCCGCGTCCTTCAGCCCGCCGCCGAGCAGATGGTAGAACTCGACGATGTGCTCGGGGCGGACCATGTCGGCGTCGCCGAACACCAGCATGACCGGCATCGACAGCTTCTTCACGTCCGCGGACCAGTCGTTCGGGCGTCGCATGAGCTCACCCATCCGGTCGAGCAGCCGCGGGAAGTCGTTCGGGTTCGGCGCGACCGCAACGTACGACTGGTACATTGGTGTCTCCTTCATCTGCTCGGCCATGGCCGAGCCGACCGCGGCCTGCTGCGGCAGCATCTCGGGGAAGAAGCCGCTCTGGGCGAACGGCGCGGAGATGACAGCGAGACGGCGTACGAGCGTGGGATGCTGGATCGCGAGCCGCAGCCCGGCACCGCCCCCGAAGGAGTAGCCGGCAACGTCGACCTGCTTGTACCCAAGCTTCTCGAGCACGACGGCCAGGTCGTTCCCGATGTCGACCAGGTCGATCGGGCGGTCGCCGAGGGTGGTGCGGCCGTGTCCCTGGAGATCGACGGCGATCACCTGCCGGGTCTTCGCGAGCGCGGGCAGCAGCGAGGACCGGAACATGTCGATCGAGCCGAGCCCGCCGTGCAGCAGGAGCAGCGGCTCGCCGGAGCCGTGGATCTCATAGTAGTAGTCGATGCCGTTTGCCGGCACGCGTCCGCTCTTGGTTGGATTCGACACGGGTGTACCCTGCGCCTCGATGCTGTTAATGGTGGCTGCAACCGCGAGAGCGGTCGCGAGCATGAGCGTGGAGAAGGTGGTTCGCATAGAGCCCTTCGTTGCAAAGGTGACGTGTTCGGACGTCGTCCTGCCAACACGTCGAACGACTCGAAGAGAAATCGACACCGCTTCCCTCAACCCTTCAGCTGTCCCTCCTCGAGCATCGTCACCATCTCGGCGATGCGCGCCGCGCGGGTCTCCGGTCGTTTCGCCTGATCGATCCAGCGGAGGAAGTTCTTTCGATAGAATGGGGCGACCGATTGAAAGAACGTCCCCGCGTCGGGGGAGGCAGCGAGAGCCGCGGTGATGTCGGCGGCGAGCGCTTCAGGCTGCGGGCCGTCCGGCTCGAGGACGACCGCGACGGTTTCGGAGGCAGGAATGTGGTTGTCGCGGAGCCAGGCCGCGCCGAGCGGGAGGGCGTACGCGTTGCCCTCTGAGCGAAGGAGGCCACGGATCGGATGGCCGCCAACGGTGCCCTTCACGTAGTGCCGTACCTTCCAGCCCCAGGCCTCGTTAGGGTCGAACGGGACGAGGACGTGGCTCTTCGCCCTGCCTCGTACGACGGTCGACTCGAATCGCTTCGCGCTCACGCGGCCCCTCCGCCCTGGCTGCGAACAGCGATGGTTGTCAATTGAACGTCCGGATCGACCACGCCCCCGAGAGTGGATCCATGCGCCAGGTACCGCTGACGACCGCCTGCAGCGCCTTGGTGAACAGGTCGCCCATCTGCGTGGATGTCGAGTCACCGACGTCGGCGGTCCAGGTGCCGGCACGTTCGCCGTCTTTGCCGGTGATTACGGCTCGCCACCCTCCGATCCACGTGTCAGGGGCCTTTGCCGCCGACCAGCCGCCCTGGGCGAGAGTTCTACCCTGCCCGTCCGTCAGCTCCCACGTTCCGGTGACGGTACCGGCCGTGTCGAGGACTGCGGTCCACGTGCCCATCCAGGTCTGTCCGCTGGCGGTCGCGGCGCTCCACGAACCATTCCGGCTGGTCGGTGCGTTGCTGGCCGAATCCGTCCGCGCCGATTGCGCGCGTGACGTCGCGGTTGCGAGGAACAGCATACCTGTGAGGAACAGTCGTGTACCGAGCAATGATGATCTCCTGACGCGTTAGGTGCCGCTGGGCCTGGATGGGAAGAGCCGGAACGTGCTGGTGGACGCCATTTAACGTAGTGGACGCGGTCGCGTAAGAGGTCGATCTCCCCGAGCAGACGATCTCGGCAGATATTCTTCACGATGTGACGCAGCCCACTGTCGAGTTTATCGACCTGCAGGCCGCGCTTGCCGGCGAGTATTCGCTCCAGCGCGAGCTCGGCCGCGGGGGCATGGGTGTAGTGTACCTTGCGCGCGACGTGCAGCTCGACCGCGACGTCGCGATCAAGGTGCTACCCACTCACCTCGCGCGTGATCCGGAGGCGCGCGCGCGGTTCGTGCGCGAGGCCCGCATGGCGGCCAGTCTCTCGCACCCCCACATCGTCCCCATTCATCGTGTGGGCGAGGTGCCCGCAGGGCATCCCGAGCGCAGCGAGGGACCTCGCTTCGTCTTCTTCGTGATGAGCTACGTGGAGGGCGAGACGCTGGGCGAGCGAATCCGCACGCGTGGCCCGCTCCCTCCTGCCGATGCAACGCGCGTTATGCGCGAGGTAGCATGGGCGTTGGCCTATGCGCATGGACGCGGCATCATCCACCGCGACGTGAAGCCCGACAACATCCTGCTCGAAGCCGGCACCGGCCGCGCGCTCGTGACGGACTTCGGCATTGCTTGGGGTGGGCGGGACTCCAGCGTAGCGACCGACCCCGGGAAGGTCATGGGCACCGCGCACTTCATGAGCCCGGAGCAGGCCGCCGGTGCCGCCGTCGACGGCCGCAGCGACATCTACTCGCTCGGCGTGGTCGGGTATCTCTCGGTGAGCGGCCGGCTGCCATTCGAAACTTCGGATCTCCCGGCGCTGATCACGCGCCAGGCCACCGAGCCGGCGACCAGCGTTATGCGGGCGGCGCCCGGACTGTCCCCCGCGCTGGGCGCGGCGATCGACCGGTGCCTAACGCGCGATCCCGCCGAGCGATTCGCTGACGGCGAGGCGTTGGCGGAAGCGCTCGCACCAGCGTCCGACGCGCGCCCAGCACTGCCGCCCACACTGCGGGCATGGCTCTCAGCGCGAAATCCGCTGCTCGTTCCATACATTGCCTGGTCCGGAGGGTTCAGCGTCCTCACGGTGGGGAACCTCATTGGCTGGTTGAGCGGCGCTCGAACCGGACCGGGCGCCGTGGCAACGCTGGCGGCGATCGCCGCGTCTCCGCTTCTGCCAATTGTCGGTTTCCATCTGAATCAGGCGCACCGACAGTTCCGCGCGGGACACACGCTGGCCGACTTGCGGGCGGCGCTCGCTGTCGCGCGGCGGGAGCGAGACGAAACAGAAGCCGTCACACACAAGGGACCGGAGCCTCGGGGAATCAGCCTGCTGCGAGGGTTCACGCTCGGCTCGGCCGCGTGGCTCGGCACGACCTTCGGGCTGGTGCTCTCCGGCGTATTCCATGAACGCCAGCTCGGTCCGTGGCCCTTCATCGCCCCTCTGGTGTCGACCATGCTGTTCGGCGCGGTGAGCAACGCGCTCGACATTCAGTTCATTCCGACCAGGATTCGAAACTGGTGGCAGGCGGGGATTCGCGAGCGCCTCTGGAACAGCCGGTTGGGCGACTGGCTCGCGCGCCGACTCGGCGCGCCGGAGCGCACGCGGCTGGCGGGCGCGTCGGCGTTCCGTGCGACGGAGTCAGCGTTAGGTGTCGCGGCGTCGGAGCTGTTCGCGGCGCTACCGAAGGACTACCGTGAGCAGTTGTCCGAGCTGCCGGAGATCGTCGCGGCGCTGGAGGCGCGCGCGGCGGAAGCCCGTGCGGAGTTGGACGTGGTTGCGGCAATGGCGCCGTCGGGCTCGGCGGACGGCGAGGTGCTCGCTGCACGGAGGAACGCGGCGGCCGCTCGCCTCGCGGAAAGCGTTGCCGCGCTGGAGGGACTTCGTCTCGATCTGCTGCGCCTGCATGCGGGCGCCGCCGATCTCCAGCCGCTCACCACCCTGATGGATGCGGTGCGCCGGATCGACGAGGACGTTGGCCGGCTGGCGGAGGCGCAGCGGGAGGCGGAGCGCGCGTCATCGCGCTAAACCGTCATGCGCTTCTGCCGAGCCGCGCCTCCACCACGCGCTCGGCCGCAGTCTGCGCCGAGATTCCCTCCCGCTCCGCGCGCCGTAACACCTCAACCGACGACTCGAAGATCGATTCGACAGCGGCATCCGTCTCCGCATCGGTCCAACCCGCGAGCACTCGGCACAGGTAGATCGCGCCGCCCGCATTCGCGATGAAATCCGGCACGTACGTAATCCCGCGCGCGCGAAGCGCGTCACCGTCAGCACTCGTCTCGAGCTGATTGTTCGCCGCACCGGCGACCATGCTCGCGTGGAGACGCGGGATGGTCTGCACGTTCAATGTCGCACCCGTCGCGCACGGCGCGTACACGTCAGCCTTGGCGACGTAGATCTCGTCCGGGCGACATACCTCCGCTCCGCACTCCGCGACCACAGCGTCAACGCGCTCCCTGGAAACATCGGACACGATCAGCCGAGCACCGAGGACATGCAGTTGAAGCGCGAGTGCCTTGCCGACGTGACCACACCCCTGAACCGCCACGCGCACGCCGTGCAGATCACGACTTCCCGACCGCACGTATCGCGCGGCTTGGGTCGCGCATACGACACCGCGCGCCGTCACCGGCGACGGGTCATTGAGCTCGTTAGGCAGCCCGGTCACGTGCGTCGTCGTCTCTCGCACCGTGACCATGTCGACCGGACCGGTTCCGATATCCACTGACGTGATGTATCGGCCGTTCAGCGACTCCACGGCGCGGCCATGCGCGCGCAGCAGCGCGGCGCGATCATACCCACTCGGCGGCTCGAGAATCACGCTCTTCCCGCCGCCGAGAGGAATGTTGGCGGCAGCACACTTGTACGTCATGCCGCGCGCGAGGCGGAGGACGTCGGTGAGCGCGGCGTCGCCGTCCGCGTAGCGCATGAGACGCGTGCCGCCGAGCGCGGGCCCGCGCTGCGTGTTGTGAACGGCGAGGATCCCGTGATACGAAGCGTCGGGGTCCTTCGCGACCCAGACTTCCTCGTAGCCGGCAACGCGGGGCGAGTCGAGCTTGGTGAGCTGAAGTGACATGGAATGGCTTGAAGTTGAAGGCGGGGGTATTCTAGAACCCGGGACCGGAATTACGCCAATGCTTAGGATCGATCTCTCTATCGGGACGACGGCGATTCCTCGCTACGCTCGGAATGACAAGCACAGCGCAACACGCCGACCTGGATGACCTGTTCGCCGACGACGCGATCAGGGACCCGTACGCGTTCTTCGGGCGGCTTCGCGAGACGGACCCCGTGCACTGGAATGCACGGCACCAGCTCTGGATCATCACCCGACACGCGGACGTCCTCACCATCGTCCGTGATCACGCGGCATTTTCATCCGCCGTCATCCAGTCCGACCGCAGACCGCCGTATCCGCCCGTCGATGACAACGGCGTGGCGCTGCTGGACGAAGTGCGGCGGTTTCGCGGCGCGCAGCTCGTGGAACAGGATCCGCCTCGCCACACGAACATGCGGCGCCTCCTGCATCAGTACTTCACCGCACAGGCGATCGAGGCGTGGCGGCCGTTCATCCGGTCAGCGGTCGCCGAGCTGCTCGACGAGCTGCGCCCGGGCACGACGTTCGATGTCATGACGGCGCTCGCCGCTCCGCTTCCTGTTCGCGTCATCGCGCATCTGATGGACGTGCCCCCGACGGATCGCGCGAAGCTTCGCGAGTACGCCGACAAGCTGCTCTACATCAACCGCGGAGAGCCGAACCGCTTCGCCACGCTCGTCGAGGGAATCCGCGGCATGCTCGACTACGCGGCCCCGCTGGCCGACGCGCGCGTCAGCGAGCCGGGAACCGACTTCATCTCGGTGCTCGCGAAAGGCGAGCACCTCGGGATCATGGATCGGTACGAGCTGCTCGTGAACTGTGCGCTGCTCCTGTTCGCGGGACACGAGACGACCGTGAATCTCATCGGGAACGGCATCCTCGCCTTCATCCGAAATCCCGACGAGTGGGAGAAGCTCCGTGCGAACCCCGAGCTCGCGCGTCGCGCGACGGAGGAGTGTCTTCGCTTCGATCCGCCGGTCACGTCCACGCAGCGCATCGCGGCCGCGGACATCGCGATCGGAGATCGCACGATCCGCAAAGGCGAGCGGCTTCGCTGGATCATCGCGGCGGCGAACCGCGATCCCGAGGTCTTCCCGGAGCCCGACCAGTTCCACGCGGACCGGCACCCGAACCCGCACATATCGTTAGGCGCCGGCATTCACTTCTGTCTCGGCGCGGCGCTCGCGCGGGTCGAGGGGCAAGAGCTGTTTCGGGCGCTGGCCGAGCGGGTGTCGGCGTTCCGGCTCGAGACGCCGGAGCCGGAGTATCAGCCGAGCATTCAGTTCAGGTCGTTGCGCGAGCTGCGCGTGACTATAGAAGGACCGCTCGAGTAACCGCCCGCGCCGCTCGCCGGGTAGAATTCCGTCGACCTATGAAGAATGTCGTACTGTTGAACCCTCATGTAGCCTCGACCCTCGTGTTCAGCCTTCGGCAAACGCGCGCACGTGCGCGCGGACTGGCAGCGAGTCCGCTCGCGTTGGCGAGTCTGGCCTGCAGCGACAGCACGGCCGCGCCCACGCGCGGGTCGCTCGAGGTGACGATCGCCGGACTCCCTACGGGTCAGCCGGCGGGCGTCACCGTGACTGGTCCCGGCAACACGTCACAGACGCTGACCGCCACCGCGACGTTGAACGATCTCGCAGCCGGGAGCTATGACGTCCGGGCCGATAACGTTACCGTGAGCGACGCGGTGTACGTGCCAACCCCAGCGAGTCAGAGCATCACGGTGACGGGCGGGACCGCCGCGACGGCAACGGTCACCTACACGTCGTCGACGTTCACCCTGCGCGCGCAGCAGATCGTGGATGGGCTCGCGAGTCCCGTCTACGTCACGGCGCCGAAGAATGACCCGCGGCTGTTCATCGTCGAGCAGGCGGGTCGCATTCGCATCGTGAAGGACGGCGCGCTCCTCGCGACGCCGTTTCTGGACATCACGGCGCGAGTGGTCTCCGGCGGTGAGCGCGGTCTTCTCAGCCTCGCGTTCGATCCGGCGTACGCGACCAACGGTCGGTTCTATGTGTACTACACCGGAGCGCAGGGCGACATCTTCGTCGACCGATTCACGGTGTCGGCCGACCCCGACGTCGCGAATATCGCGTCGGACCCTGTGATCACGATCCAGCATCGCGTCAACGCCAATCACAACGGCGGGCTCCTGTTGTTCGGACCAGAC
>JAJKIV010000260.1 GCA_021154285.1 Gemmatimonas sp. | reverse complement strand
GAGCAGCGATATGGCCTGCAGGTCGTTAGGCGACAGCTCGAGCGCCTTCTGCAGCGCCGTCTCGGCAGCCGGGTAGTCGCCGAGCGAGATGCGGGACCAGCCTTTCTCGATGAAGGTCGACGCACCGATATGATCCGCACGAAGCGGCGGGGCCGCCGGCTGCAGGGCGGGCGTCGGCGTGCCGCCGCCGATCGCCTTCCAACGCTCGACGAGCCGCTTCACATCTTCCTTGAGCGCGCCGAGCTCGGCGAGCTCGCGCTCGACGGTCCGAAACAGCTCGATGATGTCGGCCTTGAGCGCGGATCGGTCGGCGGACGCGTCGGCCCCGTCGAGGCGGGCGGACAGCGCCGCGTACCGCCCCCGGACATCGGTCGCGACCACGTCAGACATGCCGCGCCGGCTCCTCCGCGGATCGTTCGAGCACGATGCGCTCGTCGGTGGCGAAGAGCCGCGCCACGTCGAGGAAAACCACGAGGCGCTCGCCGCGCCTAACGACACCTCGCAGGTAGCCCGCCGCCAGCCCGCGCAACAGGGCCGGCGGTGGCGCCAGGCGCGACGGATCCAGCAGGCTGACGTCCAGCACGCCATCCACCGTCACCGCCACCCACTCGCCATCGATCGTGAGCACGAGAAGTCGGCCATCGGCGGGCACCCGTGCCTCGGGGAACTCGAACCGCTTTCGCAGGTCGATCACCGGCACGACGCGACCCTGGTAGTCGATGACCCCGTCGATCCACGCCGGAACGTTAGGCACCGGCGTGGGCTGCGTGTAGCGGAGCACGCGCTCGACCGAGAAGATGTCGGCGGCGAACAGCTCGTCGCCGAGCCGAAACGTGACGATCTGCGATACCTGAGGAGCGACGGCGGTCATCACGAGTCGGGCGAGGTGGCGCCCAGGCAGCTGGCGACGATCGTATCGGCATCCAGCAGCGTGATGAGCTCGTTGCCCCGCCACACGACACCGAGGACCATGCCGTCGTTTTCCGAGGTCGGTGCCGAACGCACCGTATCGAATGGCGTGTCGAACACGTCATCGATCGCATCCACCGCGAGGGCGATGCGCGCCGTGGAAGGACGGACTACCAGCGTCATCGTCGCGGGCTCGCGTTCCGCGAGGTCGAGCACTCGAACCAGCGCGTACATCGGGAGTGTCCGATCCCGGAGCGCGAAGACACCGAGCATCGTTCGCGGAGCGTCGGGAATGCCCCGCACCTCCACGCCCTCGACCGCTTCTTCGACGCTGCGCAGCTCCGTCGCGAACAGCTCGCCCGCCACGCGGAACACGAGCAGCTCCGCCCTTCCCTCGCGCGCCTGGACGCGCTCGCGGAACGGCGCAACCTGCGCTGGCGGCGCGAGCTCCTCGAAGTTGGACAGCTCGAGGTCGTGCCCATGAGGCCGTGGAGCGCCCCCGTTGAGCGCAATCGCAAGATCGCGAAGAGTCCTCGACACCGCAGGTGTGGCCCGCGGCAGCGGTCCACGACCACGCTCGGCGGGCGCGGGAATGGCGAGAACTGGCTCGTGAGGCGTCTTCCGACGAAGGCGTGTCATCACTATCAAGACAGTCCGGCAGGGGACCGAGTCACTGGAGAACTGGCGACGGGCGGCGGACGACTGGGAACCGGCGAGGGGTGACCGCCGGATTATTCGGATGTGATCTGCGCCACACGCTGAGGCACGCGACTCATGATCTCGGCAGCTATCGTCGCCAGCGGCAGAATGCGATCGGCGCCCGCGGTCGTCAGCGCCACGTGCGGCATTCCGTACACGATCGACGTTTCGCGGTCCTGAACGATTCCGTATCCGCCGTGGTCGCGCACCGCGCGCAACCCCTCCGCGCCGTCGCGCCCCATGCCGGTCAGCACCACCCCGATGAGCGACGACCCAAACCGCTGCGCCGCCGACCGAAACAGCGGATCCGCCGAGGGACGCACCCCCCAGATCGGCGGTGTCTGGTCGAGAGCGATGAGCGGCATGCCGTTCACATCGATCACGCGCATGTGCATCCCGCCGGGCGCGATATACACCCGGCCATGCTCGATCCGGTCGCCATGGCGCGCCTCCGTCACCGTCAGCCTGCTCATCGCGTGCAAACGTTCCGCAAGGCTGGCCGTGAAGCCGGCCGGCATGTGCTGGACTACGAGCACCGCGGCGTCGAGATCAGCGGAGAGGTGTGGAATCACTTCAGCGAGTGCGCGCGGACCTCCGGTGGACGCTGCGATCACGACAGCGTGCGTCGCCGCGCCGGACGCGCCACCCGCACGATCCCGTTCGACCAGCGTCGGCCGCGCAAGCATTCGCACGCCGCGCAGGTTCACGCATGACGCTGTGCGAAGTGCCTCGATCAGCCTGTTCCCGAGCGCTTCCGCCGCGTTGCTCACACCGCCCGTCGGCTTGTGGACGAACTCCACGGCGCCCAGCTCGAGGGCGCGGATGGTGAGCTCGCCCCCGTTAGGCGAGTCGAGCGCGCTGAGCATCACCACGGGGCGAGGCGTCTCGCTCATGATGTAGCCGAGGGTCTGGAGCCCGTCGAGCTCCGGCATCTCGATGTCGAGCGTGACGATCTCGGGGTCCAGCGCGTGGATCTGCTTCAGCGCGTCGAGGCCGTTGCGCGCCGTGCCGATGACCCGAAATTCGCCGCTCGCCGAGAGGATATCGCTGACCAGCCTTCGTGTGAACGCACTGTCGTCGACCACCAGGACAGTGCGCTGCCTAGAGGACACGCTCCCCCATTCTGAGCGACTTCACGACCACACGACCATCCGTCAAGTGGAAGTAGACGCTGCGTCCATGCTCGCCGCCCGTGTCAGAGGCGACGAGGGGAATCTCGGCCAACCGCAGCACGCGCTTGGTGGCTTCGACGTTTCGTTCGCCCATGTTGATGCCGCCGGACGGCAGGAGCGACGAGAACATGCTGGCGCCGCCGACGATCTTGGCGATCGGACGTCCCCACGCACCACGTTTCCGCAGCTCTTCGACGAGCAGTGGAATTGCCGTGGATGGGAATTTCGCGCGGTTCTCGCTGTCGAGCGACAGCCCCTCGCTCGGCAACAGGATGTGGGCAAGCCCGCCGATGCGCGACGAGCCATCGTACAGCATGATCGCGACACACGACCCCAGGCCGATGGTCGAGATCACCGCGTTTCCGCTCGCGACGGCGTAGTCAGCGACTTTGACCCGAAACTCCTGGGCCTTTTGCTCGGCGGCGTTAGGCGGGTTCACGTGACTCGGGCTCAACGGCGGCGGAAGATGCGCTCGCGCGGGTCCACCGCGGAGAACAGCGAACGGGTCGGCCCCAGCAAGGTTTCGACCTTGCCCAGGACGAGGAAGCCGCCGGGCGCGAGCGCGTCGTGGAACCGCTGGAACAGCGTTTCCTGAGTCGACCGGTCGAAGTAGATCAGCACGTTGCGGCAGGCAATCAGGTGCATTCCTCGTGGTGGCGGGTCGACGATCAGGTCCCTCCGCTCGAACGAGACGAGCGGCCGAATCTCCGGCGCGACCTCGAACGGCGGCCGTGCCGAGAAGTACGTGCGCCGGATATCCGGCGGCGTGTCAGCGAAGGCGGCTTCGGCATACCGCCCCCCACGCGCTGCGTCGAGACTCGCGCGATCGATGTCGGAGCCGAGCACGTGCACCTGCGACCCGTCGACCGATTCGCCCCGCTCTGCCGCGTGGCGATGAAACAGAATCGCCAGCGAGTAGGGCTCTTCGCCCGACGAGCAGCCCGCGCTCCATACGTTGATGGGACGCTTAAACCCCTCCAAGAGTATCGGGACGACCGTTGTCGCCACCGCATCGAAGGTCGTCCAGTTCCGAAAGAGCTTCGTGACGTTGATCGTCAGCGTATCGAGCAGCCGCTCGTATTCCACCGCGTCCCGATCCAGCAGCGCGGCATAGTCCGAGAAGCGGTGGACGCCCCGGGCTCGCATGCGAACCGCGATGCGCCGGCGGAGGCACCGTTCCTTGTAGTTGCCGCACCCGAACGCACGCTCGCGGGCGATCTTCCCTGTCAGCTCCGCAAAGCCGGCCTCGTCGAGCTCGGCGCTGGCGGTCATCCGACTCGCCTCGCCGTTTCGAGATTGGTCCGTGCAATCGCGTTCGTCGGTTCCAGCTCGAGCGCCCGTTTCCAACACCGGTTGGCCTCTTCGCGCTCCTGCCGCCGGTATCGGAGGTTCCCCAGCTTGAGGTACACATCCGCGCCGAGATTGGGGCGATGCTTCACGGCGCGCATGTAGGACTCCAGCGCGTCGTCGTACCGACCGGCGCGGTAGTAGGTGTCCCCGAGATTCTTGTGCAGCTGCGGCAGCGTTGCGTCCTCGAGCGTGCCGCGCTCGAAGGTCGACGCCGCGTCGCTCACCCGGCCGCGCCGCTCGAGCGCGACGCCGAGATTGTTGAGCAGCACCGCAGCATGTGGGTGCGCTGCGACACCATCGGACAACACGCTGATCGCCCGATCGATGTCGTTCGCGAGTGCTGCCGTCAGTGCCGCGTAGTGATACCAGGCTGCTGGTTTGGGACGCCGCTCCCAGTTGGTCGCCGCTTCGGCGAGCAGCACGTCGGCCTCGATGATGTCGCCGCGGCGCAGCGCGAGCACGCCAGCCGAGAGGAGCGTGCGGGGATCGTTGCTCCCCATTCGCATCGCCTGCGCGAGTGCGTCGGAGGCCTCATCGAACCGCCCGAGACGCTCGAGGGCGTACGCGAGGTTGTGGTAGACCGACGCACCCACGGCGCGACGTGACACCATCTGCTGGAACAGCGTGACCGCATCCTGCCAGCGCTTCTGCCGAAGCAGCACAAGTCCCACGTAGAACGTCGCGAGCTCGTCACCGGGACGCAGCTCGTTGACACGGCGGAACTCGCGGACGGCCTCGTCGAGCATGCCGGCCTTGTAGAAGGCCACGCCGAGATTCCGGTGCTCGGTAACACGAGCGTCCGACGACACGGTTTCCGCCGGCTTCGTGCGACCCACGCGATGCAGGAACCCGGCGGTGATGAGACCGTACAACGACTTCCCGACGTCGAACTCGCCCAGCCCGGACTCGTCGATGAGCCCCGCGACGTCGCGCTTTCCGTCGATGAGCCGCACGAGCGTCTCCTGCTCCGCCGTCAGCTCGGGCGCGCTCTCCTGGAGGCGGTTGCGGTCCACCTCGAACACGAGGTCGAAGCTCGGAATCTTCTTCTCGATCAGGCTCCACTCGTCGACGCGCCGCGCGCCCTCGAGGAGCAGTGATTCCGGATTGATCGAGACGAGGAAGTCCTGCTCGTCAGGCGCAACGTCCGCCTCGAAGTTGAACGTCCCCTGGTTCCACGTGAACAGGTAGTACACCGCCTCCTCGATCTGGATGCGGATGTAGCGATGCAGCTCCTCGCGCGCGATGAACTCGCGCTCGACGAGAATCTCCCCGAGTCGCTTGTCCCGCTGCCGGCTCTGCACGGCGACGCACTGATCGAGCTGCGCTTGCGTGATCAGCCCGTTCTTCACGAGGATGTCACCGAGCCGGTCGCGCCGGTTCACGATCGACGCGTAGCAGATGCGGCCCTTGTCGAAATAGATGTAGCCGAAGTTCTGGCGATGCGTGACGCTCAGGCAGCCGCTCTTCTTCCCCATCGCGAGCAGCTGGAGGACGTCCGGCAGGCTCGCCTCGTTGAGGCTTCCCTTGATCGCCATCAGCGGAGCTCCTCGATCACGCGGCCGTCGGTTTCGGGCCACTCCATCACGACCTTCTCTGCGTCGAGAAACGACTTGTCCGCCACGGCCGGTGACGACACCGGCGTAGCCGCGCCGCCGGCGCCGAGCTCGCGCCTAACGAGCGACAGCGTCACGGCGCCCCCAGCCGCCCGCGCGGCGTGCAGCACCCGGTCGACCACCGATTCCACTTCGGCCGCGCCGGAAACCGGAAGCTCGGCCAGCAGCGCGGCGACACCCGGTTCCGCGTCCGGCGCGCGATCCTGCAGCGATCGGACGTAGAGTGACTCGCGGAGCGTTCGATCGGGTGGCTGAATGGCGACCACGAGCCCGCCGTCGAAGCGCGAGCGAAGCCGGGCCTCGAGCTCACCGATCTCCGACGGAGGCCGGTCGCTCGCGAGGACGACCTGCTTCCCCGCGCTGTGCAGTGCGTTGAACAGGTGAAACAGCTCGTCCTGCGAGCGCTCCTTGCCAGCGAGCGCGTGTACGTCATCGACGATCAGCGCGCCCGCGGTGCGGTACCGCGCTCGCCACCTGTCGACGGTGCCATCCTGCAGGGCGGCAATGAGCTCGTCCACGAACTGCGATCCGCTCACGCATGCGACCGGCCCTGAAAGGGCCGCCTTGCGGCGCAGTGCGTTTCCAACGGCGTGCACCAGATGCGTCTTGCCGACGCCCGGACCACCGTGGACGAACAGCGGGTTGTAGCGAACGCCCGGTGCCTCGATCGTCGCCTCTGCCGCGCGCAGCGCGAGCTGGTTCGACTTGCCTGCAATCATCGTTTCCAGCGTGAACGCCGGCCACGGACCAGGTGGTGGATTCTGCGCCGCAATGGCCTGCTCGACGCGCGCTTCGGCGTCGGGGATGTGCTGCGGATCGCGGAACACGTCGAGCCCTGCAAGGCGCGGGTCCAGCAGCACCGCCTGGGCCTCCAGCTGCTCGAGCCGCGACACGCCACTCGCGAACGTGGCATCCAGCGCGTCGACGTCGGGTTCCTCGTTCATCGCCAGCGCGCGCTCGAGCATGGTCGTTCGGTAGCCCGCCGCTTGCCAGTGCGCGATCCGCTGGCCGAGCCTGACGCGCCACCCCTCGACGTGCTGTGCGACGGCGACCGCGATGTCCGAGATGAAGCCGGCAAATTCGTCGGTCGCGACGGGAGCCGCCCGGCCGACGTCGGGCGTGACGCGACCGGCCGCAACGATCGCGCGGACGTTCGCAGGCGTCACCGCACGCTCGCCTAACGCCTCATGGGCGGCGAGGCGGTTGAGCGCCCCCTGCAGCTCGCGCACGCTCCCGCAGGGCATACGCGCCAGCTCCTCCAGGACGCCGTCGGCAAACGACATCTCGCGCTCCGCGCACTTGTTGCGCAGGATCGCGACGCGGGTTTCGTACTCCGGCAGACCGATGTCCACGATCAGGCCGCCCGCGAGCCGCGTCACCAGGCGCTCATCGACATCGGCGATCTCCGACGGCGGCCGGTCGCTCGCCATGATGATCTGGCGGCCACTCCCCTGCAGCGCGTTGAAGATCCGCAGCATCTCGCTCTGCGTCTCGCGACGCCCGGTGAGAAACTGCACGTCGTCGATCAGCAGCAGGTCCACGCGCTGGTAGCGCTGCTTGAACGCTTCGGCCTGTCCGGACGAGATGGCGAGATGCAGCTGGTCCACGAAGTCGTCGAGCGGAACGTACTCGACGAGGAGATCCGGCTGCAGCTGCTTTGCCGCGAAGCCGATGGCGCCGATGAGGTGCGTCTTGCCTAACCCCGACGGGCTGTAGATGAACAGCGGGTTGTAGCTGGCACCGGGCGATTCAGCGACGGCGCGAGCGGCCGCCACCGCGAGACGGTTTGACGCGCCCACGACGTAGTTGTCGAACCGAAACCGCCCGTCCAGAAGAACACTCATTGCCCCACAGCCACCCGCGGAGCGGCCGCGCCGCTCAGCCGGCGCAGCACGAGCTCCGAGATGCTCCGGAGCGTCTCGAACACGCCGGTGCCTCGGAGGGCGTCGCCGGCGTGAAATGGCACGCCGCGAAAATTGAGGACATCGTCGAGCTCGGGCACATCCATGGTGAGCTCGCGAGGAAGATCCTGCTTGTTGTACTGGATGACGAGTGGAACGTTGCGCGCGTCAACGCCCTGCTCGGCGAGGTTGGCGTGCAGGTCCTGCATGCTCTCCACGTTCTCATCGATCTGGCGCCGCTGGCTGTCGGCGACGAACACGACCCCGTCCGCACCCTGCAGCACGAGCTTTCGTGTCGTGGCGTAGTATACCTGCCCCGGAACCGTGTAAAGCTGCAGCCGGGTCGTGAAGCCCGAGATCGATCCGAGATCGAGCGGAAGGAAATCGAAGAAGAGCGTTCGGTCGGTCTGTGTCGCGAGCGATACCATCGACCCGCGACGGTCGCCCGGCACCTGGTTGTAGACGTAATGCAGATTGCTCGTCTTACCCGACCGCCCAGGGCCGTAGTAGACGATCTTGCAGGTGATCTCGCGCGCGGCGTAGTTGACGAGGGACATGGTGGCGCCTGTGGTCAGATCCTGCCGAACAACTTCGCCAGGTTGCGGTTGAGGTCGGACTCGAAGTCGACGAAAGACGGTGGCGCCGCCGGCGTTGTCGTCGCGACAGCGAGTCGTCGACTCAGCTCGGCAAAGTAAAGCCGAACGAGGCCGATCGACGTCGCATCGTCGAACACCGTGAGCAGAATGTGCGCGCCTCGCCCCGTCGACAGCTCGCCAAGAAAGATCTGTCGTTCGTGTCCCGGGTGATGCAGCGTCGTGAATGGCGTCCCGTCCAGCTGGCGACCGATCTCCGCGGCCGACGCGTGGATGGCCGCCGCGAGCGCGCAGGCGGACATGACGTCGATCGACCGCGTGAAGCCGTGCTGCGCAAGCACGCGCCCGCTCGACTCGAGCAGGACCGCGATCCTAACGCGAGAGTCGTTGATGAACTTCATCAGCGGCTCCTCGATCCAGGATTCGACGGCGGTCCTCATGCCGGCACGCTCGCGATGCACGCGCTCATGTCAGCGCCTTTGCAGCCCGCATCATCTCGACTCGCAGCAGCCCGATGTTGGCCCTGGCTTCCGAGATAGTGACGAGCACGAGATCGTCTCGCCCCGCCGCGCAGATGCCGCCCTTCTCAGCGTCCAGTCGAAGGAACGTCACGACGCCGCATCCGGCCGCGCCACACGCGAGGCGCGCCTTGCGGTGCAGTGACGCCGCCAGCGCGGCCACCGCCTCTGCGTGCACACCGATCTGCACGTTCGAATCGACGGCGAGCCCGTCGCGCTCGGAAACCACGAAGCTGCCCACCACTCCGCGGTGACGGGATAGCATTGACAGGAGCTCGGCGTACGGCGTTTTGCTCATGATACCCTCACGAGCCAGTCGCGCGCGCGCGCGAGCACACGGTCCAGCAGCAGGCGCACGAGGCCGACGGGCGTCTTGCGGGAGGCGGTCACGACGAGGAGGCTGCCGTTCGGAGCCGGCGTCATCGCGACGATTGCCTCATCGGCCTCCACCAGCAGCGACGTCCATGCACCAAGGCCGAGGTGGCGCATCGCGCGCTCAGCCTCGCTGCTCACGCCCGCCAGCTCTGCGGCGATAACCTCGCCGACGTCCTTCCCACTCCCGTCGATGTACGCGCCGGCGAGAACCAGCCCATCCCCGTCGACGAGCAGCGCGTGCTGATCTGACGCATCGAGCGCCGAATCGAACAGTTGCTTCGTGCGCGACGGGTCCGGTGACGGGAACTCGGGCACCGAAACGGTCGAATGCGGCGTGGTCTCGGCCGGGGCCACCGGCGTTGGCGCTACGACCTGGGGCTCAGGCACCATGACCGCCACACCGTTCGTTGTGCGCGCGCCGAGCGCGCTGCGAACGTGCGCGAGTGCAGCCGCGACGCCCGGCGTATGGTCCGCGGGCGGCACCGTCGACAAGCGACGCTCGGCGCTCTCGAGATCGCCGCGGCGGAACTCCACGAAGCCCAGCCCCAGATTCGCGTGCGCGTGCGACGGATCGAGCCGCAACGCCATCTCCCACTCGTCCGAGGCTCGCTCGAGATCCCCGCGATCCGCGTGGATGCGTGCGAGCACGTCGTGGGCGTCCGGCAGGTACGGATGGCGGTCGAGGCCCCGCAGCGCGACGCGCAGCGCGACGTCAAGCTGACCGGCACGCCGCAGCGCGTCCGCGAGCGGCATGAACACGAGGCTCGACGGATCGCGCGCGAGATCATCGCTCAGTCGTCGAATCTCGTCAGGCATCCTCGACCCCCTTGAGCAGCGCACGCAGGCGCACGACACAATCGAGCATCTCTCGCACGCGCGTCACGGTGGGTCGGTCGCCCGCCTCGATGAGGTAGCGCTGCCACGAGAGGATGGCCTGGTCCATCCCTGCGCTGCGGGCCGCGGCGGCACCTAACGCCAGCAGCACCTCGGGGTTCCGTGGTTCGAGCTGGGCCGCGCGCCGGAGCGCCTCGAGGGCTTCGGGCTCGCGGTCCAGTCGCATGAGTGCGCGAGCAACGAGCAGCTGCGAATCGGCGCGTGTCGGCGCGGCCCGTGTCGCGGCGTTCGCCGCAGTGAGCGCCTGCTCGAGGCGTCCCTCGCGTAGCGCGACGCGCGCCTGCTCGATGTGCGGCTCGGGGTCATCGCCGGCCAGCGGTTCCACGACCGCGGCGCGTTCCGCCGCACGCACCTCGATCACGCCGGTGGACAGGAGCCCGTACGCGACCTTCGCGACGTCGAATTCGCTGCGCCCGAGGCGGTTCGCGATACCGCGCAGGTCCGACTGGCCGTCGATCATCGCGAGCATCTCCCATTCGCTCGGAAGGAGATCGAGCAGCGACGGATGGTCCTCGTCGATGGGCGCGAGCACCGGGACGACGCCCAGGTGCGGAATCTTGTGGGCGATGCGCGCCCACTCATCGATCCGGCGTGCACCCTCCATCAGCAGCGACTCGGTCGAGATCCGTGCGGTCGCCTCCGTCGTCCAGTCGGCGGCCCCGCCCTCGACGAAGGAGAAGAACCCTTCCTGCCACGACATGAGCTCGAACACGACCACCTCGATCTGGAGGCGGACCTGGCGCTCGAGCTCACGCCACGTCAGGCAGCCCGCTTCGACGAGCAGCTCACCGAGTCGTTTGCCATCGGTTCGACTCTGCTGCGCCGTGCGCGCGCGCTGCAGATCGCCCTCGGAGATCTTTCCGGCGCGCACCAGCATCGCGCCGAGCGGATGCGGATTCGTCCGGATCGACGCAGACACGACGCGCCCGCCCTCGAAGCAGACAACGCCTTCGTTGTCGCGCAGCGCCGACGTCACGCGCAGCGACCCGGTCTTCCGGCTCAGATCGAGCAGCTGGAACACGTCGTGGATGCCGAGCTCGCGGAGCGGACCTTCGATCGCCATTACGCCGCGGGCCCCCGTGCGACGAAGATGCGCTGCAGATCGACGGCCGTGCGCGAGTCCCGGCGCGCGCGCCGGGCGTACTCGCTCCCCGGCTCGAGGTCCACCACCCGCCGCCACCGTTCGATCGCTTCGCGATACCGATGCTGATCGGCGGCTAGGACGCCCTCGAAGTACAGCGAGCCGACATGCTCCGGATCGAAGCGCAGGACGCGCGCGAACGCGACGGCCGCGTCGCCGCGCCGGCCGCCATCGAACAGCGTCTCGCCTAACGACGTCAGCGCGTCCAGGTTGTACGGATCGCGCTGGAGCAAGTCGACGAGCAGCGCGAGCGACTCATCGTGGCGACGCAGTCGCCGCCGCAGCGACGCCAGCGAGAGGGCGGCCTCGGTGTAGGTCGGCACCGAGTCGAGCGCCCCGACGAGCTCGCGCTCCGCATCGGCATTGAAGCCCTTCCTCTCGAGGATCATCGCGAGCTGATAGCGAACGACCGCGAAGTCCGGGTCGAGCGTCAGCGCGTGACGATACGACTCGACGGCGCTCTCGAAATCTCCGATGGAGCGCGCGACATCCCCGATCTGCTTGAGCACGTCGGCTCGTGCAGGCGCGCCGCGGCGCGCTCGCTCGAGCGCATCCAGCGCCGCCGCCGGATCCCCGCCATCAGCACGAGCAGTTGCCGCGAGAATGAGCATCTCGACATCGGCCGGCGCGGCAGTCAACAGGTCTTCCGCGAGCGGACGCGCCTCACCGCCTCTGCCGAGCATGATGAGCACGCGAACTTCTCCGGCCAGCGCGCGCCGTGTTGCCAGTACGGCGTCGGCGGTTCCGGTCGCGGCAGCGCGGGCACCACGGTAGCGATCGAGCGCCTCGCCGTAGGCGCCCTGCTTCGCAAACACGTCGCCGAGCAGCGTCAGCCCCTCGATCGAGTCGCCGCCACGCGCGAGCACGCGGCTCGCCTCGGCCGACGCGCGATCGAGGAGGCCCTTCGACAGGTAATCCGCTGCGGCGGCGTATGGCGTACCGGGTGGCATCGCGGCCGGCGGCGGTGGCGCCGCGGGAGCCAGCTCGGTGAACAGCGAATCGAGCACGCCCGTGTCGAGCGCGAACTCCTCGACCGATCCGTCCGTGCGTTTCTCGCCGGCGAGGTCCGGGACGATTGTAAACTCCGGATCCTCGAACTCGAGGTCGATCGCCAACTCGAACTTTTGCGGCACGTAGTACGGATCGATCTCGAGCGCCCGCTTCGTCGCGCGAAGCGCGCCGTCGTAATCGCCGAGGTTCGAGAGGACGAAGCTCAGGTTGTAGTGCGCTTCGGCGTAGTTGGGTCTCGCCTGAATGGCGCGGGTGTAGGCGTTCCGCGCGTCCTCGAGCTTCTTGAGCTCCACCAGGACGAGTCCAACGCCGTTCCACGCTACCGGCTGCTCCGGCTGCATCTGGAGCACCTGTCGGTACGCCTCCAGGCAGAGCGGCAACCGTTTCTTCTTGAAGAGCAGCAGCGCGAGGTTGAGTCGCGCCTTGATGAACAA
Organism: Gemmatimonas sp.; assembly: GCA_021154285.1. GTDB lineage: Bacteria > Gemmatimonadota > Gemmatimonadetes > Gemmatimonadales > Gemmatimonadaceae > JAJKIV01. The sequence continues at coordinate 2,328 of JAJKIV010000260.1, read as the reverse complement.
TGGCTGCGCCTTGAGCGCGAAGCGGAACGCGTCGACCGATGCTTCCGCGTTGCCGACGTGATACAGCGCGACGCCGAGGTTGTTCAGACCTAACGCGTACTTGGAGTCGCAGGCCACCGCGCGGCGGTAGCTCTCGGCCGCATCGATGTACCGCCCGTCCTGGTGGAGCGCGATCCCGCGCTCGTTCCAGAGCTTTGGGCTGTCGGGACGGGCCACCAGCAGCTTCTCGTAGAGCTGCGCGGCGGTCGCTGGCTCCTTCTTCAGCAGGTGCACCTCGGCCATCGCCTGCAGCAGCAGATCCCCATCCTCGCCGCGCTCCGCCGCGAGGCGGTACTCGCGCAGCGCCTCGGCGTAGTAACCTTTCTGCCGGAACGCGAGGCCGAGGCTGAAGTGCGCGAGCTGCCCGTCCGGCGCCACACCCATCTCACGATCGACCGCGCGTGCCGCTCGCTGCGCGACAACCGGCTCGTACGACGCGGACGTGCTCCGGTCGAGCGACAGGTTCGCGTGCGCTCGCGACAGCGCCGGGTTCAGCTGAATCGCGCGCTTCGTTGCCTTCTGGGCTTCGTCATGGCGACCCATGTCGCCTAACACAAAGCCGAGCAGGTAGTGTGCGTCGGGGTTGTCGGGCGCGAGCTCGATGGATCGCCGGAGCGCCTGTAGCGCCTCGTCGTTGATGCCGCGGTTGTACAGCACTTCGCCGACGTAGAACTGGACGATCGCGCTGGCCGGATCGAGCGAGAGTGCCCGCGAGAACCAGCGCTGCGCGTTCTCCAGGTCGCCGCTCCCCTTCTCCGCGAGCCCGAGCTGCACGATCGCCCCGATGTCATCCGGGTAGAAGCGCAGCAGCTCGCTGAACTCGTCGACGGCGTTGTCCACGTGCCCGAGCAGCGCGTACGTGCGGCCTAACTCCCAGCGGGCGTCCCGGTCGTCGGCTTGGACGCGCAGCCGATCCTTCAGCTCGGCGACGCGGCGATCGTAGTAGCCGGTGTTGAAGTACGCGATCTCCAGGTTGCGCTGCGCGACCTGCATCTTCGGATCGAGCTCGAGCGCGCGCGAGAAGGCGGTGACCGCCTCGCCTAACAAGCCCTTGTTGTAGTAGAGAACCCCGAGGTTGTTGTGCGCGCCGGCGTCGGATGGGTCGATCCGCTTGGCGAATGACCTCAGGACATCGCGATCCCGTTCGGACGTTAGGCTATGCTGAGGTCCCGACCCCGGCTGAGCGGGAACCGGGAACTGGGAACTGGGAACCGAGCCATTCACGACGGCCCGGTGCGCTCCGGATGAACGAGCAGCCGCCTTCGCCAGCAGTTCATCTGTCAGCGAAGTCTCCGTTCCCGGTTCCCAGTTCCCAGTTCCCACTGTGCCTAGCCCAACCGGACTGCTCTCAGGATAGCCTGCAAAGACGCCACGTCAGGCAACAGGAGGAAAAACCCGCGCAATCGCTCGTGGAGATCCTGCATGTAGAACTCACTCTCCACGCAGAACACGAAGTCGCGGTCTGTGCCGAACTGCAGGTACGCGGTCGTCAGCACCGCACTCGACATGTCGACCGCGAGGCTGGGTGGCGACGGGAGGAGCATGAGGCCCATGAAATCGCTGAGCGCGTTCATGTAGGCGCCACTCAGAATGTTCCCCGCTTCCTTGATCGCGGACTGTTCCAGCTCGCCGAGCTCCGCGGACGAACCGGCGGGACGACGCAGCATGAGCTCCGACAGCCTAACGGCAGTCTGCTTCGGGAACACCAGGAGCGTCCGGCCTGTGAGGTCGCCCATCATGTTCATGAGCACCGCGGCAACCGGTTCCTCCGGCCCCGAGATCTGCGGCGGTACGTCCTCCAGCTTCGCGATCGTGATCGTCGGCACGCTGATCATGATCGTGCTGCCCGTCATCTGGGACAGCGCGGTGGCCGCATGCCCGGCGCCGATGTTTGCGACCTCGCGCAACGCATCTACCTGGACCGGCTTCAGAGTCTTCAGGTCGTTCATTCCCGCTCCACTAGAAAAGACTGCTCACGTCGAGGATGAGCGCCGGTACCCCGTCGCCGAGGATCGTCGCCCCGCTGAATACGGAGAGACCGTCCTTCACCGCGTCGAACGGCTTGATGACGATCTCCTGCTGGCCCGTCAATTCGTCCACGACCATTCCGGCGCGCCGGTCGGCCACCTCCAATACGACGACTTGCCCTCCCCCTCCGTCGCGCCTCGGCAGGCGAACGACGTCGCGCAGGTGGACGACCGGCAGCACGTCATCGCGGAGCACCAGCACCTCGCGACCTTTCACATGCCGAATCGTGTCCCGCTCGAGCTGCACGGTCTCGTTGACGTG
>JAJKIV010000259.1 GCA_021154285.1 Gemmatimonas sp. | reverse complement strand
CGCACTCACGAATCGCGATGCCAGGGCCGGTGCGGGACTCGTGTCGCTCGAGCGGGACCAGTGTGTTATCTGCGGCGCGGTGGATGTGTTAGGCACGACGGTGTGCCCGGCCTGCTCGAGCGCGTCGTCGCAGACGGATGCGCTCGTGTTCCTGTTGGGACCGCGCTCGCCCCTGGAGCGCGACCGGGTGCTCGACGCGACAGCGGAACTGCTCGGCCCCGAGGTTCAGGCCGAGACGCTCGCTGCGGTATCGAAGGGCGAGAGGCCGCTGATGCGTGTGCCGGCCGAATCCGAGAGTCGGGTTGTGGAGATCCTCGCGGCGCGCGGGATCGGCGCGCGCGTGGTCAAGGAGCGTGAGCTGTGGCGCGCGCTCCCCGCAGGCTTCCTGTTTTTGGTTGGCCTCGTCGTCATCGCCGGCACAGTGGCCGGCGCCGTTGTGGACCCAATGGTCGCTGCCGCGGCGGTCCCGTTCGCGCTGTTACTTCTGGGCGGCGGCATGCTGGGCCTCCGACGGCCCGCGTTGACCATCACGAAGCAGCAAACTGCGCTGTCGGGACCGACCCGCACGAGGATCGCCGAGGCGTTTGCCGCGCTTCCCGCAGGTCCGGCGCGCTCGCTGCTGGCGGACGTGGTCCGGCGTGGACAATCGGTGCGCCGAGCACTCGCGCTGCGCCAGGACTCGTCAGGCATCGCGGTGACGGTCGATGACCTCCTCGCACTCGCGTGCACGTCGGCACGGGACCTCGCGTCGCTCGACGAAAGTCTGGCCCAATTCGACCGTGAGCGGAGTCGCGATGACGGCGACGCGGCATGGAACGACAGCCTGGCGGAGTGCGAGCGGGCTCGCGATGCGGCGGTGCAGCGACTACTGGATGCGGTGACGGTGCTCGGTCAGCTCGACACCCAGTCGATTCGGGGCTTCGAGGACGTCAACGCTCGCCTCGGTGAGCTCGTCGTGGAGATCGCGAGCGAGGTCAAGACTCGCGTGGCGACGCGGGAGGAGATGGAGACACTGCTGGCTGGTTAGCGCTTCAAGATCAAAGGGGTCAGCGTCGTTCGAATTCTGGGAACTCGGCATGGCCAAGATCTCGAATTCAAACGACTCTGACCCCTTTGATCCCGCAGCCTTCACTACAGGGTTTTGCGGTCGTACGGAACGATGTTCTCCCACTCCGAGGCGTCCGACCTCGCGACGACCGCAATGACCGGCTCAACGTCGCTCATGTTGAACACCTCGTGCGGGACGCCGGGCTCGATGAAGATGAAGTCACCCGCCTGATTCTCGACCACCTTCGTGAGTCCCGGGCCGTACTCGTGGCGCACGTGACCCTGGAGGATGTAGAGCATCACCTCGAAGTCGACGTGTATGTGCGCGTACGCGACCCCGCCCGGCGGGATGGTCGCGACGTTCATCGAGAGCTTCGTCGCGCCGACGTTCTTTGCCGACAAGCCTGCCCGGTACCGAATGCCGTTCCAGCCGCGGACACTGCCACCGCCGCGGATGGTGGAAATCCCGTCGCCGCCCTCGACGAACTGTTTGAGGTCGAGCTCGGTCTCCGTGGTAATCATGTGATCTCCCAAGTCGTTAGGCGGCCGGTCGCCTGCCACCAGATCGCTCACGGTGCGATCGCGATGACCCGCAGCGGACTCCCGCTTCCATGCACCAGCTTGAGCGGTGCAGCAATCACGACGGCCCCCACTGCTGGAAGCTGTTCGAGGTTGCACAGGCTGGCCAGACCGAACTTGCCAGCCCCATGCATCGTCGAGTGGTTCGGGAACGGCGGATCGAACCGACCGGCCTGACCGGCGTCCGTGCCAATCGTCTCGACGCCCACGCCAAGGACGTCCCGGTCGTGCGCCAGGATCCGCGACGTGTCCTGGTGAAAACCCGGCGCGTGCGGGCCGTCCTCGCCGACGTTCAAAAATTCCTTCGTCGTCTTCCGCGTACTCCATCCGGTGCGGAGCAGCACCCACGCGTTTTTCGGCACGCGGCCGTTCGCCTTCTCCCACCGCTCGAGGTCCTGCGGCGTCAGGAGATAGTCCGGGTTCGCCTCGACCTCACGCGTGATGTCGATGACGCATGCCGGTCCGACGAACCGACGCGGCTCGATCGTGTCGCACGTGTTGTTAGGCAGGTCCTTGCCGGTGACCCAGTGCACCGGCGCGTCGAAATGCGTGCCCGTGTGCTCTCCCATGTGGATCGTGTTCCAGTACCACGCCGGTCCCTTGTCGTCGTACTTCGAGATGACGTCGATCGTCACGCCGGGAGACGGCGCAAAGATCGGCGGCAGGCCAATCACCGGCGTGTCGGGTCCGAGCGGCTGCGTGAGGTCGATGACGCGCAGGCGACCGGCGTCGAGCTCGGCGACGAGTTGCTGGAGAAGCGTGGACATCAGGATGCGGGGTGCGCGGTACGCGCGCCGGCTTTCTTCAGCCAGCGCTGGAATTCGAATCGGTTCTCGAGCAGCGCCAGGTCGGTGACGAAGCCAGCGGGACCCTTGGCGTCGACCTTCGCGACGATCGTCGTGAGCTCGTGGGCGGCAATCGCCTCGTCGAACGCGGCGACGAAGTCCTCGACCGTCCGGACGGTGACCGCGCGCGGAATGCCCGCCGCGGCGGCCATCGCGGTGATGTCGCTGCCCGTGGACGTGGCCGTCGGGAACCCGCCAACGGACAGCAGGCTCTCGTTGTCGAACACAACGTGCACGAGGTTGCGCGGCCGATACCGGGCGAGCGTCGTTAGGCCGCCCAGGTTCATGAGCACGGACCCGTCGCCGTCGAAGACGACCACCGAGAGCTCCGGGCGCGTGAGCGCGACGCCGAGGCCCATCGATGAGGCGAGTCCCATGGCGTGCTGCAGGTAAAACTGATTCGGGCGATGCCCGATCGCCTGCAGCTCGGCCGCGACCGCCCCCATGATCGTGATGACGACGCGATCCTGAAGCTTTTCGTAGACAGACTGTAGCGCGTCTATTCGGAGCATAGCTCGACGGTCTCGGGGAATCACTCCTCCCACATGAGATCTCTGCACAACAGCAAGGCCACCGGTTTGTTCGATGAATAGGCCAGCGTCTGCGCCTTTCGAATGCGATGCGCCACGTGGCCAGGTGCGTCGAGATACGCGAACGGAATACGCAGCGCCTGTAACACGTGCTCGGTTACCCCTCCGCCCTCCGTCTGCCACGGATCGCGCTCGCCGAACTCGCCGCGATGGCTGATCAACATCAGCAACGGGAGGCGGTAGAGCTGCGCGCACGACACGATGCCGTTTACCGACGCGAGAAAGCCGTGGTTCTGCATCAGCATCGCCGACTTCGTCCCGGCGAGATGGGCACCCGCCGAGATGCCGACGCCCTCCTCCTCCTTGGCGAGTCGAACCAGGATCATCTCCGGGTCGTCCTCCGCCATCCGGATGAGATGGACGAGCCACGTCTCGGGCAGCGCCGAGACGAGACCGATGCCGCACTCCTTGAGCGCGTCGTAGATCAGGCGGGAGTGGTTGACGGAAACGGGCACTGACCGCGGAGGGCGACGGGGACAGGCGACGGGAGACGGAAGACGGAAAGACGAACAGCGCCGATCAAGGGGCGATCAAGGGGTCAGAGCCCTTGAAACGGTCGCCCTTGAGAATCAACCACTTAGCATTCAAGGGCTCTGACCCCTTGATATCGAGCATTCAAGGGCTCTGACCCCTTGATCGCAGAGACGGAAAACCGGAGACGAAATCGAAGCTATGGCGACACGCCGCCGAGAGCGAGTGTCTACACGCCTCCGGTGAGGTGAAGGACGTCCGTCACGAGCCACCAGATGCCGACGGCCAGCAGCGCTCCAGGGATCACCCACCGAATCCACAGGTATAGCCAGTTCGGCACCGCACGTGGAGCCCCCTCGGACAGCGCTCGAATCGCCTCGCCACGGTTCATCGCCCACCCAACCGTCACCGCCGCCACCAGCGCACCCAGCGTCTGCATTCCGGAACCGAACGTGAGGTCCCACGGGATGAAGACCTGGTTGTTGATCATCGGAGGGATGGCAATGAGGAACGCGACGCCCGCGACCAGCCACACGACCACCTGTCGGCTCAGTCGCGTGTTGTCGGTCAGGGCGGCGACCAAAACCTCGAACGCCGCAATCGCCGATAAGTAGCCGGCACCGAACAACGAGATGAAGAACAGCAGGCCAAACAGCCAGCCGGCCGGAATCGCCGCGAATACCTTCGGCAGCGTCGCGAAGATGAGGCCCGGTCCGCTGTTCGGCGCGAGGCCGAGCGCGAACACCGCTGGAAAGATCGCGAAGCCGGCGAGCAGGCCGGAGACGGTGTCGCCAAACGTCGTCCACCACGCGTTCGCCGTCAGGTTGTCGTTCGCCGTGAGGTACGAGCCGTAGACCACCATGAACGTGCCGCCCAGCGACAACGAGAACACCGCGTGGCCGATTGCCGCCATCATCACGCGCGGCGTGAGATCCGCCGCCTGGAACTTGAGGATGTACCAGGCGACGCCGGCGTACGCGTTAGGCAGCGTCATCGCGCGCCAGATCAGCACGACGAGGATGACGCAGAGCAGGGGAATCACGATGCGCGCGGCGCGCTCGATGCCGTGCCGAAGCCCTCGCACGAGAACCACGACGCACGAGAGAATCACGGCGGCGGTGCATGCCATCTGCAACAGCACCGATTTCCCGGAGAACCCCGTGTCGGGAGGGAGCACGGCGGATACGTCGAGCGCGGAACCGGCCGCGCGCGCGATTTCGCCGAGGGCGTAGTACACGACCCACCCGATGACGTTGATGTAGTAGCCGGTCGCCGCGACGACGATCGCGAAGAAGAACCAGCCCACTGCCTTGCCGGCCGGCAACCCCGCGCGCTCGAACGCGCCCACCGTCCCGCGCCGCGTGTACCGGCCTAACGCCGTTTCGGCCATGAGACCCGGGACGCCGATGACCAGCACCACGAGCACGTAAAAGAGCACGAACGCCGCGCCGCCGAATTTCCCGACCATGTACGGGAACCGCCAGATGTTTCCGAGGCCCAGCGCGAACCCCACCATCGTGATGATGGCGCCGAACCGCGAGGCGAACGTCTCGCGCTGCGGGTCGGCAGTGGCGGTGATGGCCGCCGGTGTGGGATCACTCATCCGCTGACCGGGCCGTCATGCAGCACCGCAGCGAGCGTATCGAGCGCGCGATCGACGTCCTCGATCGTGGAATAGAAGTGCGGTGACAGTCGAATGACGCTCCCTCGCGCGGATGGGATCACGTTGCGCGCCCGCATCCGGCGCTCCACCGTGTCGGAATCGTTGCCGACCCAAAAGGCGGTCGTCGGCGACTTGTCTGCCGCGTTAGGTGTGCCGTAGAGTGTGAGCCCGCGATCCTTGCCGCCGGCGACGAGTCGATCCGACAGCACGCGCGTCCAGCTGGCGATGTTGGCCGGGCCGACCTCGTGAATGATCTCGAGCCCCGCCCGCGCGATGTACGCGTTGATGATCGGCGGTGTGCCGGAATCGAAACGCCGGGCACCCGGTGCCCAGTCGAGCGCCGCGGCGTCGAACGCGAACGGATGCGTGCGCCCAAACCACCCCGTCACGGTTGGGCGCAGCTGCTCAGCGAGCGCTCGGCGGACATAGAGAAACGCGATACCCGCAGACGCCATGAGGTACTTCAGCGTGCCGCCGGCGAGCGCATCGACGTCGAGGGCTTTGACGTCGATTGGCTCGGTGCCGAGCGTCTGGTAGGCGTCCACGAAGAGGAGTGCGCCGTGTGCATGCGTCATGCGCGCGATCGCCGTGATGTCGTGCTTGAATCCGTTGACGAAATACGCGTGGCACGTCGACACGACGCGAGTCCGCTCGTCGATGCGCGTGGCGTAGTCGCTCGTGTCGATCGTCCCGCGGTCGGAGAGCGGCACCCAGCCGACCTCCGCGCCGCGAGATTCTTGTGCGAGCCACACATGCCCAACCGTAGGAAACTCTGCAGCGCTGGCCACGACGCGTCGTCGACTGCCGTCGAACGAGAGAGCACTGGCGAGTGCACTGGCAGCGTGCGACACGGAGCTCGTGACCGCGACCTCATCGACTTCGGCGTTGATGAGCCCCGCGAACGACTGCCGCGCGCGCTCGACCTCCGCCATCCACGCGTCCCAGTCCATCCCGTCGCGCGCCCATGACCCGAGGTACGCGTCCACCGCCGCCTGCGTCGCGTCGGTGAGCGGTGCCTGCGAGCAGTTGTTCATCGGAACAGCGCGTTCGAGGATCGGGATTCGGGCGCGCCACGCGTCTATGTCGTACGGTGGTGACAGCGGAGTCACGGGTCGTCGTGAAGGGTGGGAGATTGGCCGCGCAACGTTGCAACTCGCCGCATCGGGGCGGAAGAGCGCTCGCGAATCACGACGCGCTCAGCTAGCTTCGCGCACCTCTGAAATCTGGCGCGCTCGTCGATGCGCGGCTGAGCGCCGGTCACACTGTCCCCGTCATTCGAGATGCGTGCACGCGTCGTCGGTGTGGTGGCCCTCGGTCTCGTCCCGAGCATGGCGCGAGCGCAGGCTGCGGGCTTTGGTCCGATCGTGCTACAACTTCCCGCCAGCACGCGTGCGATCGGGTTTGGCAATGCCTACGTCGGCGTTCGCGAGCCCGAAGCCGTGTTCTACAACCCCGCGCAGCTCGGCACGCGGCCCGGAGTTTCCGTGTCGGCCGAGCGTTACGGGTCCGTGTCTACCGCCGGCGCTGTCGCGAGCACGTACGTGTTCGGGAAGTTCGGGTTTGGGCTGGGCGCGCAGATGCTCGATTACCGGTCGTCGGGTCCGGGGTACCCCGACGCTGCGCCTAACGGCGAACAGCTTCTCACCGACGGTCCGTTCCCGGCGTCGAGCCTCGTCGCCTCTGCCGCTCTGGAGATGGCGTACAAGGGCATTCGCTGGGGACTGACGCAGAAGCTCGCTCAGGACAGGGTGTCTGACGGGCGCGACGGCGTGTGGTTGACCGACGTCGGCGCGGCAAAAGAGGTTGGCCCCGTGACCGTGGGCGCGACGGTTCAGAACCTTGGCGCGAGCCCGAAGATGCTCGGGACATCAGCCGAGCTCCCGACGCGTGGGACCATCGGCGTAGCCGCCGCCGGCGTGCCGTTGGGCGCGATGTTCGATTTTGCGGCGAGTGGCGAGGTGTCGGTGCGTCGTGGTGGTCGCGTGTCACCCGCGGGCGGAGTGGAGCTCGGCTATGTGCCGATCGACGGCGTGACCTTCGCGGGCCTCATCGGAGCGCGGCTCCCGGAGGAAAACGGCGCAGCACCAATTACCCTTGGCGCGAGCTTCACCTTCGACCGCGTCTCGATCGACTACGGGTTCGAGCCATATCAGGGTGAGGGAAGCGGCCATCGGATTGGAATACGCATCCGATAGAACCGCGCAACAGAACCATACGTAAGGGGTCAGACTCCTGTCGCACCGTTCCATTGCGGCGCAATGGAACGGTGCGACAGGAGTCTGACCCCTTACGTATCGATCGAACGCTAACGATTGGCGAGATAGGCCGGATCGATGGCAGAAACGCCGATGTCATCCACCACCACCTGGCCGACCCGCGTGTGATCGAACACCAGGCGAATCGTCTTCACGCGTGACGCGTCGAAGCTGCCCGTGCCGCGCGGGAAATCCTTGAGCGGCATTACATACGTCTGCAGCACGAGCTCGTAGGTATTCGGGAACGCCGTCTTGTCGCGCCCCTTCCGCCGATACACCGTGATCTCCAGCGGCCGGCGTGGCTTCCCGAACTGACTGAGCGGCACGCGCACCGTCCCGCCCGACGCATCGACTACCTCCACACTCAGATCGAACGGCGTCGTATCCGCAGCGACTTTCTTTTCGTCGGGCTTCTTGTTCGATGCGACCTTGGCCGGCGACTTTCCCTTCGTGCCTGACGAGTCGGCCTTCGTCGTGTCGTGCTCGGTCTTGCGCGGCCCCGGCGTAGCCGGTGTGGGCGCGAGCGAGAGCACTACTGACGAGCCCTCGCCGATGTTCCACGCCCCGCGGAGCGAGTCGCTGATCGTGATCGAGTAGCTCGCGGGCGCGCGCGGCTTGGTCGTGTCCTTGCCCGCCGGCTTGTTGTTCCAGCCTAACCACACCGCGTTCGTTCCGAGGTCGCTATTCCGCGAGCGAATCGGGATCGGCGCTTCCTTCCATCCGGAAAGGCTGTCGCCCGAGAGCGTCACGCCGGGCACGGAGCCGGTCGTTACGTCGACATCTTCTTCGAAGTTCGCCAGCGCGCGGAAGCTCGATTCGGCGAAGCGCGTGATGTACATCGTCTTCGGCAACCACGCACCGATGGTGCGGTGGTCCCGGAACATCGGGAGGTATTCCTTCTTCCCTCTCAGCGTCGCGTCGAGAAATCCGCCGATGTACACGCGCGCGAACTGGCGCTGCTCCTCGGGCGAGATCAACGCATTGAGCGCGAGCCAGCGACCACTGCGTTGCCCGTTGTCCTTGTTGCCCCAGACGGTGTTCCACTGCCCATGGTTCGCGCGATAGACATACACGGCCGATTTGAACCACGGACGGCCGTCCGTGAACTTGATGCGCTGGTATTGCCTGAGACCCGAGAATGCGGACACGTCACCGTCGTGCGAGCCGTGGAAGACCAGGTAGTTCACGTTCTCCACAGGGGTCGGCTTGCCGGCCGGCTGGTACTGCCCGTCCACCGGGGCGATCGCGATGATCGACTTGATGTCGAAGTTGTAGTTGAACTTGAGCGTCGCGTCGTCGGGATAGTGTGACAGCCGGTTGAACGCCGCCGCGACAGCCACCGCTTCGCCGCCGCGCGAATGGCCCATGAGCGCGATGTTGCCCATGTCGACCTTGTGATAGAACGGGCTGCCTAACGAATCGTTCCACACGCGCCAGTGGCGCAGATGCTCCAGCAGCAGCCACCCGCGTCCGTCGTTCTCGCCGCGCAGGTT